>JAGOML010000028.1:2158-22882 GCA_017993575.1 Anaerolineaceae bacterium | reverse complement strand
TTTGTCCATAGGTTCGCTTGCTAAATTCCCAGAAAAGCGATATATTTGTCCCAATACGCGATGACGCGGGACGAGTAACTTGGTTGTTCCAACAGAGAGGCGCCGCATGCTGAAAGAGCGCCGGAAGACACCAAGCCAAAACCACCCGCCAGCGTGAGCCTGAACCGGGAATCCGCATTAAGGCAAACGGCAGCCCCGTTATCGGCAAATCGAGATGCCCCGTCTTGGGGTAATCTGGGTGGAACCGCGTGAGAGACCTCTCGCCCCAGGGCGCAGGGTCTTTTTATTTTAAAGATTCGGCCGCGAATCCAACACCGCGCGGCCTTGAGGAGGAAGAAATGTCCGGGAATAAAGAAGAATACGAGAAGTCACAGCTCTACCGCATCCGCCACAGCACCGCGCACGTGATGGCGGAAGCCGTTTTGGAAAAGTTCCCCACCGGTCGGGTCGCCATCGGTCCGCCCATTGAGGACGGCTTTTATTATGACTTTGACCTGCCGCGCACCCTCACCCCCGAGGACCTGGCAGAAATTGAAGAGCGGATGAAGCAGCTCATTTCCCAGAAAGAGCAGTTCAGCCGCGAGGAAATCTCCGCGGAGGACGCGAAAAAGCTGTTCGCCGAGCAGCCATTCAAGCTGGAATTGATCGAAGGGCTGGAGCACGGCGGGTTGGATGACGACGGCAACCCGACGGATGAAATTGTACCGATTACCATCTATAAATCCGGCCGCTTCACCGACCTCTGCCGCGGCCCGCACGTGGGCAGCACGGCCGAAATCAACCCGAAAGCGGTCAAGCTGCTGAATGTGGCCGGCGCGTATTGGCGCGGGGACGAAAAACGCCCCATGCTGCAGCGCATCTACGGCACCGCCTGGGAAAGCAAGGAGCAGCTGGAGGAATACCTCTGGAAAATGGAAGAGGCTCGCAAACGCGACCACCGCAAACTGGGCAGAGAACTGGACCTGTACAGCCAGAACGACGAGGTCGGGCAGGGCTTGATTCTGTGGCACCCGAACGGCGGCATGATCCGGCACCAGATTGAGCGCTTTTGGGATGACGAGCACATGGCCAATGGCTACGACTTTGTGTACTCCCCCCACATCGGCAAGGCTTCTTTGTGGGAGACGAGCGGGCACCTGGGCTTCTACAAAGAGAACATGTATTCGCCGATCGAAATTGAGGAGCAGCAGTACTTCATCAAACCGATGAACTGCCCCTTCCATCTGCACATCTACAAGAGCGGGCTGCGCTCCTACCGCGACCTGCCGCTACGCTACGCCGAAAAAGGCACCGTTTATCGCTACGAGCGCTCTGGCGTGCTGCACGGCTTGATGCGCGTGCGCGGCTTTACGCAGGATGACGCGCACCACTTCTGCCGCCCGGACCAGATGCCGGATGAGATTGACTTTGTGCTGGACTTCAGCCTGAATATCCTGCGGGCATTCGGCTTCAGTGAGATTCACGCCTTTTTGAGCACGAAACCAGAAAAAAGCGTAGGTGACCCCGCGCAGTGGCTGGACGCTGAAAACGCCTTGGAAGCGTCGCTCAAGCGCGCCGGACTGCCCTACGAAGTGGACAACGGCGGCGGCGCTTTCTACGGCCCGAAGATTGACCTGAAGATCAATGACGCGCTCGGGCGCGAATGGCAGCTCTCCACCATCCAGTTCGACTTTAACGAGCCGGAACGCTTTGGTCTGGAATACATCGGCGAAGACGGCCAACCGCACCGCCCGTACATGATCCACCGCGCGCTGCTGGGCTCGCTGGAGCGCTTCTTTGGCGTGCTGATTGAGCATTACGGCGGGGCTTTCCCGGCCTGGCTGGCGCCCAAGCAGGCGGTCATCATCCCGATTGCCGACCGGCACGTGGCATTCGCGGATGAAGTTGCGGCAAAGTACCGCAAAGCCGGGCTGCGCGTGAGCGTGGACGCGCGGGCGGACCGCATGAACTCCAAAATCCGGGACGCGCAAAAGGAAAAGGTGCCCTACATGCTGGTGATTGGCGACCGCGAGATGGAAGCCGGGCACGTGGCGCTGCGCAGGCGCAATGGGGAGAACCCGGGCGCGATGAGCGTGGATGAGTTCCTGGACCTGGCGCGGAAAGAAATCGCTGAAAAGATTTAGTGCGTGAGTGAGGAAAGAGCCCGCTAACGCGGGCTCTGTGATTTTATTGGGCAAAGACGCAATATTTTATGGAATTATGGGGAATCGCGCTGAGCAAAATGTCCTGATTTATAAGGGGGTTCGGGCGACGCATGCGTCGCCCCTACATTTTGAAAAACGGTGTAATTGATTACTAATTACTCCTCAGGTCTTTCCGGTCCTCCGCTGCACCTGTTGTGGGTTATTCCAGAAGCGCAGAGAACAAGGTTCCCATCGTGTAACGATTTTGACCTTCAAATCTGTTATTGGCTAATCCAAAAAATGTCAGCTCCGACTGGACCATTTATTGGAACTTTCCGGAAGTCTCTGAACTGAGGACGCCAGCAGCAGACATCAAAAACGCTACAACGCCCCCTTCAGCAGCATAGCCAGAGCCATGATCAGGGGGATGGTGATAATCGTCAGCACGGTAGTCAAAATTACTGCCTGGACGGCGGTGTTTACATCCTGCCTGAACTTGGTGGCAAATAGGATTGTGTTGGTGGCTGTTGGCGCAGCGGCTGTTATCACGCTGGCAAAGAAAAGCGATTTATCCTGCGCGAGGTAATAAATCGCGCCAACCATAATCAGGGGCACCAGAATATTCCTTGAAAGAACGGTTTTCCATAATGCAGAATCGCGCAGGGTGAAGTTATTCCGCAGGGCATAGAATTGGCTGCCAATAATCATCATCGCCAGAGGGGTATGCAGACCCGTCACATAATTCAGCGTAGTTTTAATCATAAGCGGCAGCTTGATGTTGAAGAGCACCAGTGCTGAGGCAATGAGGAGCGAAACGATTCCTGGGTTCAAGAAGCTTTTCCACTTGGAAGCGCCATTTTCGCCGTTCATCAGGCGAATGCCGTAGGTCCAGGCGAATAGATTGAAAACCGCCACAAAAACGGACCCATACAGCACGCCGGCATCACCTAACAAAGCCCGCAAAAGCGGCAGGGAAAAAAAGCCGGCGTTGTAAAATACCGTCGAATAGGTGAGCATGGTTTTTCTGTCCGGGGCGCTGTTCCGGAACATCAGCTTTGAAATCAGAATGCCAGAAGTATGGGTCAATGCCGCAAGCAGCGCGGCAATCAGCATGTTCTTAATCAGAGCCGGCTCGAACGCTGTTTGAAAAGCCATGATGATTACGCAGGGAATGACGATGATCAGGAGCAAATCGGTAATCTGACGCGTGCCTTCTTCACGCAGCAGCCCAAATCTGGCGGCCAGGAATCCAATGCCAATCAGGAGGAAGATGATAAAGATTTGTTGTACAACGATCAGCGCGCCCTGCAGTATCATGCGATTTTTCTCTTCAGTTTACCGGGATGAGTTGAGTTTCTCTATCCACCAATTTTCGGGAATAAGCTAAACCCGTGCCCGCGAATCATACCATCAAATAACCTGGAAGCCCGCGGTAAAGTGTTGATTGCTGAAAACACACCGGGCAAGCTGATGGGGGCAACAAAACACCCGCTGACTCAAAGGTCCGCGGGTGTTTTTTGAGCTTCGAAAAAGCGCTCAGACTAAATGTGCCACTCGCCGTCTTTCAGCAGCACAACTTCGCTCCCGTCCGCTTTCACGCCGGTCACTGTCACTTCCCGCCCACCGACCATAAAGTCCACGTGGATGAGCGAATCGTTCATGCCCAGCTTGCGGTTTTCTTCGTCCGGGCGTTCTGTCGCGCCTTTCAGGTTTTCGCTGTAGGCGGCGCCCAGGGCAAAGTGGCAGGAGGCGTTCTCATCAAACAGGGTGTTTTTGAACAATATGCCGGTGTTGCTGATGGGTGAATTTGCGGCCACCAGGGCGATTTCGCCGAGCCGTTTCGCGCCCTCATCCATATCCAGCAGGTCGGTGAGGATTTGTTTGCCGGTGCCCGCGTCAAAATCAATAACCCGACCATCTTTAAAGGCGAAATGAAAATCATCCACTACCTGACCGCGCACGCTGAGGGGCATGGTGGCGCGCAGGGTGCCGTCCACGCGGTCGGCGTGCGGCATGGAGAATATTTCTTCAGTGGGGATATTCGGCATGAAAATATCCCCGGCTTCACTGCGGGAGGAACCGCCTTCCCAAATATGGTCCTGAACCAGATGAACTTTCAGGTCAGTGCCTGGGCCTTGGTAACGAACGTACTCAAAGCGCGCCTCGTTCAGGAAATTTTTACGCGCTTTCAGGGCGGCATCGTGTCCTTTCCAGGCCAAAACCGGGTCGTCCAGGTCCGCGCGGGTCGCCGCAAAAATGTTCTCCCAAAGTTTGGTCATGCCTTCTTCTTCAGATAAATCGGGGAATACAGCTTTTGCCCAGGCAGGGCAGGCGACGCCAACCACGCACCACTTGACTTTGTTTTCCATGGTGTATTTTTGGATCGGTTTTACTGCTTTGCCAGCGGTGCGCTGCCAGGTGGCAATGCGGGCGGGGTCAACCGGCTTAAGCAGGTCCGGATCTTCGGCAAGCAAGGAGAGGCGATTGTAGCCGTCTTTCAGCAGGTTTTCCATATATTCCACGCGGTAAGCGGGAAAGAATTCCATGGTTTTATCGGGCGCGTAGAGAAAACGGTCCAGGACCATGGTGTCATCGCTGAATTCAAGGCGGATATCGATGACGCCATTCTGGAAGGCCTTTTTGGAGACAAGACGCGCCAAGGGCAGGCTGTGTTCATTCAGGTAAATGATTAGTTTATCGTTGGGTTTGAGACCCAAACCGATGTTGACGATCAAGTCGGCGTATTTTTCTAAGCTTTGTTCGAAAGTCATGGTTCCTCCGGTGGATTGCTTGGTCAGGTTCGTAAAAATTGAGATAT
Organism: Anaerolineaceae bacterium; assembly: GCA_017993575.1. Taxonomy (GTDB): domain Bacteria; phylum Chloroflexota; class Anaerolineae; order Anaerolineales; family Anaerolineaceae; genus Mesolinea. Next base: position 17,941 of record JAGOML010000028.1, on the reverse strand, counting down.
TTGGTTTCTTGAGCTTACGTTCATAGATATTACCTCAGAATAAGACTTAAATGAAGATGTTTTGCCTTTTGCTAGTAAAAGATCGCCGTTCAGTTGACGTTTTCAGCGCGATTATGGTAATATTACGCGTTGAACATACCACTGAGTGATATGTTGTTTGTTAAGTGTTATCAAGGAGAAGAGAAGATCAGTAGTAAACAAGAATACAGAATTAATGAACGCATCAGAGTAGAAAAAGTTCGCCTTGTGGATGAAAACGGTGAAAACGCCGGCATCGTCCCAACTGGTGAAGCTCTTCGCAGGGCAGATGCCGCCGGTCTGGACCTGGTAGAAGTCGCTCCCAATGCTGATCCGCCTGTGTGCCGGATTATGAATTTCAGCAAGTTCCTCTACGACAAAGAAAAGAAGGAACGCGAAGCTCGCAAAGCGCAGACCAAGATCGAGGTCAAAGAAATTCGTCTGCGTCCAAAGACAGGTGACCATCACCGCAGTTTTAAGGTGGATGACGCCCGGGGTTGGCTGCAGCATGGCATGAAAGTCCGCGTCACCATTCGCTTCCGCGGTCGGGAGATTACCTACCCTGAATTGGCACTGGAAGACCTGCGCGAAATTGCGGAGGACTTGAAGGATGTGAGTGAAATTGAACAGGCCCCGAACATGGAAGGCCGCACGATGTTCATGCTGCTCACTCCCAAAAAATAGTTGCTTGACTCTTCATTAATCTGTTATAATAATTAGTCGGTATTAATACCAACGGCTGCGGTCGGTTCACAGCCGTTGCATTTTCTTAGAGGAGTTTGAACGTGCCTAGAAAACAAAGTAGTGGTAAGTACAAGATGAAGACTCATAAGGCTACGTCAAAACGCTTCCGTACTACGGGGACCGGCCTCGTTGTCCGCACCAAGATTGGTAAAGGTCACCTGCGCCGCAACACTTCCAAGCGTACGAAAGCACTGCTCGCCGAGACTATCGCTGTCAAATCCAGCGGCCTCGTCAAGCACATTAAGCGTTTGGCGCCTTACATGAGCAAAAAGGACTAAAGTCCTGTCGATTCGTTTTAGCGCGGCTGTTGGGTGTACACAACTGGATGAAAATCTGACGCCCAGGGGACCGCAAAGGAGATAAGAAAATGGCAAGAGTAAAGAGTGGACCGTACCGCCGCCGACGCCACCAGCGCCGGATAGCCCACAACAGCGGTTATCGGGGAACCCGAAATCATCTGTTCAAGCGCGCCAATGAAGCTTACATGAAAAGCCAGTGGTACGCTTACAACGACCGACGCAATCGCAAGCGCGATTTGCGCAGGCTCTGGATTGTGCGCATCAATGCGGCTGCCCGACAGAATGGCATTACCTACAGCCGTCTGATCAGCGCCCTGCGCACCTCAGAAATCATCCTGAACCGCAAGGTTCTGGCTGACCTGGCTGTACGGGATCCTAAGGCTTTCTCGCAAGTAGTAAGCAAGGCTACCTCTAAGGCCTAAAAAAAATCAACCGAAAAAACAACCCCTGAAACCAGGGGTTGTTTTTTTTTAAGTATCCGAGTGAGTGGTCTATGGAACAGCCGGCGGCGCGAACTGCAACAGCGTGTTATTCAGCGCGTCGCTGACCCAAACGTTTCCATCCTGCGCGACTGCGATGCCGCTCACCACGCCCATCAGGAAGTTGTTTTGGTACCCGCCCCATAATTGCAGGAACGCGCCCTGGTTGTCGAAGCGAATAACCCGCCCGAGATCGGGATCGGTAATGAACACCTCGTTATCGGCTCCTAATGCCAGGAAGGGCTTGTTGTCCAACGAATCAGTCGTCCAGGCATCTACGTCCCAGGTGAGCACGCTTGTGAACAGAGTGCCTTCCTCGTTTGGCGAGAAGACCTGCACGCGGTTGTTCCAGGTATCGGCTACGTAGACTTTGCCAGCCGAATCCACCGCGATCCCAACCGGTTCATCCAACTGCCCGACGACCAGGCCGCGGCTGCCAAACTGCGTGAGGTAATTCCCGAGAGTGTCAAAAACCACCACGCGCTGTTTGCCAGTATCAGTCACGTACACATGGCTCTGGGCGTCCACAGCGATGCCGCGCGGCCCCCAGAAGGAGTCCAGCACGCCATCCACCAGGAACTCACTCCACATTCGCAGGAATTTGCCATCAGGCGAGAAGACCTGCACGCGGTGGTTCCAGGTATCGGTCACGTAAACCAGTCCGTCTGGTCCCACTGCCACGCCCCAGGGTTCGTTAAACAGTCCCTCTGGCGCGGGGCCTTCCAAAACGTTGGCGTAGCTGCCCCAGGAGTTGAGATACAAACCGCTTGCATCCAGGTGGACGATGCGGTGGTTGCGAGAGTCTGCGACAAACAGGCTGCCGTCCGGAGCGGCTGCCAATCCACGCGGCGCTGAGAAACTGAGGGTCCCGGCAATGTTAATCACCTTTACGGGGTCCAGGCTGAGAGTATTGCCAGCATAGGGGTCTATCTTTGGGGCGGCCGGCGTGGGTTCAACGCCGTATTCCCAAATTTGGGAAGCCAAATCCTTGCGGATGTACATGCGCAGCAGGTCGGAGGGCGACCAGGTGGCCAGGGTCAGGCTTCCGTCGCCAGTAGCCAGGGCATATTGAGTGTAGTCCCGATTAAACCAGATATCCCAAAGGCCCGCGCGAAGCGCTGGATTTTTTAGCATTTGCCAGACGGAAGCAATTGATTGATTGCGGTAGGCTTCCATCGGCCACCACATGCGCTTGTATTCATACATGATGTAATCATCGCGCACCAACGGCTCGATTTTCGCGAAATTGGCGCTGCCAACCAGAATTACCGGCGAGTTGCGCAAATCCTTGGTGATGTTATCGCCAAACCAGACCTTGTTGGGGTAGTCCCGCAGGTACCACCAGAAGGGATACAGCGCGTCATTGTCGTAGGCGACCGCGATGGACTTATCCCCGTACAGCCGTTTGGAAATCGTCTCCACCTGTTCCAGCACGTCTTTCATGTCGCGGGTGGAGTGCGCGTAGACCAAGTACTCCTTCGCATTGTCATAGTTGATGTAAGCGGCACGGTACGCGGCGCGGAAGGTGAAAACAGCCATGATTCCAAAGCAGGTAAGCAGCAGGGTTTTAAAGAAGGTGCGCGGATGCCAATCTTTAAGTAAAAAGACCAGACCTGCCAGGCTGGCGGCAGTGCCAAGAGCAGCTAACAGGAAGGTGCTGGTTGCTTGCAGCTGCACCAGGTCCTTGCCAGCAAAAGGCTGCACCGACCCGAGCAATGTGCCTGCCAGGCCGCTAATGGCAAACAGAAATATTACCGTCAGCAAGCCAACCAGCCATCCTTTTCCGCGGCGAACTGATTGCCAATCGGTTTTTTCGACCAGGTAAGCCAAAGCCCAAGCGCTCGCCAGGATCATTGGCATCGTGATGTGTGAAGTCAACCACGGCATGCGTTCGCCCGCGTAAGAAAAGGCTAGCAAACTCATCAGCGACCAGTAAATCAGTAAAGCGGCGGTCGGCAGCCAGGCTGCTGTCCCTCGCGGCTCAGGCGGTAGACTGAATAAGCGTTCATACCAAACAGGACGCGGGGCAGATTCCACAGTTACATCCGGAAGGTCAGCAGCTTTTTGGATATTCCCAGTAACTTCTTCCACCTCTGTTTCAAGACTCCCCGCGAGACTGCTCGTCATTGCGGAATCGGGCTCCATTCTCAACGCCTGCAGGTCTTCCGGAAAATCAAGGCTTGCAGAAGACTGATCGGGCTGGGGGAGAGTGACAGATTTTTCCGGTTTCTGGAATGGAAAACCTGGTCGGGCTGCATACAAACCGCGCAGAGTGGCAATGCCTAAGGCTAATAGCATGCCAAGCGCGGGCAGATATTCATAAACAGGAATCTGCACAAAGGCGTAGTAGTAAAGCGGCTGCGTGCCGCGCTGCACCGTCTGCTGGGACATCCAGTAGCCTAAGGCAGCCACCAAGCCCTTAAAGAAGCCTTCGCCGTGCGTAAAGAAAGTTGTGTAGAGAACGAGGAAGACACTCCAAAAAATCAGCAGCGCGCGCAGCCAGATTTTTCGGTTCCACATCAATCCAAGCAGCATGGATGCCAGGCTGAGCGCGAAGAAGACCGCCACGGAACGCAGAATACCAGTCTGGGAGTAATCGAGCGGGTCGAAACCGAGCAGCTTGACCGGCAGAGCCGTGAGCAGCGGGAGAATTAGCAGCAGCTGCAGCGCCACCAGGTCAAAGCTGCGGGAGCTGCGAATTTCTTTCCATCCCAACCCGCGCACAAGCCAAAAAATCATGAAAGCCAGGGCAGCCAGCAGCACCGCGCCAATAATTGCGAAGGGCACGAGCAAGCTGCCCGCAGCGCTGCCTTTGGTGAGCAGATAAAGAGCCGCGCCGGCCAGCACTGCCAGCAGCGCGACCAGCATCATAATCAGGAAATTAGCCTGGTACTGGCGTTCGCGCCAGGGCTTGCGCAGCGATTCGATGATGAACAGCACAGCCAAAAAGATGAGCGCTTCAGCGCTGAATATGTAAGAGGTCGCTTTATCCGCGTAATGCAGGGCGGTTATCAAGCTAATCCAGAGCAGGAACTTGCCCTCTCCGCCTTCCAGATAGCGCAGGAAAAGCCACAGGAGCACCAGACCCCAAAAGACAATAAAAATTTCATTGCGGGTATACCTGCTGTAGAACAAAATATACGGCGATATTGTGAACAGGAAAGCGCCGATTAACGCGCCAACCCTGCCAAGATAGCGGCGCCAGGCGAAAATGGTAAAGAGCACCACGCCAACGCCAAACAGCGCTGCAGGCACGCGCGCGCTGAAGTCAGAATCGCCTAAGAGGAAATACGAAAGCGCCAAGGCGTGAAACTGGAAGGGTCCATGCGTTACCGGGTCGTAGACATAGGTTTCAATCGAATAAGAAGGCACCACGTGATTGACTTCGTCGTGCGCCATCGTGCGCGCGCCCAAATCGTAAAAGCGCGTGAGGATGACCGCGCAAATTAATAGCACGATTAACAACTTTTCAATGGTCAATGCCGGCCACCAGGGCGCAATTGGTTTATCCAGCCAGCGTTCGGTGGGTTTGGAAGAAGTCGCGGCAACCGTTTCCATGGTCATAAAAGCTTCTCCGTTCGTAAGAACATTTCTCTATGAAACTATACTTTACTCCATTTGCGGAGGCAAGGCAAGCGCAGAGGGTGGAGCTGATCCCAGGTGATGTATGTTTACAGAGGGCGTGATCGAATCGCAGAAATGTTGGCATACCATAGGCTTTTTTGCGCTGAAAGGGCATAGCGAACAAGAAACCAAAAGCAGTAGAGAAAATGAGGAAATGAACTGTTCGAGAAGGATGGCGCTCTTTGCAAGCAGGCGGCAGAAAAAGAATCGTGCTCGCCAAATGGCTCCCAAACAATAACGCTTCAGGATACTCTCGCGGTGGGAAATCCACTATGACTAAGTAGAGTAAAATTAGCGCGTTATGTTTCGACTCAAGCAAAATATGGTCCAAATAGCCTTACTGGTCTGCGCGGCGCTTGCCATTCTCCTTGCGGCTTGCGCGCCATCAAGCTCTGAGCCAGGCACTTTGCCAACAGCGGAAGCTCTCTCGCAGACGCTGGCAGCCGAGGCGACGCAGCTTTTCCAACTGACTTTACAGGCATTCCAGAACGCGCCGCCGACTGCCGCGCCAACTGCGCCGCCGACTGCCGCGCCAACGCTCATTCCAACCATCGCGCGCAGCTCCACCCCGGAGCGCACGCCGACAGACAACCCCGACTGCAACCGGGCGGCGGCTGGCGTGCCGTTTGATGTGAGCATTCCGGATGAAAGCCCAATGCAGCCGGGTCAGCGCTTTGTTAAGACCTGGCGCCTGGTGAATAACGGTGCTTGCAAGTGGACGCGCCTTTATACTCTGGTGTTCTTTTCGGGCAACCCGATGGGCGCCATGCAATCGCAATTCCTGCCGGCTGAGGTGCTTCCCGGCGCGGTGGTGGAATTGAGCGTGGAAATGTACGCGCCCTTTGAAACGGGTTTTTATCAGAGCAATTGGATGTTAATGGCTCCGGGCGGCGAGCTTTTCGGATTGGGTCCCAACGGGGACGCTCCATTTTGGGCACGCATCCAGGTGGTCCAGAAAAATACCGACACCCCTACGCCTACCCCAACCATCACTGAGACACCCAGCCCCACCCCCTGAGTTGAGGAGAAGATAGCAATGACCGATTACGTGGATTTCAATTCTTTGATGTGGGATAAATGGAGCGAGGCTGGCAACACCTGGACTATTCCGGTTACGCATGAGGATTTTGTGCAGGCGCAAAACGGTGAGCTCATCCTTTATCTGACTCCCCAAAAGCCAGTTCCACAGGATTGGTACAGCGGTTTGGGCAAAAAAGTGCTTGGGCTTGCCAGCGGAGGTGGGCAGCAGGGCGCGCTTCTCTCAGCGCGCGGCTACAAGGTCACGATTTTTGATAACTCGCGCAGACAATTGGCTTCCGAGCAAAGTGTAGCCGAACGCGAAGGCTATCACATAGATCTGGTAAAAGGGGATATGACCAAGCCTTTTCCGTTTGAGGATGAGAGCTTCGATTGGATTATCAATCCGGTTTCCAATTGCTACGTGGAAGACCTGACCAATATGTGGAATGAGTCTTTCCGCGTGCTGCGCAAAGGCGGCGCGCTGATGACCGGATTCACAAATCCGATTGTCTATATGTTTGCCGATGAGGATATGGATTTACACGCCCGAACACCTTTAGCGTGCAAGTTTTCGCTGCCTTATAACGGCAGATTGTTGGAAGCGGCTGGGAAGAAAATCAGCATCGATGAAGGATATCAGTTCAGCCATACCCTCGAGAGCCAACTGGGAGGGCAGACGCGCGCCGGTTTTCTGATTAAGGCGCTCTACGAAGATAGCGACGACGGCTGTCGGTTGAGCAAGTACTCCAGCCTTTTTATCGCAAACCTTGCCATCAAACCTTGACGCGCGCGTTTAGCCGCGCAGCGAATCACCAATCAGGAGTAAAAGAATGCAGACCCAAACCAACCCTCTGGACCCCGACAATATGCTTGGATTTATTGACGCGCTGGCCGATGACCTGGAAAAAGCCTGGCAGCTAGGACACGGCCTGCCGTTACCAGAATTCACCAATATCGAAAAAGTCGTGATTCCGGGCATGGGGGGCTCCGCTATTGGTGGGGACTTGCTGAGCGCGTATCTGGCGCCCTCCTGCCGCGTGCCAATTCTCTCCCATCGTAATTATGGTTTGCCGGCTTACGCGCAGGGCAAAGGCACGCTGGTCATCTGTTCGTCGCATTCCGGCAATACGGAAGAAACGCTTTCTTCTTTCGACGCAGCGCTTGAGCGCGGCTGCCAGGTGATGGCGCTCTGCACGGGTGGGGAACTGCGCGCGCGGGCTGAAGAAAAGGGGCTGCCAGTGTGGGTATTCCAGCACAGCGGTCAGCCGCGGACGGCAATTCCGTATTCGTTTGGAATGCTCCTGGCGCTGGTCTGCCGGCTTGGCCTGGCGCGCGTGGACGAGAGCGAAATCCAGGAAGCCCTTTCCGTACTGCGGGAGGGCAAGGCGCTCTTGAGCGCGGGGGCGGACCTGAGCGTGAACCCTGCCAAACGCCTGGCCGGGCAGCTATTAAATCGGAACGTAGTTATCCTCGCGGCAGGTGAGTTGGAAGTCGTCGCGCGCCGCTGGAAAACACAAATTAACGAACTGGCCAAAGCCTGGGCTGTCTTTGAGGGGCTGCCGGAATCCAACCATAATACCCTGGCGGGTCTGGAATTTCCCGAGAGCCTTTTTGAACAGACATCCGCGCTGTTCTTGCGTTCTGGCTTGGACCATCCACGCAACGGTTTGCGCCTTACCGCCACCCAACAGGCTTTCCTGATGGCCGGCGCTGGCGTGGACGCTGTGCACGCCAGAGGCCAAGGCCGCCTGGCGCAAATCTGGAGCCTGCTGCAATTTGGGGACTATGTTTCTTATTTTCTCGCGCTGGACTACGGTGTTGATCCGACCCCCGTGGACGCGCTGACCAGACTGAAAAACAGCCTGGCAGCGCATAAGTAGCGGTTTTGGGCGAAGCGCGCTTAGAAGATTGAGCGCACCATCATCATGAAGCCCAGGATTATCAGCGGCACTCCCAGGATGGCGCCTATGACGGTTACGCACAGGAGCACGCCCACCACCAGGATGACAAGCCCGAGGATAGCTCCAAGCAAACGGCCGGTAATTTTCAGGATGCTGACCGTTATCTGGTAGATCAGCCAGAAAGGCCACAAATACCAGGGGACCCTTTTCTTCTCTTCAACCATTTTTTCTCCTATCCGAAACGGGGAAAAACGTTTCGTTAGCAATCAATATACCGGATTACCGCCGCACTCTACCAAGATAATCTGTGGGATCGCGCGGACAATTGCGCTTAATCTCAAGAAGGGCCCCAATCAGCCCGCGAACTTCCCTTGGAAATCTCAAAATTCCTTGTATCTTGTCTATATATGTGGTATAACATTAATTACTACTCATCTAATCACAGCTTTGAGAATGGAGCCTTATGTCCCGTATCAGCATGCAAAACATTTCCGTCATGACGGTGCAATATTGGCATTACTCATTTGAGTATGTGCTGGATTCAGTAGAAAAATGCGGTCTGAAATATCTTGAATTGTGGGCGGGGGACCCGCATTACAGTTTTGATGATTACACCGACCGCGCCAGCGCCAGCAAAAAGATTGCGAAGCTGCGTAAGCAAATTGAGGACCGCGGAATGAAGGTAATCATGCTGACGCCAGAACAACTGAACTACCCGATCAACCTGGCTGGCCGTGATGAAGAATACCGCCAGAAGAGCATCCGCTACTTCACCCGCTCCATGGAAGACGCGCTGGAATTTGGCACCAACCGCCTGTTTGTCACTTCTGGGTGGGGCTTATTGGATGAACCCCGCGAGGAAGCCTGGAAACGCTCCATCGATTCGATGCGCGCCCTGGCAAAACGAGCAGAGGAATTGGGAGTTCAGATGATTGTTGAACAACTCCAGCCGTATGAATCCAACCTGATCACCACCTGCGCGGATATGCAGCGCATGTTGACGGAAGTGGATTCGGGCCAGGTGCAGTGCTGCGTGGATTTGGTGGCGATGGCGGTGGTAGGAGAAGAGCTGCAGAGCTTCTTTGACGCGCTTGGTAAGCGCGTCCAGCACATCCACTTCGCCGATGGTAATCCCTCCGGGCACTACATTTTGGGCGCTGGCAACCTGCCGCTGAAGGAATACATCGACACCCTGGAGCGCAATGATTACGAGGGTAATCTGACGCTCGAGATTAACGACTCTATCTATTGGGATGATCCCCATACATCGATTGAGAAATCAGCGCAATACCTGCGAAAGCTGCTTCCCGAGACTTAAAAGTACAGTAGAGAGGTGCGTATGGACGCGTACGAAAGCAGACCAAGAGACCGGATTGCTGAGCAAATTGAATGCTACATCATCGAGAATAATTTAAAACCAGGAGACACGCTGCCAAGTGAACGACAGCTGTGTGAAGCCTGGAACTGCAACCGCATGACTTTTCGCGCGGCTGCAAAGCGCTTGATCGCTGCCGGCATCCTGGCAAGCACCCCTCTGGTAAATTATTACATCCCCGAGCCGCGCATGCTCAGAAACCTGCAGGACTTGGGGTCTTTTACGGATTGGGTGAAGAGCCAGGGCAAAACCCTGAAAAATCGGCGCGTAAGCCAGTCTGTCATCAAAACCAGCGCGCGCATGGCTGACCGCCTGCAGCTGCCCATAAACAGCCAGGCGCTTCAGATCGTTCGGGTTCGTTTGATTGATGATGAGCCAGTCGCGCTGGACACCTCAATTATTCCCCTGGAGAGATACCCGGGCATCGAGACCTATGATTTTGAGGGCTTGTCCTTGTACGGCATGTTGCACGAGGAATATGGGGTGGAAATCAGCCATGGGACGGAAGATATCAGCCTGACTTTCGCGGATGAAATTGAGGCTGATTTGTTGCAGATTCCCGAGGGGAGCGCTTGTTATTTCCTGAATGGCATTAGCTATGATACCCAAAATGTTCCGGTTGAGTCGTTTAAATCGATCGCGCGGACAGACAAGATGAAGTTTATCAGCGAATTAGGCAAAGAGGAGAGAAAGTAATGAAAATCGCGGCTGTTGGGGATAATTCAACGGATGTTTACCTGGAGCAGGGAGAGACTTACCCGGGTGGAAACACTGTTAACGTTGCAGTGAACCTCATTCGCTTGGGAGGCGAGGCTTCTTACGTGGGCTTTATCGGTACGGATGATTACGGCGCCAAGCTGCGGAGAGCCCTGGCAGCCAAGGGCGTGGATATTTCGCATCTAAGCACTAAGCCGGGAACGTCCCCGTACACGGAAATCACGCTGGACAAGGGCAACCGCGTCTTTGGCAAGTACGATGAAGGCGTGATGGAACATTTTTTCCTGTCTGAGGAAGACAAGGATTTCATCAGCAAGCACGATCTGATGCACACCAGCGTCTGGAGCCGCATAGAACATGACCTGAAAGAATTGCGCGAACGGGGCACAGTAATTTCGTTTGATTTTTCCGACCAGCCGGAGCACGCTTGCGTGGATATCGCCATGCCTTATGTGGATTATGCCTTCTTTTCTTTCGAACAAGACAGCACGGAATTACGCGAGTTCCTGCGTAATTGCTGGAACAGGGGGCCGAAGTATGTGGTGGCGACCCTGGGCGAAAATGGCAGCCTGGGCTACGATGGCGAGAATTTTGTCGAACAGGGCGTTGTCCCGGGGCCAGTGGTCGATACGATGGGCTGCGGTGATTCGTTCATCGCGGGCTTTTTGTATGGGGTTTTGCAGAGCTTGGACCTGAAAAGCTGCTTGCAGACTGGCGCTGAAAGCGCGGCGGTGACAATCCAGGTCAACGGCGCTTGGCCGGTGGAATAAAGCAGAAGGAGAAGAGAAATGCGCGTCGCCGCTATTGGTGATAACTGTATTGATGTGTATCCCCGCCTTGGCAGACAATATCCGACCGGCAACGCCGTGGATTTTGCCGTAAATATTCGCAAATTGGGCTTTCCGACCGCAGTGGTAAGCGTTACTGGCAGTGACGACAACGGCCGCTGGATGCTGGACACCCTAAAGGCTGAAGGAATTGATATTTCGCATTTGCGCGTTGGGAACGGCGCGACTGCCATCACAACGATGGACATGGACGGGAAGGACCGCGTGCACGGGGAATATGTGGAAGGGGTTTTGGCGGACCTTGTATTCACGCCGGAAGAAGTAGACTTTGCCGCCCGGCATGACCTGGTGCACACAGCTTTTTGGGGAAAAGCGGAAAACAACCTGGCCGAGCTTAAAGGTCGCGGCGCGCTGCTAAGTTTTGACTACAGCACCAAGAAGGACGACCCTCTGGTTGCCCGCACGCTGCCCTATGTTGATTATGCCTTTTTTTCACTCAAGCGAACTGAGGCTGAGACCTATTTGAAGGATGCCTGGAAAATGGGGCCAAAAGTTGTCGTTGGCACATTTGGCGCGGATGGGAGTCTCGCGTATGATGGCGAGCTTTTTTACCAGTTTGGAATTTTCCCCGCGCAAGTAGAAAACACAGTAGGCGCGGGCGACGCCTTTATTGCTGGTTTTATGGCGGAAGTGCTGCACGGGCATGGTCTGGAAGAGGCTTTGCGTGGAGGCGCGCGCGTCGCGGCGGAAGTTGTGGAGGTTTTTGAACCATGGGTGAAGAAGTAATTAACGATAAGAATCAGAGCCCAAAATACATACAGCTGCGCGAAATTCTGCGTTCACGCATCGAAGAAGGCGTGTATCCCCCGGGAACAGCCATCCCTTCCGAGAGCGAGCTGGTGGATGAGTTTGGCATTCATCGCCTGACTGTACGCAACGCGATAAATTCCCTCACGCTGGAAGGACAACTAAAACCGGTCCAGGGAAAAGGCGTTTTTGTAGTTGGAAAAAAAATCAGGCATGAGCTTGATTCAATGTCCGGCTTTCGCCAAAAAATTCGCGAGCAAGGCGGAGAACCTTCTGTAAAAATGCTCACCAAGATTGTCCGGCCAGCGGGTGTCAAATTCGCAAAGATCCTCGAAATTGAGCCGGATGACGACATGTTTTACATGCGCCGCCTTTATTACATCAACGGCGAACCTTACTCGATTGAAGATGTTTACACCCCCAAGGCGCTGCTGCCCGACCTGGAATACATGGATTTGGAAGTGTTTTCACTTTTTGACATCATGGAATTTCACGGTCACACCTATGACCATGGCTGGCAGACATTGACCGCTTATTGGCTGGACGCGAAGGACGCGCGCTGGCTGAAGATTGAGCCTTCAACACCCGTGCTGATGTTCGAGTGCGTGACGCGCAACAAAACTGGAAAGGTGATTGAATACAACCAATCCTTTACCCGCAGCGAAAAAGCGGCATTTTCCGTTAGTTTTTCCAGCTCTTTCCGCAACAGATACCTGCCCAGTGACCTAAAACCAAGCGGCAGCCGTTATCACGGCCAAGAGCCCCTGCTTGTCGGAGTTGACCTCGGCGCCACGAATGTACGCGCCGGTCTGGTGACGCAAGCTGGGGAGATTATTGACGTTCGCAGCAGCAAATTGGGTACCGACAGACGCGAGGATACCGGAGCGCGCGCGACGATTGAGCTGGTGGAAACGCTTTTAGCGGAGAATGGCTCCCCTGAGATATTGGGGATTGGGGTTGGCGCAACCGGTCCGGTAGACCCTTTCAGGGGCACTATCCTGAGCCCATATACCAGCCCGGCCTGGCAGTACGTTCCATACACTGAACTGGTCAGCGCGCACTTCCAACTGCCCTGCGTGCTTGAGAACGACGCGGACGCGGCTGCTTTGGCTGAGTATTGGCAAGGCTCTGGCAAAGGGGTCAAAAGGCTTCTGGCAGTAACAGTCGGAACCGGCATTGGCACTGCCCTGATTTTGGATGGACAGATTTACCGCGGGATGGACGGCGCGCACCCGGAGGCAGGGCATCACATCATCGACCCTTCCGGTCCCTTGTGCTACTGCGGCGCGCGCGGCTGTTGGGAGAGCCTTGCCAGTGGGGATGCCCTGACCGAATACGCCAGGCAAATCGCCAGTCAGGATGCGGAATTTTTGCGGGAGCTAAACCTGAGTTCGCCGGAGATTGTGACCGGCGCGTCGGTAGCCAAAGCGGCTGAAAAAGGAAGCCCAAAAGCGCTCGAAATCATGCAGCGTGAAGCCAAATACCTGGCGCTCGGTTTGCTCAATCTCATCTCTGCTTATGTGCCAGAAGTAGTCGCGCTGAGTGGAGGGGTTATCGAAAGTTATGATTTGCTCAGGTCGGAGGTTGATGCGACCATGCGCAAACACAACCTGATGGTGCCCGCGGATAAAGTGACCATCGTACCGGCGAAATTAGGGTATTACTCAGGCGTCATTGGCGGGGCATACGCGCTCTTGCTGAGGCAAAGAACTGAAGTTAAGGAAACAACGAGGTAAATAATGTACGAAGATTTTCCCTTCATCACCGATATACTTTCCCAACCTGAGGGCGTGCGCAATGCTGTTAAAGGTTACGACCCCGAAGCCTTAAGCGCGCTGGCTGCCCGCTACCAGGCCGGGGAATTTGACCGCATCATTTTGACCGGCATGGGTTCCTCTTTCTTTGCCGCGTATGCGGCCTGGGTGCGGCTCGCGCAGGCAGGATTGCCCGCAGTTTGGGTGGACGCCAGCGAACTGATAAGTTACGCCGCCGCGATGATTAATTCCCGCACTATTCTCTGGATGATTTCCAATTCAGGCAAAATCATTGAGATGACCCGCCTGTTGAACCGCCGCGCGGAGCTGGGCTCGCCCTTCATCCTGGCGAACACCAACTACCCGGATAGTCCGCTTGGTTTGGCAGCAGATTTGATTGTGCCAATCCACACCGGCAACGATATTACCCTGGCCACGCGCAGCTACCTCGGCACGCTCGCGGTCACCCAACTGATGGCCTTCAACCTGGCAGGTCAACCGGTGGAAGGCGCTCTGGAGGACTTGCGCTCTACCGCCGATGGCCTGGAGACTTACCTGAGCGACCTGGAGTGGCACATCCAGGAACTGGACAACACGCTTGGGGATGTGAAAAAGTTGGCGATTGTCGGTAGGGGGGCATCTTACGCCACGGCGTTGGAAGGCGCGTTGTGCTTTATGGAAGGTCCCAAACTAACCACGCAAGGCCTGGCAACCGGTCAATTCTGGCACGGAGCGGTAGAAATGGCCAGCCCGGACTTTACGCTGTTGGCGATGGAAGGTGAAGAACAAACCTGCAAAGAAGACGAATTCCTGGCTGCCAAAGCTGCCGGATTGGGAATGAAGGTTTTTTGGTTCGCGAATGAAAGCTCAGCCCTGCTGCCAACCGTGGTGCTGCCGAAAAACCGCGGTATCGGGCGGACGCTTGCCGAGATTGTGCCAATCCAATTGATTTCTATCAACGTTGGCAAGCAAACCGGCTTCAGACCGGGGGATTTCGTTCACCTCACGCGAACGGTAAATACCAAGAAAGAAGAATTCCCCGGGTGAGGAGAGCGGGTTCCGCAGTCTCCGGCGCGGTGAAAGCGTAAGTAACAGTGCCAAGCGGCATTGATATCAACAATAGTATTCGAAAGGGAAACTTACAATGAAAATCGGAATGTTCACCATGGGCTATATGCGTTATCCACTGGAGCGCGCGTTCGCGGATGCCGCGCGCCTGGGATATGACGGTATTGAAATTTGGGGCGGCCGCCCACACGCTTACGCGCCTGACCTGAAAGCGGGACAGCTTAAGGAACTGCTCGGTCTGCGGGATAAATACAATATGGAGATTATTGGCTATACCCCCGAGACCAATGGTTACCCGTATAACCCGATGATTGGCACGGAATCCATGCGCCGGGAAAGCATTGATTACATCAAGCTGAACATGGACATGGCCAAGGCTATGGGCGGAAAATTCGTCCTGCTTTCCGCTGCTCACGCCGGCTACGAGGCCACCCACGATGAAATTTGGGAGCGGGTCATCAAGACCTTTACCGAGCTGGCGCACTACGCTGAGGATATCGACATCGATATCGCCCTGGAACCCCTGACCCAGTATGAATCCAACGTTATTGTCACCTGCAATGACCTGGTGCGCGCGCTTGATACCATTAATTCCCCGCGTTTGGTAGGCATGTGCGATATCTGCCCGCCCTTCTGCAACCGCGAGCCTATCATGAGTTACTTTGATAAGCTGGGCGACCGTCTGCGCCACATGCACATCATCGACAGCGACGGCAGCTCCGATACGCACATGATGCCTGGTGACGGCAATATCCCGCTGCGCCAGCTCCTGCGCGCCATCGAAGCCCGCAATTACCAGCACTTCTGCACTGTTGAACTGGTGATGGCCTACCTGAACGAGCCGAGCCTCTACGCGGAACTGGCCCTTGAAAGAATGCGCGAACTGCTAAGCTAACGAAAAACGCGGGAGAGAATTTATGGGCGAAGTCATTGATATCCACACCCATCCGGCTTTTTTCGAGCCGATTTGCGGGACAGAAGGTCTGCTTGAACAGCGCCGCCAGGCTTTGGGCTTGTACAAGACGGGCACCGCGCGCCTGGAGCATATTCATAACCAGATGCAGTGCGCCGGCATCGACCGCCTGGCGCTGCTGCCGCTGGACCTGAGCACACAGGAAAACCAAGTAATCGTCAGCAACGAGGAAATCAGGCTGCTGGTGGAGCTTGACCCGCTGCGTTTCATCGGCTT
>JAGOML010000028.1:0-2058 GCA_017993575.1 Anaerolineaceae bacterium | reverse complement strand
TACGCGCACGCGCGCATTTTGCGCGATTACGGAAGCACCGCTGGTAACCCAACCGGACACCTCAAATCAATGCTCACCGGGAACCACTGCTTGTTTCCTGTGGTGGATGGCAAGGTTGTTAAAGGTGACGCGCAGGAAATCTATTTTATGGAATTTGACGGACCTTCGCAGCGCTCATATACCATCACTGTGCAGGGTGAATGAACAATCGCGAAAAGAACACATGACCGGAGATATCCGTTTCCGGCGACTAGGAGAGTGACCTTCATGGGTGTTCGCTACTTTTTAGGGGTGGATATTGGCACGTACGAAAGCAAAGGCGTGCTGATTGACCAGGATTACAACCTGGTGGCAAGCAGATCTGCAAAGCACGGCTTGGAAAATCCGCAGCCAAATTTTTACGAGCACGACGCTGAAAGCGTTTGGTGGCAGGACCTATGCGAAATCACGCGCGGCCTGATCGCTGAAGCTGGTATTGACCCGGCACAAATTGCCTGCGTGGGCACCAGCGCTTTGGGCGCAGACTGTTTGCCCGTGGACGAGAACTGCCGCCCGCTGCGCAAAGCTATCCTTTATGGCATCGATTCCCGCGCCGTGGGCGAAATGGCATTCATGGACGGATACTACGGAGAGGAAAAGGTCAACGCGTTGTGGGGGCGACCCTTGTGCTCGTCAGATGTTGCTCCAAAAATTTTGTGGATAAAGAACAACGAACCCGAGATTTATCAGAAGACTTATAAATTTCTGACGGCCACCTCCTATTTGACTGCCAAGCTGACTGGCAGCTATGTAATCGACAAGTTCTTGATTAATACCTTCGCGCCCTGCTACAAGCCAGATGGAAGCATCGATGAGGAGCTATGCCAGCCGTACTGCCGCCCGGACCAATTGGCGGAGTGCCGCGGCACGATGGACATCGTGGGAACTGTTAGCGCCCAGGCTGCCGCGGAAACAGGCCTGGCGGAAGGCACGCCTGTGATTACGGGCACCGATGACGCCGGCGCGGAAGCCATCAGCACGGGCATTTTTGTGCCGGGCGACATGATGGTGATGCTGGGCTCAAGTTGTTACCTGATTTACTGTTCTGACCGAATGGTGATTGACCCGCGCCTGTGGCACGACACCTTCATCCTGCCTGGGGCGTACAGCATCACCGGCGGGACGAATAACGCTGGTACTGTCACACGCTGGTACCGGGATAATATTTTCTTTGATAAGTTGGCGCAGCAAGAGGAAGGCGGCCGAAACGCTTATGAGAGCATTCTGGATGAGCTCGAGAGCATCCCAGCTGGCAGCGACGGTTTGATCACTTTGCCGTATTTTGCCGGCGAGCGCACGCCCATCAACGACCCCTTGGCGCGCGGCCTTATCTTTGGGCTGACCCTACAGCACACGCGCGCGCATATGTACAAGTCCGCGCTGGAAGGCGTAGGGTACAGCATCGCGCAGCACCTGGATATCATCAGCGAAAACGGCCAGCCGCTGACCAAGATTATGGCCGTGGGGGGCGGCACGCAAAACAAGCTCTGGCTGCAAATCATCGCCGATATCAGCGGTCATGTCATCCAGACTGCCAAAATCACGATTGGCGCCTCCTTTGGGGACGCTCTGCTTGCGGCGGTGGCAGCTGGTAACAGCGCAAGTTTTGCGGACCTGGATGAGAAAATCGCGCCCGCCGAAGTGTATACCCCCAACCCGGACAACCAGGCACTCTACGCGCGTTACCGCAAGGTCTTTGACGAGCTTTACTTGCGCACGAAAGATTTAATGCGCGCGCTGTAAGGTTAGCGGTAAATATTAGACAAAGAACAGGGAGATGCATCGGATTCCCCAGAGTATATTTACCCGATGCGTAGACTTATGCGTCTCCTCAGATTTCACATCGAGCCCAAGTCAGCGCGTCCCTTCCTGTTAGGCCATCGCGAGACACATTGCCGAATTATGAGAGGTCAATAGAACTGCGCACAATACCCAAGGGTCGTGGCAGTCCGCCTCCCCGAACTTGAAGAGCTTAGGGAAATTTTATTCTCCGCGCTCAAAGGGCAGATTGCCGCGCCC
>JAGOML010000086.1:0-4762 GCA_017993575.1 Anaerolineaceae bacterium | reverse complement strand
TTGCCCTCATTTTTGGCTTGACCTATGCAAGACGGGATGGTAGAATATTGGTCGCTTAACCGCCCCCATGGTCTAGAGGTTAGGACACAGCCCTTTCAAGGCTATAACTCGGGTTCGAGTCCCGATGGGGGCACTAAATCGCAGGAGTATTTTTCTCCTGCGATTTTCTTTTCTGCAGCTTCTCCGCGCGTAAATCAGATTACCTGGGTGGATAATTCCACGCGCTCACTTGGAAGAAAACTTCCATTAACCACGCTCTGGTTGCTTCTTCCGGCCAAATCGGTTGAGAATAATCCTTAAATTGAATTGGCAGCACTTCCACGCCCAGATATCGCCCATCGTAGAAGACATGCCGGTCCAAAAAGCCGAAATCCGTATAGAGCGCCAGGCCGTATTGGTCAAAAAACAAGTTTCCCAATCCATAATGAAGCACGGCGGTGTCAGTAATTTCCATCCCATGCGGCTGATGAGACTGGCTGCCACTGACAATCACAGCGCCGGCCTGCTCCATCTTGTGAAAATCCGCGACCAGTTGCGACTGGGCTGTCCATTGGTAGAATTCCAGATGTTGGAAAGTGACGATGGGGAGATATCCTTCGGCGCGCAGGCTTTTCACCTCAGCGGTCATATAGTCCCAATCGCAGCGATAATTGCCGCCTTTTTCATCGCTAGCATTTCCGTAGATCGTCGGCTTGGCATTGCATCCCAGGAACGCGATTTTTGTTCCGTTTATCTCCAACTTAACCGGCTGTTTGGCTTCTTCAATGTTCAATCCGCCGCCGTAATACTTCCAGCCTTTTTGCTGGTATAGCTGCAGAGTATGTTCCAGCGCGGCTTCACCCCAATCCTGAAAATGGTCGCCGGTTAGTTCCACGATATCCGTGCCAACGGCTTCTAGCAATTCAAGGTAAGAATCTTTGGAGCAAAAGCTCAGCTTGCCGGAAAGTCTAGGCACAGGGTCCTTGCAGTCCACCGCGAAAGGGACTTCGTTGCTGATGTGCAGGATGTCTGCCTGGCGTGTCACATCCCCAATCACTTCCGCGGGCCGTGTGATGCCTTTTTCTTCCATTTCGCTGGCCGTGCCGCGCACCATCGCCGTCACGCCTGTCAGAATAACCGTGACAAGTTTTTGCGCGTCGCGATTGCTCACCGCCAGGTACGGCAGCAAACGCTCCGTCAGCGCCGAAGACTGGTAGCCCTGCGAAGCAGTCAGAGAAATGGGGACAGCCAGCGGATAACTTTGTTGCCTGAAATTCTTACGGAGTGGAGATTGTCCATCCAGCGCGATCACCTTCCAGCGAGCTTGGATCTGTTCAAAGGGAATCACAGCCCAGGTGCCTTCAGTGGTCCAGGCCTCCAGAAGCAGGGCTTCAGTTTCCAGGATTTCCACGTTTCCCGCGGGAACCCCCCACCGGCTTTTGAGAGCTGTCATGGTCTCTATATCCATAACCAATCTGCTGAAGGGAGCGGCGGTGCCTTGCCGCCAGAAATTCAGCAGCGTTTGCGCTGGGATATCATCGAGGATGGTTGGAAACGGAGCTGCCAACGCGTAAACCCAACTGCTCACCGGATTTCCCCGCCCATAATCCAGAACTGCCGAGGTCTTACCTGAGTTCACGATTTCAAAATCGGTGCCTTCCAATTGGATTGAGTTTTGAAAGGCCAGCGGAAGGTCTGGGTCTACCCGCAGATAAATCGGTTCCGGCGTTGGGGTCGAGGTGGGCACGGGGCTTGCGGTGGCAGTGGGCAGCTGGATTTCGGTTGGAGAATTGGTATGGGTAGGCTCTTGTGTCGGGCTGGATGTTGCAGGCGCGCAGGCGGAAATAAGGACGGCGACAACTAAGGTGTAAATGATGCCTGACAGAATTTTTCCAGACAATTTCATTGGAGTAACAGACCTCGCAGCTATTGAATCAAGGGCATATTGTATCCTATTCACGCGGCTGCCGTTCATGACAACAACAGCCGGAAGAGATACGAGCTGCAATAAAAATATATTTAACATGGCAACCGCGCGGGATCCGAACGCTTGGATCCCGCGCTTAAATATTACTTATCTACTGAGCCAGGGCAAATAGATTAAGCTTTCCTCTACCGGTTCAGCAACGCAGCTTTGCAGTTTGACATCATCCAGGTACCAGCCTTCCGCGCTGCCGCTGTTTCCACTACCGAGCCTAAAGCGAAACAGTACTGTTTGTCCGGCGTACTCGCTCAGGTCTGCCACCGTCCACACCCAGTCCGAAGTCCCACACCAGGCGGATTTCCCTGCCAGGGGGTTAAATACGCCGCTTCGAACCGTTCCACTATACGCATTGGTGAGCAATTTTGAGGCGCTAACCTGAACCCAACTGACTCCGTTGTTCGTGCTCACTTCCAGGATTGCGCCGTCGTTGCAGACCGTTGGATTATCGAAGGTCCAGCGATGCCAGAACGAAAGCGAAAGGGGCAGGTCATTAGCAGGCAGTGCGAAAGCCGGAGAGACCAGGCGTTGATCCGCGATGACGGCTGGTACCGCGGCTGTCCAGGAATTTAGCGGGGAATGCGAGCGCGCGGTAGAAAGCGCCCAGTGGTACGAACCAGAGGATGTGTCTGACCAATCCGGAGCACCGTCTTCAAAATCGCTCAGATAGAGCGTCTGGGCTGTCGTGCCCGCAGGGCAGTCCCCCGGACCCGGGCGCGTCCGAAAACTGAAGCTTTGGTTTGCGTTTGTTTCCCCACACGGATTTTCCGCAGAAACGGTCCAGTAGTAACGGGTATCAGTCTGGAAGGCCGCGCTTGGGGTAAAGCTGGTAGCCGTGATATCCTGTTCATCAATAATAAGCTGGGTGAAGCTTGCATCCAAGGCTACCTTGAGATGGTAGCTAAGCACGCGTTCAAGCGGCTGCCAGCTAAGGCTGGTTCCCGGCGCAACATTCGCCGCGCCGTTAACAGGGAGTGCCAGTTGGGGTCCAGCGCTGAGAGGGTTGTAGACATTGACCAGCAAATCCGCCTGGTGCGTCAGGCTGCCCGAAGTTCCTGTTACGGTTAGAACCTGGGCGCCGGAGGGAGCAGTGCCATCCCCAAAGAGGGAGAGCGCCACTTGCGCGGGCGGTGCGATGGGTCCGGAAGGCTCAAAGTTGAGTTCAAAACCAGCTAGTGGAGAAGCCGCCAATGCGACCGGGTCATCGTACTGGTTCACGCTACTCACATTTATGGTCACTTGGTCTGTGTCTGTGCTGCAGATTTCGATCACGCTGGGCTGGAACGAAAGCGAGAAATCTGGCAAGCGCGGACCAAGGACAATTTCAAGGCTGGGGTCTCCAAAGATGTGGTATTCCTCCCAATAGTATTGGTCCAGGCTGGAACCGCTGGCGTCTACGGCTACCAGGCCGCCGTGTTTCATCTCCGCCACGCTGGGCACAACTGCGCCGGTCGGGTCGCTGTACAGCAAATCAAAGGTGACGCGTTCCAAAATATCATCTTCATCCCAGTAGGAATTGTTGCTTGCCGCGGCGATAGTAAGCGCGCCATTCACAGGTTCAATCACCCAGGTATCCGCGAAGCTTTCATCGATAGTGAAATCTCCGGTTACGCAGGCGTGCGAGGCCACATACGGCACCGCCACACCCGTAAGATTGCGCACGTTAGTCTGGGTGAAGCTTGGCCCAGCCCAACTCGTCTGGCTGCCGTGGCCGCTGTATACCACCATCGCGCGGTCGTCATTGATGGCGTTAGTCACATCGGTGGTGGTCGCGCTGTGAGTAATCGCGTACAGCTTATCACCGCCCGGCATCGGGTTGGTCGGGAAAAAACCGGAATAACCCTTGGGAAGCGTGTAGGAGTTTATGACGTAATTGTGGGTCGCTTCAGCAACGTCGTACCAACCTCCATCGCTTGTGGCAAGAAAGGCTGCTTTTTTCACCCAGGCTTCCTGCCCGCTGCGAGCGGCATAGGTCTGCAGCTTGGCGACCATATTTGCCAGTTGTGTCGAATTCCGCACCGGGAAGCGGCCATAAAAAATATCCGGCGCAAATTCTGTTTCGTTATCCATGGTAAAGAAATACAGATCTGTGCGGCTGGAACCCCCTGTGCGGAATTGATAGTTGGTGATACTGTCCGCGCCATTGTTATAATCTCCTACCAAGAGCACATAATCCGGTGGGTTAGCTCCCTGGTATTGAGTCTTAATGTAATTCTTAATAGCGGTGGTCGTGTTCCCGCCGACAGTGGTAATGTTTGCCACGCTAACGTTAAAACCCTGGCTTTGTTTCAAGCTTACCAAGGCTGCCAGCCCGCTTTCGTAGGCATCCGCGGTAATAATCAGGTATTTTTCAGGATCTTTAGGCAACTCAAGCGGCCGTCCCTGGTTGTAGTTGAGCACCTTAGCGGCATATAAGTCGTTAAAACCTTTTGAGTTTAGACGGTCAGCTTCAGCGTAAGTGGCCGCCATATCGCTTCCATCCAGTCTTATTAAGAACTCGATTTGCGAAAAAGTCTCCAGACCACCGGAGGCAGGCGTGTATTGCACAGGCGCAATTTCCAGCTGCACCACGCGGTGACCGCGCGCGATGTATTCGTCGACTACGCGCACAAGTTCGCCTGGATAAGCGGTTTGCAGTCCGTAGATTTGTGAATTTGGAGGCTCAACGTTTTGTGCTTCCGCGCATTTGGACTGCGATGGTTGGCGCGGAGCGATAACCCCTTCCAGTCCCAAATCCGCGAGGGACGTGGACTTGCTCGTCGCGGAAAGGATTTCGACGCTCACTTGCGCGCCAAAGGGCAC
>JAGOML010000085.1:0-4764 GCA_017993575.1 Anaerolineaceae bacterium | reverse complement strand
TTATGCAGACCGGTTTTTTTATTTTAATTGCGGGTCAAACCCCGGTATGCAAAGCGTCCTTGCCCTGAACGATCGCTGCCATAGCGCGCAATCTGGTCTGCCTCAAAATCCGACCAGTTTCCCAGGAAAAGCCTGGGCTTGCCTTCGTGACCCAAGGCCAAAATATGCGTGGAAATCCGGTCCAGGAACCAGCGGTCGTGGCTGACGACAACCGCGCAGCCAGCAAAATTCTCCAGAGCTTCTTCCAACGACCGCAGCGTATTCACGTCAAGGTCGTTGGTGGGTTCGTCCAGCAGCAGCACATTCGCGCCGGCTGTCAGGGTCCGGGCAAGGAATACCCGATTCCGCTCCCCGCCAGAAAGGTTCTTGACAGGTTTTTGCTGGTCGGATCCCGTAAAATTAAAAGAGGCGCAATATGCCCGGCCATTTACTGTCATGTCGCCCAACTGCAAGTTATCCGCGCCACCTGTGATGGCTTGGAAGACTGTCAACTCGCCATCCAATGTACGGGATTGATCGGCGTAGGCCAGTTTGACAGTCTCGCCCAAGCGGATGTTCCCAGAATCCGGCTGCTCCACCCCTGCAATCATCTTCACCAATGTGGATTTTCCAACGCCATTAGGTCCGATGACCCCCACGATGGAACCAGCCGGGATGCTGATGCTCAGGTCCTCAATCAATTTTCGGCTGTTATAAGCTTTGCTAACATTCTCCATTTCAATGACTACATTTCCCAGGCGAGGCCCAGAAGGGATGTAAATCTCGAGGTCCTTGCGTTCTTTCTCGTATTCCTGGGAAAGCAATTTTTCGTAGGCCGTCACGCGCGCCTGACCTTTGGATTGACGCGCCTTGGGGGACATGTGGATCCACTCCAACTCGCGCTGCAAGGTGCGCTGCCTTTTGGATTCTGTTTTTTCTTCTACGCGCAAGCGCTCTTCTTTTTGGGCCAACCAGGAAGAATAATTGCCCTTCCAGGGGATTCCATAACCGCGGTCAAGCTCCAATATCCATCCAGCGACGTTATCCAAAAAATAGCGGTCATGCGTCACAGCGATGACGGTGCCCTGATAATTTTGCAGGTGGCGTTCCAACCAGGCGACGGATTCCGCGTCCAGATGATTAGTGGGCTCATCCAGCAGCAGGATGTCAGGCTCGGTCAGCAGCAGCCTGGTCAGCGCCACTCGCCGCTTTTCCCCACCGGAAAGCACGCGAATAGGTGTATCCCCGGCTGGACAGTTGAGCGCTCCCATGGCCAGCTTGAGGTTGCTCTCCAGGTTCCAGGCGTCCACATGCTCCAACGCGTCCGTCAGGCGCGCTTGCTCAGCGATCAACTTATCGAAATCAGCGTCCGGGTCGGCAAAGCCCTCGTTCACGCGCTCATACTCCGCCAGCAGGTCGACGATGGGCTGGACGCCTTCTCGAATGACTTCCAAGACTGTTTTGCTTTCATCGAGCTGCGGCTCTTGCTCCAGCATCCCAACGCTGTAGCCTTTTGAGATGGCGATTTCACCGATGTAGTCCGGGTCCAAACCCGCCATTATGCGCAAAAGCGTCGATTTACCGGAACCATTCAGGCCTAAGACGCCAATTTTTGCGCCGTAGTAAAAGCCAAGCGAGATATCCCGCAGAACCTGCTTGTTAGGCGGGTAAATCCGCCCGACGCGAACCATTGAATAAATTACCTGGGTATCAGAGGGCATGTATACTCCTTAGTACATATAATTCCGCGTATTATTGTAACAAACCCGGGATTGAAAAAACGAGGCGTACCCTCAGGGTTTCAGCTCGTACAGAATCCAATCCCCCAGGCTCTCACCGGCCTGAAAACTCTCCGTAACCTCTGGGCTGCTTTCTCCGCTCGAGCGAACCAGCAGATACTGCACCTTGCGCTCTTTTAGCCAGTTTTCGTCCCCTGCCAATGACAAAGGGAAAACGTTGACAACCCGGCGTGAAAAATCTTCGCCAAACAGCCCATACTCCTGATAATCCTGTGCTGACGCGGCAACGCCAACGACCGCGCCAGAGGGGATCTGCTCCGCCAGGTAGAGCATCTCCTTGGAGGAATAGGACTGACGCGTCAACTTGTCAATGCGGTTCATGTCCCACACTGCCGCGCCGCCGACGATTTGCTTGGCCGGGTTGAATAAAACCACCATTGCGGTGCTAAACAAGGCTAATGACACCAATATCCACTGTACCCACTGACGTGGTTTCTTTCCTTCAAACCATAACGGCACAAAAGCAGTGGACAGCGCAATAGCAGGCATAAAGTATCTGCCGTCAAATGGAGTCCAGCCTGGCCGGATGAGGCTGCAAGTGACCAGCGCTGTGAGGTAAAAAATGAATGGAAACGCCCGCAGCGCTTCTTTTTTCCTTAGCGTCTGAACAAGGCCAATGATACTGGTAGGCAAAATCAAGAAAAAACCCACCAGACCGTACCAAGCTTCATCTTCCTGCAGCTGGTACAAGTTGTCCCATTTAAAAACATGCGCGTCCAGCGTGGCTATATCACCTTCCAGGTTTAAGCCCAAAGGAGAGGTCAGCGCTCTGGCCGCGCCAGCTTTTAGCGCGAGCAGATCCGTTTGAAGTGATTTTGGTAGCCACGAAACATCCGCCAGTTGATAAGTCCAACGCGTGCTGGTGAGCGCGATATACTTTGCACGCGGCATTTCGGCTTCCACGGCTGTGCTGGTCATTTCCGCGGCGTCCGGACCCACCGGTGAGCCAAAGTGTACCTGGTTGCTGATGTAGATTGTTGAGCTGAATAAACCAAAAGCCAGCAGCGCTGCGCACATCCAAAGCAGCGCTTGCCTGAACGTAACCTTGTATATCCAAACACCTGTCAGCGCGAGTAAGGCAAAACCGGGCAGATATGCCGCTATAGAAAAGTTGGTCCCAAGCACCAGCCCAAGCGCCAGAGCGGAGAGGAGCAAATCGCTGTGTTGTTTATCTTTGACCCAGCGGTGAAAGAAGTACACCAGAGAAACAAAGAGCCAGGTGCTGATCAGGTCGTGCCGCACCGAGCTGAGATGTAACTGCACAACCGGAAAGCTGAGCCAGATTAGTCCAGCAAAGGCTGAGCCCCGGCGCGAAAACCCGAACTCCCGGCTAAATAAGTAAACCAAAACGCTGGTAAGGACCCCTGCAAGGAAAGGAATATACGCGATGAAATGGTCTGTCCCGCTCATGAGCAGCGTCCACAAGTAGGTCAGCTGGGCGTTTACCGGGAAGGTCAGCTGCCAGATGAAAGGCGTCTCCCAAGGGAAGTAGCTGCCTTGCTGCTTCCAACGCACTATGCGCGCCACATGAAAAGAAAGCGCGTCATTATTATTTGGGGGCACTACGTAAATGAGCACCAGCGAGAGCAGCAGCACACCCAGCACAATGAGCAGTAAAGCAATCAGGGGGCTGTCCCTGCGCAGGCTTAATTTTCTGAGCTTCTGACGGAAGTCAGTTACCGCTGGAATTAACGCAGGCTTTCCACCAAAAAACCAGGCGGACCCACTGCCTGCCAGCAAGACAAGCTGCAGAAGAATAACAAGCCATGCGGAGCCTAAGCCTTGCAGCAGGTTTGCAACCTGAAAAACCAGCACCACGGCGGCGAAACTGATGATGCCCCATGCCAATGGAAATTCAGCTGCTCTTCGCAGACGCAAATGTGAGCCCAGGAAGAGTGTCGTGAAAACAAGCAGGATGATGGATACCAAGAATAGCATTACAGCTCCACTAATAGTTTACCCCAAGCGCTCCCGGTTTTGGGACTCGCGTCAGACCATTAGTTTGGGCGGTTCCTCGAAAAAAGGACCTTATTCTTGCGCATTCTGGCTATAATTAAGTTGTCTTTTCATAATCGAGGTGGCCTGATGCATTATTGTTTGCCAAGAATGTCCATTTTTAAAGGTTTGATATTACTATGCCTTGTTAGCTGCATTTCAGCGTGCGCGTTCCCAAGCATCCCCCTGGCACCCACAGCAACAGCCACAGCGCTGCCCCCCACTCCTACACCCAATCCTACCGCCACGCCAACCATCACACCTACGCCTGCCCCATTAGCCATGGAAATCCCTGATTTATTGGCACAATGCGAATCGCTGAGCGCCAGTAATAGCGAAGTGATTGTAAGCGGTAAGCTCTACCTGCCAGAATTCCGGATTTACGGATACAGCGGTTGGAAAGGAATGGACCTCAAGAAGTACTTACCGAGTGACGATACCGGTATAACTGCGCTTATCCCTATTGGTGAGGGTCCAAACACAATGGATGAACTGCCAGCCTACTTTACCCCGCGCGACCTGCGCGCGCGAGCAGAGAACGGCCAGCTTATCTTGCATGGCCACGAGGTTACTATTGAAGGGCGGGTGGAATACAAGCTGAGTGATGGGATCCCGCGCTGCCAAGTGTGGGTGGAGACAGTGCAATCTCAGATGCCAGAAGAAATCTTAATTCCGAAGGCGGTCACCATTGCTGACTTGCTAAAGACACAGAACATCGGTAACTTTTACTACCCGGAAATCGTCTCGACCTGTGAACTCCTGGGGAGAGAACAGCAGATGGTTGCCATCCAGGGTTCAATCATTGCGGAAGGCGGACCGGAAATCTGCAAGAACGCGATTTGCCGCTTCAAGCTGACCGACAAGACTGGAAAAATCACATCGGTTTTGCTGCTGGCAAACGAATCGAATTCAATTTACTTCGACTCCAGTCTAGGTTGGCGCTTGCTTGACCAGGCGGGAACAGCAGGCAACCTGCTCAATTTGGTTTTCA
>JAGOML010000027.1:9843-23213 GCA_017993575.1 Anaerolineaceae bacterium | reverse complement strand
GGGCGCTGCGCATTGGCCTGCAGGATGGCGACCTGTTCAGCCGCATCGGTTTGCACAGCCTGTCCATGAGTGGGGAGGAAATCAACTCCTGGGTCAGCAAAATTAACGCGCTCGGCGCATCGGAGCGGCCGGCTCTCTATATGGACGCTGGCAGCGCGGACGAAGACCAGGATTCCGCCCAGTTCCTCAGCCGCCAGCTGAACCACGAAAGCATCCCACACCTCTTCATCCTGCTGGAAGGCGAGCACAACACGGATTACTGGGCGGACCACCTGTCCGATTACCTGCAGTGGTACAGCAGCGGGTGGTAAGGTTTCCGAATATACGCACAGGGGTTTCTCATAGATTCTGCAGTAAAATTGAAGCATAAAGGAAACAATTTGTTCCTTAAATAGAAGACACAAACCACACACACGCTTAAGAACAAGAAAGGAACACCCCCATGTACCAAAAATTAATTCTGATTGGCAACCTCGGAAGAGACCCTGAGATGCGCTTCACCGCGGACGGCAAACCGGTGACCTCTTTTAGCATCGCCACCAGCCGTAAGTATAAGGAAAGAGAAGAGACGACCTGGTTTCGCATCACCGTGTTTGGCGCTCAGGCCGAATCTTGCAATCAGTACCTCAAAAAAGGTTCCAAGGTTTTAGTGGAAGGGCGCCTGAACCCCGATACCAATGGCTCCCCAAAGGTCTTTCAAAAGAAAGACGGGAGCTGGGGCGCCAGCTACGAAGTGACTGCCCAGAGCGTGCGCTTCCTCAGCTCCAACCGCTCTGAAGACGGCGGTTTTGAAGAAGACGCGCCCGGGGATGACGACGTACCATTCTAGGAGCGCGCATGCCGGATATTAAACCTCTCAGCCTGCGCCTGCCAGATGACCTGAAACCGCTCTTCGCGAACGTCGTTCGCGCCGCGCATACGCCGGGTGAATTCATTCTGGATTTTTCCGCTGTTCTGCCAGGCAAAGAATCGCCGGTGGTAGACGCACGCGTGATCCTCTCCCCACTGGGAGCTAAGCTGCTGCAGCAGGTTCTGAACGAGAATGTTCACCGCTACGAGACCAGCTTTGGCGAAATCCGCCTTCCCAGCCCGCCGCATTCCCTGGCGGACGACCTGTTTGGGCTGGCCAAAAATCCCCCACCAGAAGGCAGCTGAGATGAGCGACCTGGACAATATTTCCGACCAGATCCGACTGGAATTCGACCGCAAAACCGCCCGGCGCGACGCCGCGCTGGCCCAGGCGCGCCAACTGACCCGCCATGCCTCGCTTGCTATCCGCGCTATTCACCGCGAAGATGAAGCTGAAGCAGAACGGGAACTGCAAAGCGCGCGGGACCTGGCGCGCGAACTGCGCGAAGGCTTGAAAGATGACCCCGACCTGTATTTCGCAGGCTACACGCAAGACGCCCTCAAGGAATTTGTGGAAGCCGAATTGACAGTCGCGCTGATTCTCAATCACCCGCTGCCCGCCCCCGAAGATTTGAATGCTGAATACCCCGCGTACCTGGCGGGGCTGGCGGAGACGCTGGGCGAACTGCGCCGGCGCTGCCTGGACCTGCTGCGCCCGGGTTACTCCAGCGAGGTGGAACGCCTGCTGATGTGGATGGACGACATTTTCACCCAACTGGTCACGATGGATTACCCCGACGCGATTACCGAAGGCCTGCGCCGCCGTACGGACCTGGCGCGCGGCATTATTGAACGCACCCGCGCGGATATTACGCTCAGCTTCAGGCAGAACGAGCTGGAACAGGCGCTCACCCGGCTTTCTGAACAGCTGAATGGTGAAATTGACTGATGCGCGTCTTGCGCGCCTCGGAATTAGGCAGTTACCTGTACTGCGCCCGTGCCTGGTGGTACCAGCGCCAGGGCGTCCCGTCTGAAAACCAGGCGGAACTTAAGACTGGCACGAACTTTCATCAGCAGCACGCTCGCGGCGTGCTGCTGACGCTTTTGTTGCGCGCGGCAGCCCTTTTCGCGCTTATTCTGGCGTTCGCGCTCTTCATCCTGAAGGTGACGCGGTGACAGACTGGCTTTGGATAGGCCTGCTGATTTTCGCGGCAGCTCTGCTGTTTTTTTTATCCGCTCGCAAGCGCCGGCAGACCGGCCTGCCCACAGGCAGAATTGTCTACGCGGACACGGACGCCTGGCAAAAACTGCCCGCCCCGCTCTTTGACCCCGAACTGCGCCTGACTGGCAAACCAGATTACGCCGTGGACATTGGCAAGGGAGTGCGCGTGCCCGTGGAAGTGAAGAGCGCGCCCGCCCCAGCCGAACCTTACGACAGCCATGTGATGCAGTTGGCAGCCTACTGCCTGCTTTTGGAACGCGAAACGAACCAGCGTCCGCCCTACGGCCTGCTGCGTTACCGCGACCGCACTTTCCAGGTCGATTACACGCCCGCGCTGGAAGAAAGCTTGCTCACCCTCCTCACTAACATCCGCGCGGTGGAAAACTGCCCGGACGGACCAGACCGCTCCCACGCGCAAGCTTCCCGCTGCCGGGCCTGTGGTTACCGCCAGCATTGCAGCCAGCCTCTGGAATGAGCCTTGGCTTTCCCAGCTGTTTCAGCCTTCCGGGCATGCACAAAGCCCCCTTAAGTTGACAGCCCCGCTCGTCTCGGTTATGCTTATTTGGCGTCCGGGCGGGACCGGCGCGGCGGAGCCCTGCGAACCCCGTCAGGTCCGAGAGGAAGCAGCGGTAAGGAGGTCGCTTCGGGTGTTGCCGGCAAACCTGCCCGTACGCTTTTAATTCACAATGAACACAAAATCTACCGAAACCCCACCTATTTGTTCCTACGAAGGTTCTGACTATCAGCGCACCTTTTGGGATTCAGGCGAACGCCGCTATGAAGACGCGGTCGAACAAATCGCCCTCAAGCGCCTGCTGTCTGAGCCGGGCAAGCTGCTGCTGGAACTGGGCGCCGGAGCCGGGCGCAACACACCGCGCTATTCTGGCTTTGAACGCGTCGTCTTGCTGGATTATTCGCGCACGCAGCTGCTGCAAGCCCGGGAACGTCTGGGCGAGGACCCCCGCTATCTGTTCGTTGCCGCGGATATCTATAAGCTCCCATTCGTCGACGGATTGTTTGACGGCGCCACCATGATTCGCACGCTGCACCACATGGCGCAGCCCGGCCTTGCGCTTGCGAGCGTGCGGCGCGTGCTCGCTGAAAACGCGCAGTTTTTACTGGAATTCGCCAACAAACGCAACCTGAAGTCTATTCTGCGCTATCTCCTCGGCAGGCAAAAGTGGAATCCATTTGCTCTGGAACAAGTAGAGTTTGTCGCGCTCAATTTCGATTTTCACCCCAAGACTATCGGGCATCTGCTGAAGGAAAGTTGCTTTGCTGTTGAAAAGCAGTTGAATGTATCCCAGTTTCGCGTTGCCTGGCTCAAAAAGCATATTCCGCTTAACGTTTTGGTTGGGCTGGATTCCGCGCTGCAGTGGACAGGCGCGCTTGCCCAGTATTCTCCCAGCGTTTGGACGCGTGCCAGGGCGGCAGGCGCTTCCGCGCAGCCCGCGCCAGGCAGTTTTTTTGCCTGCCCAGCCTGCGGCGGCGCGCTGCCTGAAGTAAGCAAATCCCAAACCTGCCCTCAGTGCGGTCATTTCTGGTCATACGCGGATGGCATCCACGAATTCCGAATTAATCCCCAAGCCTGAGCGCGTTTTTTGCTTTCGGCGCGCCGTGCTTGTGCTCACGCTGGCAGCGCTGAGCCTTGCCTCAGCCTGCAACCTGCCCGCCTCGCCGCTTAATTCCGCCACTGCCACCCAAATTTCCGCTCACCAAACCCAATTGGCAGCCATCTACCCCAGCCCTACCCCGCTTTTCTGGTCTAGCCCCGTCCCATACCTAACCCCGCCTCCCCAGGCACTGACGCTGGCTCCCGCCCCGGCAATCCCTGTCTATACCCCCACCGCAACGTTGGATATCCCTGTTCCGGAGGGCATGCGGCTTTATTACTCTCAATCCGGGGATACCCTGGCGGCCGTTGCCAGTCATTTTTTAGCGCGCGCATCCGAACTCCAGCAGCCATTCAGCCTGAATGAGCAGGACCTGCTCCCGCCGGGCACGCCAATTCTAATTCCTGACCGCTTTCCAGCGGACCCACCCTACCCTCAGCCCGC
The DNA here is from genome assembly GCA_017993575.1 of Anaerolineaceae bacterium. Lineage (GTDB taxonomy): Bacteria > Chloroflexota > Anaerolineae > Anaerolineales > Anaerolineaceae > Mesolinea. The sequence continues at coordinate 19,085 of JAGOML010000027.1, read as the reverse complement.
CCTGCCAGACGCTGAAATACTGTTTTCTCCTGGCTGCGGCAGTCTGGACTTGCAGGGCTGGATAGACCAGGGCGGGGGCTACCTGGCTGGCTATTATCAATACATTGCCGGCAAACGCCTGTCCGCCGCGGAAATTATCCAACTGGTCGCGGTGGAAAACTCTATCAACCCGCGCTTGCTGCTTGCATTGGTAGAGTTCCGTTCCGGATGGTTGTTTGGTTTCCCGCTGGACCCTGAAGAAAACCAGTACCCAATTGGCTATCACGCGCCAAAGGTCGCGGGCTTGTTTGATGAGCTGACGGTTACAGCGCGCGTGCTCGGGCAAGGTTACTACGGTTGGCGCCAGGCAAAATTAGACCACCTCAGCTTCAGGGACGACAGCGAAGCCCCGCTGCATCCTTCATTGAACGCTGGCAGCGTCGGCATCCAAAACTTGTTCGCCGCCCTTTACACCCCCGACTTTTTTTACGACGCCTTGTACGGTCCACAGGGTTTCCTTGCGCAGTATGCCCGCCTTTGGGGTGACCCCTGGGCGCGTTCCGCGCAGCAGGGCGCGCTGCTCCCAGCCGGCATCAGCCAACCAGCGCTGAGCCTGCCGTTCTTACCTGGTCTCACCTGGGGTCTCACCTCCGGGCCGCATATCACCTGGCAGGCTGGCACCCCACGCGGCGCTCTGGACTTTGCCCCGCGCACAGGTCAGCGCGGCTGTTACGATACCCAAGTGTGGGTTACAGCAGCCGCCAGCGGCATGGTGGTGCGCAGCCAGCGCGGCGCCGTTGCGCTGGACCTGGATGGAGACGGGGATGAGGGAACCGGTTGGGTGCTCTTGTATCTGCACCTGGCAACCCAGGACAGGGTCCCGCTGGGCACATGGGTGGAAGCCGATACTCCGCTCGGGCACCCTTCCTGCGAGGGAGGCGTGTCCACCGGAACGCACCTGCACCTTGCCCGCAAATACAACGGCGAGTGGATTGCTGCCGAAGGGGCGCTGCCGCTGGTGCTGGATGGTTGGCAGGCTTACGCCGGAACATCCAGTTACAGCGGTTGGCTAATTCGCGGCGGGCAAACTGTTGTCTCAAGCGCGAATCGCGACCCCGCCTCGGAAATCAGGCGCGACCCTTAATCTATTGATGGATTACCGTTTGAATAATTGCTTCTTTTTGGTCGGCATTCGGTTTTCTTTTTCCCCAAAACCAGACATAATACATCACAACTGAAACGATATAAAACAGAATCGTGATGGCGAAGGAAGGACCAAAACCATAACGCACCTGGAAATATCCACTTAATGTGGGGCTAAAGGCCCAGCCAAAATTGCTGGCCATGGTGGAAAGACTGGCAACCATCGCGCGCGATTCCGGGTCCACCTGTTCCATCGTGAACGTGGTATAGACAGGGCCGCTCATGTTCATCAGAACCAGGCGCACATAATACGCTACCGCCGCAACCGCCAACCACGGTGAAAATCCAAGCAGCGCCAGGAATGGGATGGATAAACCCTGTGTTGCCACCACCACGCGGATTTTCCCAAAGCGCTCTGCTAAAGCGGGCGCCAAGAGCAAACCTATGCCCATGGCCAAAGAACCCCATGCGAACAAAATCCCAATAGAGGCATCCGAAAGCCTGTGAACATTTCGGAAAAACACGTTCATGAAGGGCATAATCATCCCGGCACCGACCGAAGTCAGCAGCAGGGGCAGAATCAGGCGGGTCAGTTCACCCGGTCTTCGCCGCATATACGAAAGCGGCGCAAAAGTCGCCCGCTCGGCGCGGGTTTGCTTTTGCTGTCGGATCAGAAATCCCGGAATCAGTGAAAGCGCCACGCCGACTGAAACAAACGCCAGGGCGCCGCTGTAAGCGGAAGCGCTGGTGGGGAGCGCGCCCCTGCTGCGCGCAATCCAGGTTGGCAGAAAACCACCCACCCATTCGCCAATCGAGACAGCGGTCATGCGCAGCCCTGAACTGAAGCTGAACAGGTAGGTGCGTTCCACATCGCCGCTGTTCTCCATTAAGAAAGGTCCCATCGCGACGGCGGCTAACGACTGTGAAAAACCAATCACAATATTCATAGCCAGAAACATAGGCAAGGATGGAAACAGCACCATCATCAGGATTGCCGCGCCAACCGCGCCCTGCCCGATGATGAGCGCCAGTTTGCGCCCAATGCGGTCTGCCAGGTAACCTACTGGCAGGGCAACAATCAACGTCGTCGCGCTGCGGGCAGTGACCAGGTTTCCGAGCACCGCCTCGTTATACCCAAGGCTCAGAATAAAAAAATTAAAGAGGAGCTGATATACCCCCGTCGCGGCGCCGTAAATCATGATGCCAATCAGATACTTACGCGCGTTGGGGCTGAAAGCCTGCACGCGCGCAAGATAGGTTTTTAAAACCGAGCCTATCCGCTTTCTGGCGGCCACTTTTGAACGGATCACGTTATTCTTCGCTTACAAAGCGAGTCAACAGGTCTTGGGTGCTTTCAAAGCCCTTAAATCGGGTGGCATAAAAACGGTCGCCTTCAGCAGAAATGATGACGTGCACCATGCCAGCCATACGCAGTTCCATCAGATGGTGGTTTACTGTCGGCGGACGCAGACGCAGTACGCGTGAAAGATGCGCCGCGTTTTGCGGAGATTGAGCCAGCGTGCGCAAAATCCGCAAGCGGGTGGGGTCCGCCAGCGCTTTCAGCCCGCGCAAGAGATTATCCGGCACAATATCCCCCGGGATTAAGGCCATGTCATCCGGTCGGGCTCCAAAAATCACCAGGAACGCGCTGTTGTCCAAAGGTTCAGTAAAAAGGAAAGGCGCGCCCCAGAACGAAGGAGCGAGATACAGTTTTCGGGCAGCGCTAATTTCCGCCCAGCGCACGCCAGAGGAAAGCTCCTCCAACATAGCCGGCAGCGGGAGCGTGCCAGCTCGCATTTGCGCGTGAGAAAGTCCCGCTCGGAGCGCTGGCAGGATGCGCTGTTCTTCTTCATAAAAGAAAGATTCCGCGTACGCTTTGAGGGCGTGAAGGTGCTTCTGGCCAAATTCATCGCGGTGAGCCCAATTGTTGTAAACCAGATCCAACAAAGTTGGGGTCATCTCGCGATGGTGTTCCGCATAATACTTGCTGATAGTTTCTTTCTCCGCTTGCGTCCAACGCGCGCGGGGCGAGCTGGCGCAAAGAATCTCTTGGACTTCTATGGGGGTTTCGTATCGCTCTGTTAGCGCTTCCAGACGTTTTGCCGCTGGCAAGCGTTCCAAAGCGTTGAGTATTGCCGCGGTATCCTTGGGAGCTTCAGCCGAAAAAACGAAATTAATAGGCAAAAAATCGATTTGCCAGAATGTTTCCAACATCTGGCGGTCTTCCGCCGAGAGCCGCGAGCGCACGCCTGCTGCCCAGGAAGCCCGCAGCCCAACCCGGTCTGGCTGATACATCGCGATCTGACTAATAAAAAAGTCATACCCCGTGCTCAGGTCCCAATTTAAGCGAGATTGCACAGCAGATACCATCACAGTCCTCGAATAAGAGATAATAATCTATATTATTAGCCAAATATCTAATTAGTCAAGGTCTCTAATTAATGGACATTAATCGTCATTCCAATTAGTCGGCTGGGCTATCTACTTTTGGGATGCGGGGAGTTTTTTGTAGACTCTGGCGGCGCAATCCGGTACAATTTAATATCAAAGCGGAGCACTTATGCCAAACATTCTGGATTATCTTGACTGGCGCGGAGACCTGGAGTTCCATAGGGACCCGATTAACGAGGTGGATAACCTGGTGTTCTCGGTTCTGGCTTACATGGATTTTGCTGGCGCTGTTCCATCCATCGACGAATTTGGTTCTGTTTCACTGGCGGACGCCTCCGAAGCGATCAAACAAATGCCCGACCAAATCACCGCTCCCATCACCAGCACGTTCTTTTCGCGTTTGCCGCTGCTGCTGGAAAAATGCGCGCAATCCGAGCGTTATCAGGGGGTGCGTCTCTCTCATTACGTGAACCGGGTGTCTTTTGATGAAGCCGAGCAGTTTTCCGCGCTTGTTTTTTCCACGGATGAAAACACCCATTTTGTCGCATTTAGCGGCACCGACGACACGCTGATTGGCTGGAAAGAAGACCTGGAAATGAGTTTTCGCGAGGTAGTCCCAGCCCAACGCAGCGCTGTCGAGTATCTTGAAATGGTGATGTCGCACCTGCCGGGAGTTTTTTACCTGGGCGGGCATTCCAAGGGTGGAAACCTGGCTGTGTTTGCCGCGGCAAATATTCCGGCTGAAATGCAGCCCAGCATTCTATTAATGTACAACAACGACGGACCTGGTTTTCAACGCTCCGTGATTGAAAGCCCTGGCTACCAGCGCGTCACTGACAAAATTATCAACTTCCTGCCGCAGTCCTCTGTGGTTGGCATGCTGCTAAACCAAAGCGGTCATTATCAGGTGGTGGACAGTAATGAAAGCGGCATCATGCAGCACAACGCTTTCTCCTGGGAAGTGGTTGGCACCAACTTTGTCTACGAGGATGGACTTTCTGCTACCAGTATTAAATTCAACAACGCTCTGCGCGCGTGGATGGAAACAGTTCCCAATGAGGAGCGGTCGGAGTTTATTGAAGCGCTCTTTACCATTCTGGAAGCAACCGGAGCGCGGACGGTGAAAGAGTTCACCCAGGACAAACTCACGAATGCCAAGGCAATGATTTCAACTTTCAAACAGTTGGAGCCCGAGACACAGGCGCATCTGAAGCTGCTGTTGGAAACCTTCTTTGCCGAAATTCAGAAAGCGCTGCGCAGTTCAATCACCGAAGGCATCAGCAGTCTGATTACGCGTACTTTTTCCCGCAAGCGCTTGCCCTCCTAAATGCTCGGTGGATCGCACTCTTCTTATGGTTCCCTGCAAACCCGGCCGGGGAATCCGTTTGCAGTCAAGGCAGCCTGTAACTATGATAAGATAAGGGTAACCACTCCGACGGCTTAGCAGAAGTGAGGAAGGAATGAGCTCCGACCAGGTCTCGCAATTCAGCAAAGAAGAAAAAATCGCCGGCCTGATTGACCAAATCAGCGCGTATATTGAGCAGTTCCACCGCGGTTCGGTGGAGTTGGTCTCAATCGAAGGCAACCTGGTGAAAGTGCGCCTGGGAGGCGCCTGTGAAGGTTGCCCGCTGCTGCCCGCAACGCTGCAAGGTTGGGTCGCGGGGACTATCAGGCAGTTTTTCCCTGAAATGACGGTGGAAGCAATCGAATAAGCGCGTTTTCCGCGCCTTTTTCGCCGCCCTGCTTGGCACTAATTGGCGGCTGCTTGCATTTCCCTTTGCACAGTGTTATAGAGCGTTTCTCCGCGGATTTCCTCCAGGGTATAGCAAGCCGCGCCCATCTGGTCGGCTAATTCCTGCGCGAGACCCTGGTCAAAAGCCTTCTTCTCCATATTAATCACCACGCTGTGAATATTCTTCTTTGAAAAAAGCCCGGCCAGTTCCCGAATTTCCTCTTTCACCGGCTTTTGCCCCAATGGGACGTTCCCCGCGCCGTCCGTCAGAACAATTAAAAGCGGCTGCACATCCGGATGCAGGATGCGCTCACGGGTTATCACCTCGTAGGCCATCACCAAGCCCGCGGAAAGAGGCGTTTTCCCTCCTACCGGTATATCCGCCAGCGCCCGCTGCGCCAGCAGAACAGAATTGGTTGGCGCCAGCACCAGGGTAGCGCGGTCTTTTTGGAAAACCACCAAACCCACCCTGTCGCGCCGTTGATACGCATCGGTCAGCAGGGAGAGTATCGCGCCTTTGGTGGCCGCCATACGCTCCGCTACCGCCATAGACCAGGAACCATCCACCAAAAAAAGGATCAGGTTAGCGGTTTTCTTAACCCGGATTTTTTTCTGGTAGTCATTAGGTCGGACCGCGAAGGCAATTTTTTCCTGTTCACGAATTTCATCGCGCTCTTTCTGAAAAGGGGCGGCAGCTCGAAAAGTTGCGTCAAAAGCCAGGTCGTAGGCTTTATAGGGAGAGGGGCGCGCCTGAATATACCGGCCGCGTTTTCGGTCTGTAATTGTTTCGGAGCGCCTGCCGCCATGCTTGCGTACAATTTCGTCCAGGGGAGTATCCAGGGAGCGGGTTTCAAAGGTCTCGCCTGGTTTTACGACGGTTCCCCCATCCCACCAACGCGGGTTTAATTCTGTGAAAATTTGCTGTTGTCCTTCCCCGACTGGAATCAGCGGGTCGTCCGGGTCCAGGCTTACGGGTCCATCCAGGGTGTCAGTTTTTTTTTACCCTCTTCGCCCTCTGCCGGCAGACTCTCTTCCTCGCTGGCAGCCTGGCCTTTCAGCTGCTCAATCCGCTCTTCCAGCGCTTCCACGCCCAGGTCGGATTTGCGGAAAGGACCGGATTTAACGCGGTGCGGCAGCGCCAGTTCGGCTGCCAGGGCAATGTCACTTTGGTTGATGCGCGCGCGCCCGTCAAAGGCGGCTTGAGCGCGGGCGGCCTTCAGAATAACCAGGTCAGACCGGTGCCCATCCACTTCCATGGATGAGGTCAAATCCGCGATGATGAGCAAATCCCGGGTGGTATAAGCCACCGAGTCCACCAATTGGCGCGCTTTCTGGATTTGCGCGGAAAGCGCTTGTTCCTGCGGCAGCCATTCCTGACGGAAGCGTTCCGCGTCCTGTTCAAACGCGACGTTGCGCTGCATGATTTCCACGCGTGAGCGCGCGTCCAGAATGCCGCGGATTTCCACCGACAAGGCAAAGCGGTCCAACAGCTGCGGGCGCAGGTCACCTTCTTCCGGGTTCATGGTGCCCACCAGGATAAAGCGCGCTGGATGACTGAAGGAGATGCCCTCGCGTTCCACAATATTCATGCCCATCGCGGCAGAATCCAGCAGGATATCGACCACATGGTCATCCAGCAGGTTGACTTCGTCAATATATAACAATCCACGGTTAGCCGCCGCTAAAACACCGGGCTCAAAATGACGCTCGCCTTTCTGGATTGCGCGTTCAATATCCAGCGTTCCCACCACGCGGTCTTCTGTGGCGGAGACGGGCAGGTTGACAAAAGGCGTCGGGCGCATCACCGAGGGCAGCGGTTGGTCTGAAGCGGCGGCGCGCTCCAGGCATTCCGTGCACCAATGGCTGGGGTCGTGCGGGCTGCAGCCAAAGCGGCAGCCTTCCACCACAGCTTCCTCCGGCAGCAGTGCCGCCAGGGCGCGCGCCGCGGTGGACTTCGCCGTTCCGCGTTCGCCGCGAATCAGCACGCCGCCGATGCGCGGATAAACCGCGTTCAGGATGAGAGCCCTGCGCATGCGGTCCTGCCCGACTATAGCTGAAAATGGATAAATAACGCGTTGATTCATGGGTGATGATTCCTTCTCGGCTGTAAGTTTACCACGCGCGAAAATTAAAAACAGCCCGCGTTAAGCGCAGGCTGTACATTTCAGATTATGCCCCTAAGGGCGATTTGTTCACTCCCAGGACGTGTCTTTAGGCGTCCTGGCGTTCCAGTATATGCGTGACCGCGGTGGAACCCGTGCCAGCCAGCGACTGTATCATCCCGAAGCGCGCGTGCGGTACCTGGCTGCCGCCAGCCTCCCCGCGCAGCTGCAAGCAGGCTTCCACCGCCTGATACACGCCGGCTGCCCCAAGCGGATTGCCGCGCGCCTTATGCCCGCCCAGCGTAGCCACAGGCAAGGAGCCAGTCAATAACAAGTTGCCATCGCTGGCCAGTTTCCAGCCCTGCCCGCGCTGGGCAAAACCAGCGGCTTCCAGGGACAGGATGGCGTGCAGCGTGGTGATATCGGAATACTCAAAAAAGTCGACATCCGCCAGGCTGATGCCCGCCTTCAGACAAGCCCGTTGGACGGAGACCGCCGCTGCCTCAAAAAACAGCGGGTCCTGCCGGTCGTGCAGCGCCAGGCGGTCTGTAACCAGGCTGGAGCCAGCTATTCGCACGAGCGCATGTCCAAAGTCTTTTGGGAGCAGATCTGAACGCGTGACCAACACCGCGGCCGCGCCGTCGGCCAAAGGAGCCACATCATACAGGTTGAATGGGCCGGTCACGCTGCCGGATTTAAGGTAGCTTTCGGTCTTTATCGCCTTGGGGTACATGGCATGCGGATTGTTCACGGCATTAGCGTGCGCGATGACCGGAAAAGCCGCCAGCGCTTCGCGCGGGAACTGGTTTTCATGCAGATAGCGCTGCATCAAAAGCGCGGCCTGACCCACCGGCGTTTGCCCTTCATTGGCTTCAAAATCCGCGTCCAGGTTGCGCGTGCTGAGAGACTCGATATCGCTCCCGAGCACATCCGTGGCTTTTTCCACGCCCACGGCTGCTGCGACGTCCACCATACCGGACGCTACCGCCATATAAGCCATGCGCAGCGCCGCGCCGCCAGAGGCATCCGCTGCCTCCACAGTCGTTCCTTCAGCGCCTTTCAAACCAGCCCATTCACACAGCAGCGCGCCCAGGTTAGCCTGATGCGAAGCGCTGGCGCCAAGCATGTTACCGATGAAAAGCGCTTGCGGAGCCAACCCGCCTGCGTCCTCACGAGCAGCCTGGATTGCCCTTACAGCCAGGTCCCGCAGGGAAACATCCCAAAGCTCGCCAACATCGGTTTGCCCGATGCCCGCGATGACTATGTCTTGTTTCGTCAATTTCATATCAGACCTACCGGACCACAATCTCGCCGCGGAAGCGCACATAGGTGGCGTAATCAATTTCGGTACGGCGCGCAATGTAATCCTGCGTGAAGAGCGCTTTCCCGCGCCGCTCCAGGATGGGTTCGCGTACACGTAAAATGAAGGAGTCTGAGCCCGCGCCTGAACCATAAGAAGTCATTAGGATCAGGTCGCCCGGCTGGGCAGCATCCAGAACCGCGCTCAATCCAATCAGGGACGCGCCAGCGTAGGTGTTGCCAATCACCGGGGAGAGCAGCCCGGTCTTGATTTGTTCCGGGCTAAAGCCCAGCTCCTTGCCCGCGCGCTGCGGGAATTTAGTGTTCGGCTGATGAAAAACCGCATGGGTAAAATCGGCTGCTTTCAATCCGGCAGCTTCCATAATCGTGCGCGAGGCGGTGAGCACATGCTGAAAATAGGCTGGCTCGCCAGTAAAGCGCTGCCCATGCTCCGGGTAAACCGCGTGCGCCCGCCGCCAGAAGTCCGGCGTGTCCGAAACATACGAATAAGCCGCTTCAATTTCAGCCAGGGATTCGTCAGCTGGCCCAAAAATGAAGCCGGCTCCACCTGAGGCGGCTGTGTACTCCAACGCGTC
>JAGOML010000027.1:0-9743 GCA_017993575.1 Anaerolineaceae bacterium | reverse complement strand
GCCACCTGCCGGGCGTGCAGGCGCATATGCCCGCGCTGAATGCCCTCAGTAGCCAGAGCGCGGAGAGCCGCCAGGTTTTGCGCCAACCCCACCGCCGCGATGATTCCCGCCAGTTCACCCGAGCTGCGCGCGCCGATCAATCGCAGGTTAGCCCGCGCGCCTGGGTGGCTCTGAGTGGAGCCTCCGGTGATACCCACTGCCAGGGGAAGCTCAAGGGAGCCAATAAGTTCCCCATTCTCACTTCGGCTCCAGGTCGAGAGGCTGGTATAGCGTCCGTCTCGCGCGGCAAAGCTGTGCGCGCCGGCTTCCGCAGCGCGCCAGTCGTTGCCGGTGGCAATCACCACCGCGTCCACGCCGTTCATAATCCCTTTGTTGTGCGTGGCCGCACGGTAGGGGTCCGCCGCGGCAAATGCCCACGCCTCCAGGATGCCATCGCGCACCTGCTCGCCTGTGTAGGCATTAAAAGCCAGCACCTCGGATGGTAGGGTCACCTCCGCTCCTGCCAGGCGCTTGTCCGCCAGGTTGGAAAGGATGCGCAAGTGCGCCCGCCCGCCTGTCAAAAGCTCCAGCGGTCCCGCCAGGGCTTCCGCGGCAGAATTTACAGCGTTGGCTCCCATCACATCGCGCACGTCGTAAACCAAGTGAACCGCTAAAAATGTGCCGATGGAAGAGTTTTCGATCAACCGCACTTGCAGGTCGCGCGCGCCGCCGCCCAGGCTTTCGATGGTGGGATGCAGGCCCGCCAGACCTGCCAGCAGTTCCGCTTTGCGCGCCAGAATTAACTCTGCCGCCGCGTCCAAATCCTTTAGGTCCAGAAGCTGAATCTGGGCGATCATTTCAGGCGGGTTTGCCCAGGCGCGGAATCCTCCGCCAGCCTGCGCCAGCTTTGCCATAAACGAAACGCCAGCAAGGACGGACGGTTCTTCCACCGCCATTGGCACCAACACCTTCCGGCCGTTGATGACGAAATTCTGGGCGATACCCAATGGCAGCCCGAACACGCCAACTGCGTTCTCAATCATATGATCAGCGCGTTCCACGCTTAGGCCGCCCTCTGGTGACCAAGCGGTCATATCTTCCAGACTAAGCGCGGACTGGCTTCGCAGCCATTCCAGGCGCTCCGCTCTGCTCATCTGGTAAAACTTCTTCTGTTCCAATGCCCTGCGCTCCATTCATCGAGCCGGTAATCTCCGGGTTCCAATAATGTTTATCACCCCGGCTCTCTAAAAAACTATCAGGCTTATAAAAATCCGAATTGATGTTCAAAATTTTAACCTGGCTAAAGTCATCAGCGCCCAAAAACCTTAGGCGTCAGCGGAACCCGCCAGTTGAAGTGGATATACTTCAGCCACGAGAACAAACAAAAGGACTATTGCATGACAGATACAAACCCTGAAACAACATACGATGTGGTCATTATCGGCGGGGGGCCAGCGGGTTCTACCGCCGGGATTTACACTGCCCGCGCGAACCTGAGCACGCTGATACTGGACAAGGGGCTCACCACTGGCGCCCTCGGCACAACCAGCAAGATTGCCAATTTTCCAGGCATCCCCGGGGAAATCGCCGGCGCGGAACTGCTGAGAACAATTCGCCTGCAAGCTGAAAGTTTCGGCGTGAAATACGTCAACGACAAGGCTATTGGCACGGATCTCGCCTCTAACCCGAAAATGGTTTTTGGGAATTTTGGAGTTTACTCTGCCCGGACTGTGATTATTGCCACGGGCTCGCTGGGGAGGAGCAACTTGATTAAAGGCGAAGCGGAACTATTGGGCAGAGGTGTTTCATACTGCGCTGTATGCGACGCCGCATTTTTTAAACAGGCAGTAGTGGCTGTGGCTGGCAAAAGTGACGAAGCTGTGGAAGAAGCGCTTTACCTGAGCCGTTTTGCCAGCAAAGTTTACCTGTTCTGCCCCACACCCGAACTTTCCGCTCCGGCTGATTTGGTTCAGGAAATGCGCGCCAATCCCAAAATTGAATTGCTTGCCGGAGCAACCCTGCGTGAAATTTACGGCCAGGAGCGCGTGGAAGGCGTGCGCTTCGTGCAGCGCGGAAACGAAAACGAGCAGGACCTGCCTATCAAGGGCGTGTTCATCTATTTGCAGGGCGGCGTGCCAATTACGGACTTTTTGCAAGGCCAACTGGAAACCAGCCCAAGCGGCTGCCTGATGGTGGACCGCGAGTTTCAGACCCAAATCCCAGGTGTGTTTGCCGTCGGGGACGTGCTCTGCCAACACATCAAACAGGCGGTGATTGCCGCCTCGGATGGCGCTATCGCCGGTATCGCGGTGGAAAAACACCTGAGGGGGCGCGCCAAAATGGGCGTTGACTGGAAATGAGTAGCGGAGCGGGCTGTCGGACAGCCCGCTCTCTTGGTACAATAACAGCCATGCCACATGTAATACCGGAAGATTTGGACAAAGCCGCTATCCGCGGCGAGCCTTCGCGCGTCTGGCGCGCCGGGCAGCAGCGCCGGCTTGGGATGCTGCTGGAGGCTGCCGGCGAACGGCTGCATGGGCGCGTCCTGGTGGACGGCTGCGGCGTGGGCACTTATCTCCGCCGCATCGCGCCGCTCAGCGGGCAAACCCTGGGCCTGGACATAGAATTCCCACGCGCGCGGGACAGCCGCGCTTTCACACCCCTGGTGGTCTGCGGCGCGGGAGAATATCTGCCTTTCGAGAGCGGCAGTATCGACCTGGTCTTCAGCCACGAGGTATTGGAACACGTGCAGGACGATCAGGCCGCAATTTCGGAGATGGTGCGGGTGCTGAAGCCGGGCGGACGCATCGTGCTTTTTTGTCCCAACCGCGGCTACCCGTTTGAAACGCATGGGGTCTACTGGCGCGGGCGCTACCATTTTGGCAATATCCCCTTGGTAAATTACCTGCCGCGCCGTTGGCGGGATAAACTTGCTCCCCATGTGGAAATCTATACCCGCCGGGACCTTACGGCGCTCTTCCGTGCCCAGCCTGTAAAAATTATTGAAAAGCGGACTGTTTTTGGCGCGTATGACAATATCATTGAACGCCGGCCGAGGTTTGGGCGCGCGCTGCGCGCCCTGCTGCAGTGGCTGGAAAAAACGCCGCTGCAACGCCTGGGGCTCTCTCACTTCTGGATTATTGAAAAAGCCGCCTGAAGCGCTACTCCGCGCGCAGAATTCGCGCGCTCTTGGGGTGCGATGGGATAGCAAGATTCCCGCGCTCATCCGCGCTGAACGCGTCCCCTTGGGTTAATAAGTCAACAAAAAGCTTGCCTTCCATGCCGGGCATTGGCAGGTTCACATCTGTCTGGTTATTGGCGTTATTGAGGAGCACTAAAACAGTTTCTTTTTCCCAATGGCGCGAAAATGCGAATTGGTCCGCGGCGACCAGCCTTTGAACATAGCCGCCCCATCGCAGCGCAGGGCTGCTTTTCCGGATATCCACCAGCCTGCGAATCCACGCGGGCAGGTTAGGCTGGGGCGCGGTATTTTTCAGTCCTTCCAAATCAAAAGCCGGGCGCAAATTCCAATCTTCATGCGTCTTGACGCCCGTCACCCCAAATTCGCTGCCGTAGTAAACGGAGGGAATTCCTGGCGCGGTGAAGAGCACAGCATAAAGGGGGTAAAGCGCGGCAGATTCCCGCAGCTGGCTGGCAATGCGCGCGACATCATGGTTATCCACGAAATTGCTCAACGCCAGGTGCTGATAGATGCCTTGCGGACCGAATTGACGGTTCAGGCTGTAAGCCAATTCAAAGTAGTTATGCTCGTTATGCGCGGAATGCAATCCTTTATAAAGCTCGTAATTGGTGGTGGCATGCAGCGTCTGGTCGTTGGCCCATTGGCGATAATCCCCGTGAATCACTTCCCCTAGCAACCAGAGCTCCGGTTTTAACTGCTCGACAAAGCTCCGCAGCGCGCGCATGAACGCAAAGCTGAGCGCGTCGGCAGCGTCCAGGCGGATGCCGTTAATGCCAAATTCTTCCACCCACATGCGCACCGCTCCAAACAAGTGCTCGCGCACCGCCGGGTTTTCAAGGTTCAGTTTGGGGAGCGAAAAGTGGCCGTTCCAGGCGGCATACGAAAAGGGATCGCCATAAGGGCTGCGTTGATCGAAGCGCACATTCGTGTACCAATCGCGGTAAGCGGAAGCTTCTTTGTATTCGCGCAGATCGCGGAAGGCCCAGAAGTCCCGGCCGGTATGGTTAAACACGCCGTCCAGCACCAGGCGCATGCCGCGCTGGCGCAAGTCTTTGCCCAGTTCTGCCAGGTCCGTCCGCGTTCCAAGCCGGCGATCTACTTCATAATAGTTGGCGGTGTCATAACCATGGCTGCCCGATTCGAACACGGGCCCAAGGAAGAGCGTGTCTGCGCCTAATGTCTGAATGTGATCCAGCCAGGAATGAATTTGACGCAGGCGCGGCACTGGCGCGCTGGAAAAATCATTGCTTTTTGGCGCGCCGCAAGCGCCCAGTGGGAAAATATGATACATGAAACTGTCGCTGTTAATGTTTGTCATCTCTAATCCTCGATATACCGTTCGGTATAGTGACGTTGGTAAAAAAATTTATCCTGTTACGAGAAAATCCCATGCATGAACTGATGGCGGGCTTGATAAATCAGTTCGTCGTCCAGTTCGCGTGCGCGCGTCAGCGCGTCGCTCGCGTAAGCGTTAATCATACCCAGCAGCGTGGTCGTGTAGCCGGCTGACCTGCCTTGCATGTTGCCGTGATCCTCTTCCGCCTGCACGAACATAGTTTGTATCATTTCACGCTGATGCTTTATCCAGGGCGCGACAAGGTCATAGCTCTCGCTCTTCAGCGGCGCGTACTGCATGGAAAACTGCAAGCGGTAGAAAACCGGGTTTTCCTGCGCGAAGCTGAAGTACGCGCGCATAATCTTTTCCAGATTCAAGGTGATATCATGCTTGTAAGCGCTGGCTTCCTTGAGGCGTTCCAAAAAGGGCTGGAAATTTTCCGCAAGGATAGCTTCCATTAACCCTCTTTTGCTCTTGAAGTAATGGTACATTGTGGGTTTGCTCACGCCCGCCGCGTCGCAGATTTCCAACGTGCCGGTAGTTTCGTAGCCAAAAGCGGCAAAAAACACCAGGGCAGTTTCCAGGATGGTCGTGCGGTTGTTCATAAGAGCGAGTATACCGCTCGGTATATTACTCGTCAAGGGCTAATCCGCGCGCGTGATAAGATTGTGATGTTGGACACCTCTTCTGAGCGGCAGCAGGTTTGGTTTTCAACTTACGCTTTGGATAAGTACACAAGTTGGCGGTAAAGATGCGGACAAAACAGGTTGTAGTGGTAGCCTGGCAGCCGGAATGGCCGGCGCGCTTTGAGGAAATCCGCGGGGCACTGCTTCCAGCGCTGGAAGGGCTTATCTGCGGCATTGAACATGTCGGCAGCACCTCCGTGCCCGGGCTGGCCGCCAAACCGATCATTGACCTCGACATCGTTCTCCCGGACGCGTCAGTGTTCCCACGGGTCAGGGACGCGCTGGCCGGCCTGGGTTACCGCCACGAAGGCGACCTGGGCATCCCCGGTCGGGAGGCATTCAAGTATGACGACAAGCCGGAGCTGATGACGCATCACTTGTACGTGTGCGCCCGGAATTCAGCCGAGCTGCAGCGGCACCTGGCTTTGCGCGATTACTTGCGCGCGCATCCCCAGGACCGCGACCGCTACGCGCAAGTGAAGCTCGCGGCAGCCGCGCGGCATCCAATGGATATCGATGCGTATATCGCGGAAAAATCTGATATTATCCAGGAGATATACGCCAAATGCGGGTTGGAGCAGAAGCTCTGAAGCTGAAGAGAACCTTGTGGACGCAAACGCTGTAATCGCCCTGCTTGCTGAACACTACGGCATTCAAACTCCGGTTCTCACTCCCGTTAGCGGCGGAACAACCGCGCTCGGTTTTAAAGTCACTTCTCCCCAAGGCAACTATTTTCTCAAGGTTTTTTCGCGGGAATATGCGACTACGGCCTTTTGGACCGAAAAGATTTGCAGATATATCCCCGTGTTAGGTTGGCTGCGGCATCAGCCACACCTCCGGGCGCACCTTCCCGAACCCATCCGCACATTATCCGGTGAGGTCAGCTGCCAGGATGACGCGCGCGTGCTGCTGCTGTATGCCTTCATCCCGGGGAGCGTTCTCCCTGATAATGCGCTGCAGCCCGCGCAGGTGCGTACGCTTGCCCGGGTGACTGCCGCGCTGCACAATTTGCGCACAGCCAGCCCACATTGCCCCCGAACGGAAAGCGAGGACTACGCCGCGGCTTTTCTGCCAGAACTGGAAGGCTTACTGGCCGGCAGTTGGGATTACCAATTGAGCATGGAAATTCAGCGAATGGCCGCGCCATTTGAAGGTTTGCTCCGGCAGCGCGCCCTTGAACTCACCCGGCTGCAAGCAGCCTTACGCGAAAGCGATTTGCCCCTTGTGCTCTGCCATATGGATTTGCACCATTGGAACCTGATGGAATGCGCCGGGCGGCTGATCATTCTGGACTGGGAAGGCGTTAAGCGCGCCCCAGCCGAAAGCGACCTGATGTTTATCCTCTCCCTGCCTTACGCCGCGGATTTCATGCGTGTCTATCAACAGGAGCGGCCGGGCTTTGCCCTTAATCCAGAAGCGCTGCGCTTTGTTGTCATCCGCCGCAAGCTGGAAGACATCTGGTTGTTCATGCGCGCCCTCAGCCTGGACCCGCTGGAAGGCAGCATGTGGGACCAAAACACGCGCTGGCTGCAAGCCGGCCTGAATGAACTTGGAAAGGAAAGCTTTTATGTCGCTTAACGCTGAAAGGTTTACTGGCAAAAGTGGGATCTATCAAAAGTACCGCCCTGATTACGCCCCGGAAGCGCTGCGTTACCTCCACGAAAATCTGGGGATTGGTCCAGGCGCAGTGGTCGCCGATATTGGTTCGGGCACCGGAATTTTCACGCGTCAGCTGCTCCTGCTTGGCGCGGAAGTGTTCGCGGTGGAACCCAACCCCGACATGCGCGCTGAGGCGGAGCACCAACTGGCTGCTTTCCCTGTGTTTCACTCCATTGCCGGACGGGACAGCGATACGACCCTGCCTGACCAAAGCGTGGATTTAGTTAGCGCTGCCCAGGCTTTCCATTGGTTTGAGCCGGACGCCTTTCGTCAGGAATGCCAGCGCATCCTCAAACCGCATGGCAAGGTGCTGCTGGTCTGGAATCAGCGCGACCGGACCGATCCGGTCAATCAGACCAGCAAAGCTATCTTCGCGGAGTACTGCCCGGACTTTAAGGGCTTCAGCGGCGGAATCAGCCTGGTAGACGCACGGATTGCAAAGTTTTTCTCGCAAGGTTACGAGCTGCTGCAGTTCCAGTACCCCATCTTTTATACGCGCGAAGGCTACATCGGGCGCTGTCTGTCCGCTTCGTATGCTATCCTGCCGGACAACCCACGCTTTGAGGATTTTGTGGCCGCGCTGGGTCAGGTATTTGACCGATTTGAACAGGACGGAAAACTGCTTTTACCCAACACCACCGTTTTCAATCTGGGGAGCCTGGGCTAAACCAGCTTTCCATCCAAAGGAGTTTTCCGTGGAATTTGAAATTAAAGCGCTCGATGCCAATTCAGGAAAGGAATTTGCCGCGTTTTTCGACCATCTGGATTACAGCTATATGCCAGACTGGCAGGGCTGTTATTGTCAGTATTATCACACCACCTGTGATGACGCCGGTTGGCAGGCGCGCACCCCAGCGCAAAACCGCGCGGACGCGGAAACCCTGATCGCCCGTGGTGAAATGCGCGGCTTTTTGGCCTACGCGGACGGCAAATGCGTAGGGTGGTGCAATGCCAACGCATTGCCAGCGCTGCCCCGGCTGGCGCAGAACCCGGATTTGGCGGAGTTTGGCGCCGAAACCGGCATAATTATCTGTTTTGTCATCCATCCGGATTTTCGCGGCAAAGGCGCGGCGCGCCAACTCATCCGCGCGGCAGTGGAAGAATTCCGCCACGAAGGTTTTCAAAAGGTTTTAGGCTTGCCGTTTGAGTGGAAAGAGCGCCCTGATCTGCAGTATCACGGCACGCGCGCTATGTTCGCCGAAGCCGGCTTCAGGGTTCTGAAAACAGATGAACGCGGAGCCTGGATGGTGTTGGATTTATTGGCTCAGTAAAAAACACGCAGCAGCGGGCGGAACAATGCATCGCCGCCCTTGCGCCCCTTAGCGCGAGGCTTGCCTGGAACTTTCAAACAGGGCGATGAATTTATCAGGGGGGAGTGACGCGATCAGTTCCCCTATCTTTTCCAGCGGCAAATCCCGCGCCGCGCGAAAACGCAGACAAGATTTGCCCATGTCTGGCTTGAGGCCGCTGCGTGCGTAGGCAGCCATGAGTTCCCGCAGCGCGGCGGGGTCGGCATAGACTCCCATGAGATAGAGCGAGTTCTTTTGCTTTTGGGCTGCCAGCCCGATGTAATTTAATGGCTGCCCATTGTAAGTATCGGGATACACAGCAAGCGGAATTTCGTAGCTGAGCATGCCCCAGCGCATCGTTTCCACATAGCCCTGCGGCAAATGCGCAAGGATGAGCTCCCGCACTATCGAGATTTCCCGGCGGCGGTCATCGGGCAGTTCAGCCAAGTAGTCTTCCGGGTTTTGGGCGGCGCTGCTGACCATCCTTAGGCCTGCCCGCCAGTGCTGCCTTTAAGGATTTCTTTCTCCACAACAGGCAGCGAGTCTATCAGCGCGCGGGCTTCCGCTTTCACTTCAGGTGGCGTGCTGGGGGAGTACTGGATCAGTTTCACCAGCTCGAATGCTTTTTTGAGCGTGTCCTTGACCTGCGCCGTGTAGCTGAAGTATTCCCATCCAGCCGAGTCTGGGATAGGGATTTCACGGGCTTGTTGGATGAGCTGGCGGGCTTTGGCAATGCGTTGGGTTGGGGTGAGCAGCTTGGACATAGAAGGAATTATATCCGTAATAGATTTGCCTGCAACCTAATATTTTATCGGTCCTTTACCTTAAGAGCAGGAATGTCGCTGACGAAATAATTCCGGTTTTCTCACTTTTTCTTGGCATCTATAATATAATTCTTTAAAGTTTATTGGGGCTCATAATCCATCAAGGGATTTGGGTTAGCGAATTAAAGTCCTTCAAAGTCATACATTTTTTAGGAGGAAAAAATGAAAAAAGTAATGATCCTCAGTTTGGCCATCATTTTATTGAGTCTGGCAGCCTGTGGTGGTAATGGCGTTAGCGTTGGCGTGCCCTCTTATCAATCCACGATAACTGCCCTTGAAAGTGAAAAGGCAAGCCAGATCGCTGCACTTCAGACCGAAATTACCGGTTTAAAAGCTGATCTTAGCGGCATCCTGGACCAGCAGCGGTCCCTGGTTGATCAGCGGGATGCGGCCGTGGCAAAAGCGGACAAATACTACTCCATGTTTGTTGTGGAGAACGCCGATGATGAAGGCGACTTCATTTTTTGCGAGCAGGCTTTTGAGACTTCCTTCGGGTATGCCGATAAAGTTTCCATGCGCATGGAGCTCATCAAATACCTCGCGAAATTACGGGGTTACAACCCAGAGGCTATGTCTTCAGAGCACCAGACCATCTGGAGCAATGCCGACGACATCATCGTCAGGGTGAATGGCGCGGGCTATATGTTCCCGTTCCTTGTGCGCTTTGGCGATGGCGGCTTGGGTAATTTGGACGCTGTTTACGACCTTACTGGCGGCTGCTACGTGGACTTCCCCTACCTGGAGGAGCAGTTCCTTTCGGTTAAATAG
>JAGOML010000084.1:1273-4827 GCA_017993575.1 Anaerolineaceae bacterium | reverse complement strand
AGCAGGATGTCATTCTTTCTTACTTCTGTTTGTTCCTTCATAAAAACCTCTCAGGGTAAATTTTTGATTTGCGTCAATGCTTCTGGCCAGATTGGGTAAAACATCGCCCATTGTTCCAGGTATGCCTGGATGAATTTTTCCGCCTCACGCATGACTTTTTCTGCATTCAGCACAACATCATCGGTCAAATCCGCGTAGTCGTCAAACGCGATAGGCGGGGTGCAATCATAATAGAACATGCCATCCGCGCGGGTAACCCCGCACGCCACGCGCACCGCGGCGCCGGTCTCCCGCGCCAGCCGCACGTAATACGTGGAAAGATTAGCCGGCTTGCCAAAGAAAGCCGGTTTGTATTTTTGGTCGTCCTTGCTTTTGATCGGTCTGTCCAGACCGGTCACCAAGGAATAGCCTTCATGCGTCATTAGCTTTTTGGCTTCCCGAAAAGCGCTGAGGCTGATCGGCATCACGCGCATGCCAGCCAGTTCACGCAGCTGGTTTTGCGCCTGGTAAGTCTTATTCGGCTTGGGGTACGAGAGCACAACCGTCTTCAGACCAAATTTCACCAACATCATTCCAAACAGGTCAAAACCGCCCAGGTGCGGACCCAAAAGGAGCTGTAGTTTGCCGCCCCGGGAATCTTCCAGCATCGTCTGCAGTTCCGGGGAAAGGACGATGCGCTGCTTTGCTTCCTCGACGTGCTGGTAATAATAAAAGTACTCAAACAAAGCGGTAACAATGTTGCGGGTCACCACCCTGGAGCGGGTTTTTAATTCTGCGCGCCCAAGCTCACCGCCAGAGGCGACCCATTGATTGGCCTTGATGGCTTGCATCATTTTTGCGGACTGAAAGGCGGAAATTAGGCGCGCGCCGCATGCAGCCAGCTTCCTACCAGAGGAAAGGGAGCAGTGCCGCCCCAGCCACATACCCAAGCCAATCGGTCCTGTATCCTGAAAGAAATCTTTTAGTGACATAGTTTGCTTTAATTCTACCGGATAAGCCCGAAATTGTTTTTCTGCGCGGCCGTCTCCTTGATTTGCCTGCGCTTTTCGTAGAGTCCTTTAACAGCTGCCGCGAACGCGTACGCCAGGCTGGCCACCAGGATAATCACGGCGCCAGAAGGTAGATTGAGCGCGTAGGAGATGAGCAGCCCAGAAACCATGAAAATCAGGCTCAGACCAGTGCTGAGAGCCATGATTCCGCGCATCTCCCGGACAAACAAATTCGCAATTGCCGGCGGAATGGTGAGCAGGGCAATCACCAGGATAAGACCGACTACGCGCATAGAAATCACCACGGTCAGCCCAATTAATACAATCATCGCCATTGAAAGCAAACCGACAGGCGCGTTCCGGATGGTTGAGAAAGTCTCATCAAAGGATATCGCCAGCAGAAGTCGATAAAAAACCAAAACAAAAGCCAGCACCACCACGGCGATGACCAACATCAACCACAAGTCGCTGATTGAAACGGCCAGGATACTGCCAAACAGGTAGCTCATCAAATCAGCTTTATAACCGGGGCTGAGGCTGACAAAGATGATGCCCAGGGCCATGCCCAGCGCCCACATCACCCCAATGATGGTATCCGCGCGCGCTTTTTCCTTTCGGTGCACATAGCCCATGGCAAGGGAAGAAAGCAGGCTGAAACCCACCGCGCCCCAAACAGGATTCAGCCCCAAAAAGTAGGCAATACCCACGCCGCCATAGGCCGCGTGCGCGATGCCGCCGCTGATAAACACGATGCGGTTCAACACCACCAGGGTGCCAACCACGCCGCATGCCGCGCTGACAATCACTCCGGCCAGCAGCGCGTTGCGCATGAATTCATAAGAAAGCACTTCTTGCAGGAAACTAATCATTCCGGGTGGCCTCCATCGTCATCGTGCGCGGGGAAAACGCGGTGCGGAACGCCGTGAGCAATCAAATCCACCGGGCATTCATAACCAGCTTGCAGCATATCAGCTGAAACGGATTTATCGTGGTGATAAACCAAGCGGCGGTTGATGCACCCAATGGTTTTGACATAAGCTGAGATTGCGGTCATGTCGTGGGAAATCAGGAGAATCGAAATTTCCTCATTCAGTTTTGCTAATAAATCATAAAGCTGAACACTGGCCTGCGGATCCACGCTGGCGGTCGGTTCGTCTAATAGCAAAATTCGCGGCTGCGCCGCCAGCGCCCGCGCGATGTATATCCTTTGGCGCTGACCGCCGGAAATCTCATTGATCGAACGCTTGCTTAATGCGAGCATGCCCGTCTGGCGCAAAGCTTCTTCCACGCGCTGACGGTCTTCCGCATTCAGGCGCAGGCTGGCAAAGCCGGGCTTAATCCTGCCCATGCTCACCACATCCCACACATTGATAGGGAAGGCTTTGTCACTTATCTGCAGCTGCGGGACGTAGCCGATGTACTTTCTGCCTTCCGCGGCATCAGTACCCATCACTTGAACCGAACCGCTGCGCGGAGGAACCAAACCCAAAATCACTTTGATGAGCGTGGTTTTTCCACCGCCATTGGGGCCGATCAGACCCACATAGTCTCGCGGGAAAAGGTCGAAACTAACATCTTCCAGGACTGTATCCAGGTCGTATCCTGCCCAAATTTTATGCAGGGAAATGATTGGCGCTTCGGGGTATGTATCCAAGATTCCTCGCTACTTCAGCGCTTCCGCCAATTGAGCTGCCAAAAATAGCATGGCTTCAGACCAATTTTCAGCCATGGGGTCCAATTCCACTACGCGCGCGCCTCCGAGTTGATCGGCAATGGATTGCGCCAGCTTTTGGCTGATGCCTTTCTGAACAAACACTGTGTCTACTGCATTCTCTCGCGCCAGTTGCAAGACCGCGCCAAGCTCTTCAGGTCCAGGCTCCTGCCCATGCGTTTCCACGGAGAGCATTTCAAGCTCATATTCCTGGGCAAAGTAGCTCCAGGCTGGGTGAATGACCAAAAAAGTGCGGCGGCTGATGCCAGCTAAAGCAGCACGCACATCCACGTCTACCGCGTCAACCTCATTCAGCCAGGCTTCCAGATTCGCGCGATAGACATTCTTGTTTGCCGGGTCAGCGGATTCCAATGCCTGCGCGATATTCCGCGAGACAAGTTTTACCCGCTCGGGTGAAAACCAGATATGTGGATCTAATTCACCTTCCTCCGGCGTGCCGCCGAATATGGTGCTGACAGGCGTTCGCTGCACGCCGGCAGCAGAATCCACAATTGTCATGGTTGGGTTGGCCGCGCCAAAACGCGGCAGCCAGGCGTCCTCAAATTCCACGCCAATAGAAAAATAAAGGCGCGATTTTGTCAGCACGCGCATTTGCTCCGCCGTGGGCTCATAGGTATGAGGATCGTCGCCAGTACCCACAATCGCCTGCACGGAAACCAGGTCTCCGGCAATTTTCCGCACAAAAAAAGCTTGCGGCAGCACCGAGACGGTTACCGCCAGCTGGTCAGCCTGTTCGACCGCCGCAGGCGCGCAGGCGCTCAATAGCAGCGCGGCGCACAATAGAACAATGCCCAGGCGCTTCATAATTTTTCACCCTCTTTCAAGAGACCCTG
>JAGOML010000084.1:0-1173 GCA_017993575.1 Anaerolineaceae bacterium | reverse complement strand
CTGGGCGAGCCGATGCACCTGCGCGACGCGAATGGACACGTGTTTACCGGCGTGGCAACCGCCCTGACCGATGAGACTGTGGAGCTGGATCTGAACCACCCGATGGCTGGTAAAGACCTGCAATTCACGGTGACCATCCTCGACATTCGCCCCGCAACCGAGCTTGAAGTCCAGAATGGGCACCTCGGTCACTCGTGCGAAAGCTGCGGTGACGGCTGCTCCGACGGCTGCTGCGGTTAAGCCGGTCAACGAAACCAATCAAAAACGCTGCGCTCATTGAAGCGCAGCGTTTTTTGTACAAGAAGCTATCTTTCAGCCGGCCGCCAGCTCGCAGATCTTGACAATTACCTGGCTGGCTTTTTCCAGCGCGGAAACCGGCACAAATTCGTATCGTCCGTGCATATTATGCCCCCCCGCAAAGAGATTAGGGGTCGGCAGCCCCATATAAGAAAGCCGGCTGCCGTCTGTGCCACCCCGCACCGGAATCACTCGCGGCTCGATGCCTACAGCTTCGTAAGCCGCACGCGCGACTGCCAGAATCTGCGGGTGCGGGTCAATCATCTTTTTCATATTGTAGTACTGGTCCTTTAGCGCCACCTCAACAACTGGCTCACCATATTTACGGTTGAGGAATTCTGCCGCGCTTTGCAGAAATGCTTTGCGCTTTTCAAAGCTCTGCTCATCATGATCCCGGATAATGTAATCCATCTGGGCAAGCTCAACCCCTCCGCTCATTTGCGTAAGGTGATAAAAGCCTTCAGATTCTTCGGTATGTTCCGGGCGGTCAAAAACGGGCAGCAGCGCGTTGTATTCCATTGCGATGATGAGCGCGTTCAGCATTACGCCCTTGGCTGTGCCCGGGTGCACGTTGCGCCCGCGAATAATCACTTTGGCGCCGGCGGCGTTGAAGGTTTCGATTTCCAACTCCCCCACTTCCCCACCGTCAACCGTGAACGCGAAATCCGCGCCAAAGGCGACCACGTCGAAGTGGTCCACGCCCGCTCCCACCTCCTCGTCGGGGGTGAATGCCACCCGGACTTTCCCGTGTGGGATTTCCGGATGGGCAGCCAGATACGCCAGCGACGTCATGATTTCGGCTATACCCGCTTTGTCATCCGCCCCAAGCAGGCTGGTGCCGTCCGTGGTCACCAGGCTTTCACCACGGTACTTTAA
>JAGOML010000004.1:0-83693 GCA_017993575.1 Anaerolineaceae bacterium | reverse complement strand
GAAATACCGTCGATGATGGAAATCATCGGCGGTATCCTGATTTTGCTGGGAATTCTAATAGCAATCGCGCCCAGAAAACAAACTAGTGCGGCTTAACCGCCCCTTCCAAATTCGCGTTTAACGTGTCGGTGTAACGTTTCTTTTCATCTGCAGGCAGCCGGCTGTAAAGCAAGTTCATCTCCCAGAGACGTTTCTTTAGATAGTCTGGCAAGGCGTTTGGCAGCATTCTCCAGGACCAGTTGCCGCTTTGAGAGCCAGGCAGGTTCATCCTGGCCTGCGCGCCCAGGCACAACAGGTCTTGCATTGGCGCGACGACATACTTGGCGACAGACTGCCAGCAAGCTCGTATCATCGACCAGGAGATGTCCTCACCTGAAACATTTAAATATCTGCGGCAAAAATCCTTTTCACCCGGGGAAGCCTGATCGTACCAACCTTTGGCGGTGTTGTTATCATGCGAACCGGTGTAGGCAAAGCAATTAACCGGATAATGATGCGGCAGAAAATCATCTTCAGGGTCTCCTGTGAACGCGAACTGCAGAATTTTCATCCCCGGCAGATCGAAGCGATCGCGCATTTCTTCTACGTCCGGAGTAATAACTCCCAGGTCTTCCGCGATAATTGGCAAATTCGGGAAGGCGCGTTTCAGTTCATCAAACAATTCGATGCCCGGACCTTTTACCCATTCACCCTGTCGAGCAGTCGTGTTGCCAAAGGGAACATTCCAGGCAGCAGCAAAACCGCGGAAATGGTCCAGCCGAATCTTATCAACCAAACCCAAAACCGCGGACATGCGGTCTTTCCACCACTGGTATCCGCTGGAACGATGGACTGGCCAATCATACAAAGGGTTGCCCCAAAGCTGCCCGTCGGCGGAGAAATAATCGGGTGGAACGCCAGCCACAACCGTCGGGTTCAATTCAGCATCAAGCAGAAATAGTTTTGGATTCGCCCATACATCTGCGCTGTCCAACGCAATGACGAATGGGATATCACCAATGATTTGAATGCCCTGTTCATGGGCGTACCGGCGCAAGGCTGCCCACTGCCGGAAAAATAAAAACTGACTGAATTGATGCTTTTCTACCCGCGAGCCGTTATTATTCCTAAAGTCTTCCAACGCGCTTGGGACTCGAAATTTCAACTTCTGCGGCCAGTGGTTCCAGGGTTCACCATTCTGACTTTCCTTGATGGCCATAAAGAGACTATAGTCCTCCAGCCAATCCCGATTTTCCGAGCGGAATTTATCAAATTCGCCACTTAGTTTTGATGGGCGGGTCATCATCAAGAAGTTGTGGTAAGCCCGGTCGAGAATAGTATTCTTCCAGATAATGGCAGGACCAAAGTCTACATGGTCTGCTGGAAACCTGGGTCGGTCCTTCAGGTCTTCCAGGGTCAACAACCTGTCTTCCAGGAGCAGCAGGGGGCTCACCAGGAATGGATTACCTGCAAACGCGGAAAAACATTGGTAGGGAGAATCTCCGTAGCCAGTAGGTCCAAGCGGCAGGATTTGCCACATTTGGCAGCCACTTCCTTTAAGAAAATCTATCCAACGATAGGCTTCCGGACCTAAGTCGCCAATGCCATCGGGGCCGGGAAAGCTGGTAGGATGAAGGAGCAAGCCTGAATATCGATTAGTTTGCATCAATTACCTCTTTGGTGGAACAATTCCTGATAAATTTTTAGATAATTCTGCGCTGAAGATTTCCATGAAAAGTCCATCTTCATCGCGTTTTGAATCAATTTTGACCAGGCAGGTTTATCCCCAAAAACCAGGATGGCAGAGTTTAACGCGCTAACCAAGCCTTCGTAGGTTTTTTCGGTAAACAGGAACCCCGTGGCGTTTTCGGAGTCTGCGTGATAATTGACGATGCTGTCTTGCAATCCACCTGTCGCGCGCGCTACAGGAATGTTGCCGTAACGCATCGCGATCATTTGCGACAAACCGCACGGCTCATACAGAGATGGCATGACAAATATATCGCCGCCTGCGTATAGTTTATGCGCCATTGCCTCATCGTACTTTAGCAGGCTGACTATCTTGTGGGGATATTGGTGCATCAAATCAGCTGCCCTTGCTTCCAAGTCCGCTGCGCCGGTGCCCAATAAAACCATTTGCCAGGATTTTTTGACATTTTCGGGGATCGCGTCAAAGATGAGCCCAAGCCCTTTCTGGTAATCGAACCGGCTGACGACCGTCAGCAGAGGAATGTCGGCATCCTCCTCCAGGTTCAGCTCTCGCTGTAGGGCAGATTTGTTCAGGGCTTTTAAGTTAATATTTGATGAATCATATGCCTGGGGAATGAATGGATCCTCGCTTGGATTCCATATTTTGGTATCTATTCCATTCAAAATACCGAAGATTTTCGTGTTATTCTTCTGCAAATATTCATGCATTCCGCAACCAAAATCGCGCGTCTGAATCTCGCGTGTGTAATTTGGAGATACGGTAACGATTTTATCCGCCGTGGAAATTCCAAGCGGGAGTGGGGTCAGCAGCGCCCAATCGGGCAAGTCGGGGTCAATGCCGGGTGGGAAGCCGAGATCTGTCATAGCTGACTCTGAACCGTAGCCGTTATACGGAAGATTATGAATAGTCAGCACACTGCGTGTTTGCTCGAAGAACGGGTCGTTTTTATATAATGTTTTCAAAGCATACACAGCCAAAGCCGTATGCCAATCATTTGCGTGCAAAATATCCGCGCGCCAATTCAAAAAACGGCAAGCTTCCAGCAACGCAACAGAGAACGCGGCGTATTTTCTTCCATCCAGAGCCGGATCACCGTGATACACCGGTGAATTATGGTTAAAAATTTCGCTATCCAGCAAATAAGTCTTAATTCCATGGAGAATAGTGACATAAATCTCGATGGGAAATGAACCTGTTTGGGCTGGTAATGGAAAGGTCCCCAGAAAACCAATATTCAAATCTTTGCGTTTAATATCCGCGTGATAAGGAAGGAAAAGTCGAATGTCAAGGGCACCTGCAGAGCTTTCTGACAGCGCCGCAGGTAAGGCGCCCGCGACATCACCCAGCCCGCCGATTTTTACCAGAGGCGAGGCTTCGGCGCTGGCAAACAACACTTTTATTTTGCCTTGCGCGTCCATGGCGCTCCTAAAGCTCTTCCACCAGATGGATGTAATCTTTCGTAACCAGTGGAAGGGAACTTAACCCCAGAGCCTCGAGCAGTTCTCGCATCAACAAGGTCTTGTTTT
The DNA here is from genome assembly GCA_017993575.1 of Anaerolineaceae bacterium. Lineage (GTDB taxonomy): Bacteria > Chloroflexota > Anaerolineae > Anaerolineales > Anaerolineaceae > Mesolinea. The sequence goes on along the minus strand of JAGOML010000004.1, from coordinate 80,477 downwards.
GCGCGTCCTGTCGGCTCCAAGTGCGGCTCTTGATTTCCACAAATTTACCAAGTTTTGGCTTCGTTACCTTATCAAGGTTGATGAAGAACTCGGTATCGCGGAATTTGACCAGGTATCTGAGTCTGTTTTTCTCGATTTCCACTAAATCCGTGGGTCTAAAGTACTCGTTGTAGAAGCGCAGGCTGTGAACAGCCGGAGCTAAATATCTTGAGCGTGAAAGCATTATTTTCTCGCTCTCTTCCAGCAGTGCGCTTTCAGGCTCGCCTATCAAGGTTAAGCGGGAGCGTACGCTGGTAATCTCGCCATTTTTACCGATGAATTCATCTTCCCTATAACGCAACCTGCCTTGCTCGCCATCAGAAAAATTGAAATAGGTGTCAAATTCGTGATAATTGCGGGTGCGCACTATCTGGATTTCTGGTCCTTCAAGGGCAGCCAGAATTGGTTCCAAGTTTTCTACCCGGACCTTCGCCTGAACTTCAAAGCTTTCTTCTTCAGCGGCGCCTCCGATGGCAATCAGCTTCGAGAGCACGGATTCCTCACGATTTTTAAGGAAATTGTCAATATCCGCTGCGACCAACTGCGCTTGGCGGATTAATTCTTCCTGATTGAGCGTCAGTAGTTTTTGTTCACGCATTAGCCATCTGCCATCGACCATGACATCCGTTATGTCCGTAGATTTGGACGCATAGATGATTTGCGCGTAGATATTGTCTGAATCGCGGCGGAAACGCGGTTGGTTATGCAGGGGAGAGATATCCAGAAGAATTAAGTCGGCTCTTTTTCCCTTTTCCAGGCTGCCGGTAATATCATCGATATGAAGCGCTTTCGCGCCGATACAGGTGGCCATCGCTAATGCTTGCCTGGCAGGTACGGCGGTCGGATCTCCGGCTACTGCTTTTGCGACAAAACTTGCCAGCCGCACTTCATCAATCATATCAAGGTCATTGTTGGAAGCGGTACCATCGGTGCCAATGCCAACATTGGCGTTGAGCTCCAACATACGTTGGATGGGGGCAAAACCTGACGCCAACTTGAGGTTGGATGAAGGGTTATGCGCAATACCCGCGCCGGCGTGCTGCATGCTGCGGATTTCTCCTTCGTCAACGTGGACGCAGTGGGCAGCGATGAGCTTAGTCTCCAACATCCCAAACTTGCGTACATACGGGATGACGGGCATGCCTTGTTCCCGCCTTAAGTTCTCCACTTCGGAAAGGGTCTCTGAGACATGGAAATGCACTGGCGCGTCGTATTTCTTGGCCATATCGCATAACGCGGTCAGTATCTCGGGCGTGGTAGTGTAAACCGCGTGTGGGGCGATAGCAGGAATAATCAGCGGATGCCCCTTCCACTTGTGGATCAGTTCTTCACATAGTGAGATGGCAATTTCGTAAGAGGACGCGTCTGGAGCTGGATATTTCATAACCGTCTGCCCCACCAATGCGCGCAAGCCTGCTTCGTTGGTAGCTTCGGCGACGGCATCCTCGAAATAATACATATCATTGAAACAGGTGATGCCGGAGCGTATAAACTCCGCGCAAGCCAATTTCGTCCCGAGACGAACAAATTCGGGCGTGACAAACTCGCGTTCAACGGGCATCATGTAACCCATCAGCCACACATCCAAGCGCAGGTCGTCGGCTAAACCACGCAGAAGGGTCATCGGTACATGGGTGTGAGCGTTAATAAATCCTGGCATGAGCACTTTCCCGCCGCAATCCAGAACTTCTTCCGCCTGGTATGACTTCAAAATTTCTAATTCGGGACCTACTGCCAGGATTTGTTGCGCGCCGATCGCCACCGCGCCGGGTTCGTAAATGTTGTAATCGCCATCCATCGCAAGGACGATAGCGTTTTTGAGGATTTTTTGTGCCCTTTCCATATCTCTCCTGTTAGTAATTGAGGAAATAACGGCGGATTGCATCCAAAGCCGAATTCACTGCCCAAATCTGGCCATCGCCGGGCGGGCCACCATAAGAGCGCTGCTGAATTTTTTCTGTATCCGGTGCCCGCAAGATCAGCGTAAGATCCTGCTTATCGCTTTCAGAGATCAGCATAATTCCGAGGGCCAAGCTGCTGTGCTGCTGTTTTTGAGCATCCGCCATCAGCGCCTTGAGGGTTTCAACCGAAATCTTACCGTCAATGAACTCTCCGCTGACACGATCGGGTGTATGCGTTTTTAACTTGGACAGTATTTCTCCTTTCGTGCCAACTTCTATCAGCGTAACAGCGGCATTTTGCTCCTCGATGATACGCGCAACTGCTTCTTCCAAAGTGGTTTCATTTTCACCGTAGATATAATTACCCAGTTTCTCTCGAATCAAAGTCAGGACTGGTTCCATCATCTTTTCTGCTTCTGCGGCGGAATCTGCCTTAGCAGTCACGCGGATGTCGGTCTGTCCTGGGTGCGCGAGCAGCCCTACAGTAGGATTGCTTAGTTTTTCCAGATCTCCGATGCATTCATCTATGCTGGACTCGCTTTTAAAGATTGTGTGGATAACCCAAGGTTTAATTACGGTTTCCTGCAAGCTATAGCGCTGTTTCAGGTAATCGCGAACAAAGTGCTGCATAAGATATTCCATCTCCCGCGGAACGCCCGGGAGAGAAATAACAGTTTTGGTGCCAAGTTCAAATGCAAACGCGGGCGCCGTGCCGACATCGTTCTTTATCGCGATGCCATTGGCAGGGATGTATGCTTGTCGTTTGTTGTTTTCGGTGGGGGTTCGGTTGTAGCGGCTAAACCATTCCTGGATTTGCTGCCAAAGTTCCTCGTGATACACCAGGGACACGTTGAAGACTTTGGCAACGGCCTCCCGGGTCGGATCATCCACGGTGGGACCGAGCCCGCCGGTAGTAATGACAATATCAGCGCGCATTAAGGCTTCCTGCAGTGTGGCGGTAATCCGCTGCACATTGTCACCAACAGTCGTCAGGCGATAAAGGTCCACCCCAATGTCGCGCAACACGCGAGCGATATAGCGTGAGTTCGTGTCATGAATTTCGCCTAATAATAGTTCGGTCCCGATCGTGATAATTTCCGCGACAGCCATTTAGAGTGTCCTTTGCCTATGGTTTAATTTTACAATTTTATCTCAATTAGGACAATTAATCGACATAAACGATTATTTGTGAGTGACATTTTGAATTGCCTGCCTGGGTACGGGTATACTATGCAGTGATGGCACGCGGATATCGGAAACAATTTGGCGACTGGGGCGAGCAGCTCGCCTGTGATTACCTTGTAGAGCAAGGTTGCAAGATTATTGAGCGCAAGTTCCGCACCCGACAAGGGGAGGTGGACATCATCGCCTCTAAAGACGCCGCGTTGCTCTTTGTCGAGGTGAAGACCCGGGCTACAGAAGAATATGGGCTTGGTGAAGACGCGCTGACGCCCAAAAAACTTCAGTCCCTGCTGCAGTGTTCGCAAGCCTATTTAGACTTACTGCCTGAACCGTTACCTTCCTGGCAAATTGACCTGATTGTTGTGGAAGGCAAGATGGGACAACCACGACCCAGTCTGCTTCATTATCAGAACCTGGGGGAATTTCCAGCGTGAACACCACGACAGTCCCTCGCCTGATTGTGCTTGTTGGCCCAACCGGTTCAGGCAAATCCACCCTGGCTATCCAGGCATGCAAAGCGCTCTCGGGAGAAATTGTTTCCGCAGACTCGCGCTACCTTTACCAGGAGCTCAATATTGGCACCGCCAAACCCAGCCCAAGCGAACTTGGGTGCGTTCCACACCATTTGATAAACGTCACCACCTTGGACGAACCCTGGAGCTTAGGATTATTTCAGCGCGAGGCCCATAAACATATCCAATCAATCAACGATCGGGGTAAATTGCCAATACTAGTGGGTGGAACGGGACAATACGTGCGAGCGGTCCTGGAAAATTGGGAAATACCCGCGCAGGTTCCCCTCCATACCATGCGCTCCGCAATAGAGGCCTGGGGAGAGCGTATAGGTTTCGAAGCATTACATAAACGTCTGGAGCAGATTGACCCGCAAGCGGCTGCCAGAATTGATTTCCACAATAAACGCCGGACAATTCGGGCGTTAGAGGTGATATTCGCGACTGGACGGCGCTTTTCCAGCCAAAGGAAAAAATCCTCTTCGCCCTACCAAACGATCGTCCTGGGGCTTGAATGGCCAAGGGAGCTCTTGTACGCCAGGATCGACGCTCGCATTGAAGAAATGATTGCGCACGGATTCATTCAGGAGGTTCAAGCCCTCAAGGAAGCAGGACGATCCGAGGTCTTACGGCGCATGGGAATCATTGGATATCCGGAAATCCTCAGCTACCTGGAGGGAAAAATGCCGTTGGTTGAAGCAATCAGCTTGATAAGGCGGAATACCCGGGTTTACGTACGTCGGCAAGCCAACTGGTTTAAACCCTCAGACCCCCAGATTTGTTGGTTTAAAGCGTCAGATCCAGCAGTGCTTGAAAAAATGCTGGATCTGATAAAAAGCACATTCAAGATTCAGAGTTAAGCCTGAAGCGTTGGGATGCCCTGATTCTTTTCCACTGGTGGGGGAAATATCGCTTCAAATTGTTCTCTGGAAAGCGTTTCCACCTCGAGCAGTTTTTCTGCCACCTCAATCAGTTTATCCTTATAGGTAACCAGGATTTCCTTTGCCTGCTTGTAGGCTTGGCTGACGATTTCGCGAACTTCCTGGTCAATCTTCTGGGCGACATATTCAGAGTAATCGCGTTGTTCAGAAATCTCGCGCCCCAGGAAGACCAATTCTTCTTTCTGACCGTAAACCATTGGGCCAAGTTCCTCGCTCATGCCCAAACGTGTAACCATCCGGCGCGCAAGCTTGGTCACGTTCTCAATGTCGCTTGAAGCGCCGCTGGTGATATCATCAAAAATCACTTCTTCTGCCGCTCTGCCGCCAAGCATTCCAACCATTGTGGCAATCAACTTCTTCTTTGAATCGAGGACGCGATCTTCTTCGGGCAGGGAAAGTGTAAAGCCGCCCGCCATACCCCTGGAGATAATCGAAACTTTTTGAACCGGATCTCCCTCGGGCAGGGTGTTGATGACTACCGCGTGCCCGGCTTCGTGATATGCAATGATTTTTTTCTCGTCAGGATTAATCAGTCGGCTTTTGCGTTCTGGGCCGGCGATGACGCGTTCAATCGCTTCTTCAAATTCCGATTGCTCAATAACCTTTTTATTCCGTCGGGCAGCCAGAATTGCTGCTTCGTTTACGAGGTTTTCGAGATCTGCGCCAACAAAACCAGGTGTCGCCCGGGCAAGAAGCTCCAGGTCCACCGCCGGCGAGAGCGGTTTTCCGCGTACATGCACTTTCAGGATTTCCACGCGGCCAGTCATGTCTGGTTTATCCAGCATCACCCGGCGGTCAAAACGCCCAGGGCGCAATAGCGCGGGGTCCAGGATATCCGGTCGGTTGGTAGCGGCCATGATGATCACATTGGTATCCGTATCAAAGCCGTCCATTTCAACAAGCAGTTGGTTCAGGGTTTGCTCGCGTTCATCATGACTTCCGCCCAGACCCGCGCCGCGATGGCGGCCGACAGCGTCAATCTCGTCCACGAACACAATACAGGGAGAGTGTTTTTTGGCTTGGTCGAACAAATCTCGCACACGGCTGGCGCCCACGCCAACGAACATCTCCACAAATTCAGAACCGGAAATCGAAAAGAATGGGACGCCGGCTTCTCCAGAAACTGCCTTTGCCATCAAAGTCTTTCCTGTGCCTGGCGAGCCTACCAGCAAAACGCCCTTGGGGATGCGCGCGCCAAGGCTAATGAATTTTTGGGGTTCTTTTAGAAACTCCACGACTTCTTGCAGCTCTTCTTTGGCTTCTTCTACGCCGGCAACATCCGCGAAGGTGACTGTTGGATGTTCGCCAGACATCATGCGCGCGCGCGATTTAGAAAAAGCAATTGCCGCGTTATTTGAACCCTGTGCCTGGCGCATAAAGAACCAGAAAATGCCAAGCATGAAGATGAATGGGAGAATATACACGAGGATGTTCAGGACAGTATCCAACATGCCCGGCTTGCTGATTACAAGTTCAAGGCCTGGGTCCTGCAGCTGTTTAGTCGAAACCCCCAACTGGACCAATTGCTCGACTAATCCTGCCTGATCATCCAGCGTGGATTCTTTGTTGGTGCCGTCCTTATACGCGATGGTAAGGTCGTTATCGATTGCAGTAACCTTTGAAACTTTTCCGGCTTCAATATCCGCGGCGAGTTGGTTAATTGGGATGACGCGCGTTTCAAGAGCCTCCTGCTGCATGTTGAAATAAACCATGCTGATGATCGCGAGAAACAGCAAGATGTAAATTGCGTACGATCTGTTGCGAGAATTCACAAATTCCTCCGATTTTTAACACTTCGAGCGTGTTAAAAGTGATTATACCAATTAGGGACAACGGAAATATCAAAAATGCGTGCCGCTGTAATCTTTCTTACAAAGCTCTAATAAATCAAATTATTGTGGGCATTTTATTGGCTGTGACAGATGTCACAGCCAATGTTCGGGTCTTTGACAGTTTGGTGGGACTTCACGCAGTAAGCGTCCACCCGCACACTTTTTCTTCCGAAAAAGCTTTTTACAACCGCGCTTAAAACCATATGCGGGCAGGCATTATTTGCCAGAATCACTGGAACATTGCATGCCTTGCAGAGGATGGTCTCCCACTTCCGTCCATCCTCCCTGGATTGTATCAAGCGGCATTCTTCAAAGTTGCGACCGCGGTAATAATCCCCGTAAAAGTAACGGCACTCGCGACCGTAAGGCGTTTTCATCGCGGAAAAAGCTCACACCCGGGTCAGATATGCGCCGGTGCGCGTGTCCACCCGAATGACATCGCCTTCGTTCACAAAAGCGGGGCATTGCACTTTCAAACCGGTTTCCGTCACAACCTGTTTGGTAACGCCTGTGGCTGTATTGCCACGGGCTGAAGCTTCGGCAGAAACCACTTCAAGGTCCACGCTGGTAGGTAGCTCGATATCAAGTGGTTCTTCGCCAAAGTAGGTGAGCTTAACTTCCATATCACCCTTCAGGTAACCCTCATAATCCCCAACTAATTCCGCTGGGACTGCTGGCTGCTCAAAGGTATTCATATCCATGAAATAAAAGAAGTTTTCGTCCCGGTATAAATACTGGACATTGTGGTAGTCCAAACGAATATCCTGCACGCGGTCGCCGGAGATAAAGGTCATTTCCAAGGTATTGCTTTTCCGTAAATTGCGCGCCTTAATCCGGATAGTCGCAGAGCCTCGTCCTGGCTTATTATGCGTGTAATCCAAAACTTTGTATAAATCCCCATCTACCTGAAAGGTCACGCCTTTCCGCAATTCATTAACATCAATCATTTTCTACCTCTTACAGAAACAAATTAACAACTTTACAATTATATTACAGCGATGCCCACCTGACAAGTACGCGCGTACCAGGCTCATCTTCGTTTTGCTTGTGATTAAGGATATAATGGAAAACATTGTTCATCCTAAACCAAAAAGGAATTATGCCCATGATTAAGATCATCCCTGTTGACTCAAAACCGCTTCAGCGCAAGTTTGTTGAATTTCAATATGAACTGTACAAAGATTGCCCGCAATTCGTCCCACCCATCAAGAGCGATATTTACGCCATGATGAATCCCAAGAAGCATCCATTTTATGAGCACTCGGAAGCGGCTTTTTTTCTTGCCATGGACGGCGAAAAAGTCGTCGGGCGCGTGGCCGCTCTGATTAACAAACCTTTCAACGCCTATCATCAGGCTAAAGATGGTGAATTCTACCTCTTTGACCTAATTGACAGCCAGGAAGTCGCTAACGCTTTGCTTGACCGCGTCGCTGAATGGGCGCGAGAACGCGGAATGACCAAACTGGTCGGCCCCAAAGGATTTGGGCCTCTCGACGGGTATGGCATCCAAATTGAAGGTCACGAACACCGCCAAATGATGAATATGATGAACTACAACTTCCCGTATTACCAGAGGTTGGTGGAAACTTATGGGTTTGGCAAGGCGGTAGATTTTGTCTCGAGCTATGTGGACCCCCAGAAAATTGATGTCCCAGAGAAAGTAGCCAAGGCAGCCTCCATTGCGAAAAAACGCGGCTCTTTGGTCGTCAAGACCTTCAAGAACAAAGCTGAGCTTAAAAAATGGGTGCCTCAACTAAGAGCGGCTTACAATGGCTCATTTGTCCAAAATTGGGAATATTATCCACTCACAGAACGCGAGATGGATTTTGTAGTTTCAAACGCTCTGATCCTCGTCATCCCTGAAATGTTGAAAATGATTGTCAAGGAGGATAAGGTCGTCGGTTTTGTGCTGCCTTTCCCGGATGTTTCAAGAGCGTTTCAGAAGAACAAAGGCAAACTCGGACCAATTGAAATCCTCAGGCTGCTAGCTGAAATCAAGAAAACGGACTGGATAGACTTCAATGGAATTGGCATCCTGCCAGAAGCGCAGGGGTTTGGCGGAAACGCGCTTATTTATGAAATTTTGATCGATTCTGTTCACCAGAATAAACGCTATCAACACGGGGAGCTTACTCAGGTTGCTGAAACAGCTGTCCAAATGCGCAAAGATCTACTGAATTTGGGCTGTGTCTTCTATAAGAACCACCGCGTTTATCAGAAAACTATCGTGTAAAATAGTCCCTCCTGACGGTACAAGGAATTGAAAACCAGGCTCCGCGATTTACGGAGCCTGGTTATTTGCTTAGGATTAAGGTGCTTGGCAGCTGATGGAAACGGAAAAAAAACAAATTCGGACAGGCAATTTCCTGCTCTTATTCACCTCCATAATTTGGGGCTCTTCTTTCGTTCCTCAACGCGTAGCCATGGAACACATGGGTCCATTCACCTACACAGCTTCCCGTTTTTTGCTAGGGGTAGCGGTTTTACTTCCAATACTCCTGCTTAGGTCCAGAACAAACAAAACCGAACCACGCCTTGCGAATCCGAAAACCTATATCACTGCCGGTTTAGTATGCGGGAGCTTATTATTCGTGGGGGTTTCCTTTCAACAGACAGGCATTCAATTTACAGAGGCTGGGAAAGCGGGATTCATTTCAGCTTTGTACATGGTCCTGGTTCCACTGCTTGGAATCTTTTTTGGCCGACGTACAAAAAGCACCGTTTGGCTGGGTGTAGCGTTAGCTCTTTTCGGAATTTATCTTCTAAGTTTTACGAGCCAGCTCCAAATAGAGCGCGGAGATGCGATTGTTTTGATGGGGACGCTGTTTTGGGCGGCTCATATTCTTATGCTTGATCGATTTTTACCAAAAGTTGACGCCCTGACTCTTTCGATTATGCAGTTTTTCGTTGCCGGCGTTTTAGCGCTCATCGCCGCGCTGATTTTTGAGGAACCAAATCTCAACCAAGCAGGAGGGCTATGGACGATCCTATATTCCGGCATTCTCGTGGTCGGGGGTGGTTACACGCTGCAAGTTTTGGGACAAAAATCTGTTCATCCGACCATTGCAGCGCTCATTATGAGCACTGAATCCGTTTTCGCCGTCTTTTTCGGATGGATCTTACTCGGTGAACAGCTCACCGCAAGGGAGTTGGCAGGTTGTATTCTGATGTTTGCCGCGATACTTGTCGCGCAGCTGCCCAGCCTTACGCAGCCTAACTTGAAAAAGTCCAGTTTGGCAGAAAACCCAGTAGACTTTGCGGGAAAAAAAACTTAGGGTGGCTGTAAAGGTTTTAGAGCGAAGCGCGGTCCCAGATTAGATTTAAATACTACGCCAATCACTACAAAACAAAAAGAGCTGAAATCTCCGTCAGACATGGATAATCCAGCTCTTCATTTGGCAAACTCGTGATCAGTGCCCGATAAAGCTCCGCACGTATTCCCGGACAGCTGTCCCATTCTCCAGATTAATCACATGTTCGGCGAGTATTTTTGCATCAGCAAATGACCATTGGCGCAGGATGGCTTTTAGGTGGGGAATTCCCGGCGCGGCCATGCTGAACTCATCCAAACCCAAGCCAAGCAAGACAGGCGCGGCTTCCGGGTCTCCCGCCATCTCTCCACAGACGCCAATCCAGATACCAGCTTTGTGTCCTTCCTCAATCACGCGTTTAATCTGCCGCACCACCGCGGGGTGACAGGGATCCGCCAGATAGGCCATCTTTTCACTGGTGCGCTCCGCGGCCATCGTGTATTGTGTGAGATCATTCGTGCCTACGCTGAAAAAATCCACTTCCTTGGCAAACAGGTCTGCCATTTGCGCGGCGGCGGGGATTTCCACCATGATTCCGACCTGGATATTCTCAGATACAGGATGACCTGCCGCAATGACCTCACCGCGAGCCTCAGCCAGCAGGGCTTTAGACCGTCGGACTTCTTCCAAGGTAGCGATCATCGGGAACATAATGCGTAAATCGTGACCCGGGCTGGCGCGCAGCAGGGCGCGCAGCTGAATTTTGAAGAAATCCGGTTTATCCAGGCACATGCGAATAGCGCGCCATCCCAGGAAAGGATTAGCTTCTTTACCGAGGTCCAGATAATCAAGTTGTTTATCGCCGCCCACATCAAGCGTTCGAACTACCACAGGGCGCTTTTCCATCACATCCAGAACTGCTTTGTAAGCGCTAAGCTGTTCTTCTTCGGTAGGGGCGGTGGTGCGTTCCAGGTAGAGGAATTCTGTCCGGAGCAGCCCAATGCCTTCCGCTCCGAATTTAAGCGCTGAGACAGCGTCGCTCGGGCTGCCAACATTGGCAACGATTTCCACCTGCCGACCATCTCGTGTCACCGCGTGTTCAGCGGCGGATTTTAATTCCAGTTCTGCAATGCGTGCGGCTTCGCCTGTCAGCTTTTCGTAATTTTGTTTTGTCTCTTCGTCCGGATCAGCGATTATCTCGCCTTTACCGCCGTGAATGAGCATTTGCGTTCCCGCGGGAATGGACATGAGAAGCTCGCCACATCCGACAACCGCCGGTAATCCCAACGCTTTGGCCAAAATCGCTGTATGGGATGTCGGTCCGCCTTCAGCCGTTGCGAACCCAAGCACGAATTGTTTATCCAGGCGGGCCGTATCAGAAGGCGTCAGGTCCTCTGCTAATATCACGGAGGGGATATTCAGTCCTGAGAGGTCCGTTTCAGTCTGTCCACTGAGGATCCGCAGCACCCTTTTTCCCACATCACGGATATCCGCGGCGCGCGCGCTGAGATATTCATCGCCCATCATTTCCATTTGCTGGGCAAAATTCTCGATACCATCAGACCAGGCCGCTTCTACATTAAGTTTTTCAACATTGACAACGTCCGCAACCAGGTCTAATAACGAAGGATCATCCAGAAACATCGCGTGCGCGTCAAAAATCGCTGCTTCGTCTGCGCTGGCTTCCTGCTCGGTCTTTACTTTGAGCGCCTGGAGCTGTTCACGCGCGATGTCGCGGGCAGATTCCAAGCGGGAGAGTTCAGCGGCTGGGTCCGCAATGGCTTCCCGTTTAACGCCAAGCTCGGAATGTTTAAAAATATAGGCTGGACCGGAAGCTATCCCGCCGGAGGCGGGAATGCCTTTCAATATTTTCATGATACTCTCCCTTTTCAAAGTGCTTTCAATCCAACTTGCTCGCGCTTGTTATTCGAAATCGTTTTCGATGAGGGCGATAATTTGCCTCACAGCTTCCACTTCATCTTCGCCTTCAGCCGTGATCTCAATTTCATGGTCCTTTTCCACGCCCAAGGTCAGAACACCCAGGATGCTCTTTGCGCTTACCCATTTGCCGGCTTTGGTCGCGTTATGGATGCGAATATCGGATTTGAAACTGGCAGCTTTGGCAACAAAGAGCGCGGCTGGCCGGGCATGCAGCCCGACTTCGTTTATCACTTTAACTTTACCGGTTTCCATGTTTATTTGCCTCCCCACTTGAGTTCTGCGCCGCATTTCTGGCATTTCGCGATTTTTCCACCGGTTTCCGGGTTGGGTTCCACGTGCACACTGCCGCCGCAGGAGCATTTATCTTTTACTGTGATGACTTTCTCCCCAAAAACAATCGCCTGGATTTCTCCTTGTTGAGAGCTGGAGGTACGAGGTAAATCTTTCTTGTCAGGCATATTTCAATCCTTTCCCTTTGAAAAATCTTGAACCGGCTTGAAAACTTTGAGCTCTCAAGCCGGTTTCAGTAAAAATTTTAGGCGTGTTTCGCTAACAAAGCTCTGCTCTTCTCAAGTACATTGTTTAAATTAAACCCAAATTTTTCGAAGAGCACCGCGTTGGGTGCAGAAGCGCCAAAGCGGTCCATGGCTATGAAATCACCCTCTGGACCAACCCATTTCTCAAAGCCAATGCTGGTTCCTGCTTCGACCATGAGTCTGGCTTTCACCTCAGGCAGCAGTACGCTGTCGCGGTAAGCTTGATCCTGAGCTTTGAATAACTCCCAGCTGGGGAAGGAAACCAAGCGCACCGGAATGCCCTCAGCCGCGAGTTGCTCACCAGCCCGGACAATCAGCTCCACTTCAGAGCCAGAAGCGATCAGAATAAGGCGGGGCGCACCCTGTCCCAAATCGGCTAATACGTAAGCGCCTTTCTGCAAACCGCTGGCAGGGTTGAACTTCTCGCGATCAAAGACCGGCAGCGGCTGCCTCGAAAGCGCGATTACGGTCGGCGCGTGCCGGCGTTTCAGCGCTGTGCGCCAGGCTTCACTTGTCTCGTTCGCGTCTGCCGGCCGTATCGTCACCACATTGGGAATCAAGCGCAGAGAGGTTAGGTGTTCAACTGGTTGATGGGTCGGGCCATCTTCACCGAGATTGAATGAGTCATGCGAGAACAACCAGATACTGGGCAAATCCGACAAGGCAGAGAGGCGCAAGGCCGGCCGCAGGTAATCGGAGAAGACCAGGAAGGTGGCGGCAAAAGGAACTACACCCTTGTGCACAGCCAGGCCGTTCATGATGGTTCCCATGGCGTGCTCACGCACGCCAAAGTAGATGTAGCGGCCGTCGTAATGGTCGACCTGGAAGCCTTTGGTGTTCTCGATAAGCGTTGAGTTGGAGGTTGTAAGGTCGGCAGAACCACCCATCATCTCAGGAATAACGCCGGCAAGCGCATTAATTACTTTATTGGAAGCGCTGCGCGTAGGTGTACCCTTATTGTCGGGTTTAAACACAGGGAGCTTCTCCTCCCAACCGGCCGGTAGTTCGCCTGAAAGCACTCGCTTAAGCTCAGCCGCGAGTTCAGGATAGGCTTGCTCATAAGCAGCGAACTTTTCATTCCAGTCTGCTTCCAGTTTTGCACCGGTTGGAACGGCTTCGCGATAATGTGTAAGGACTTCCTCGGAGACATAGAAAAGCGGCTCGGTGGGGTAACCAAGATTCTTCTTCGCGCCTTCCAGTTCTTCTTTGCTGGGAATGCCGCTGTGCGCAACGGAATTATCCTGCCAGGTGGGGTAACCGTAACCGATATGCGTGCGGCAGATGATGATCGATGGACGAGAGTCTGCTTTGGCAGCCTTAATTGCGGCATCCAATTCTTCCACATTATTGCCATCCTGCACATGCAAAACCTGCCAATGATAGGCTTCGTAGCGTTTTGCGCGGTCTTCAGTAAAGGATATATCGGTGGTGCCATCAATGGTGATGCGGTTGTCATCATAGAAGACGATTAGCTTACCGAGGCGCAGGTGGCCAGCGAGAGAGCACGCCTCGGATGTCACGCCTTCCATTAAATCGCCATCGGAGGCTAATACATACGTAAAATGATTAATGATTTCATGACCTGGGCGATTGTAAACCGCGGCCAGATGCGCTTCCGCCATGGCCATGCCAACAGCAGTAGCCAGACCCTGACCGAGAGGCCCGGTGGTGATTTCGACGCCAGGGGTTACCCCGTATTCAGGGTGGCCGGGGGTGCGACTGCCCCACCGTCGGAAGTTTTTGAGCTCTTCAAGCGATAAGTCGTAACCCGTCAGGTAGAAAAGGCTGTAAAGCAGCATGGAGCCGTGCCCGCCAGAAAGCACAAAGCGATCGCGATCAGACCAATCAGGATTGCGAGGATTGAACTTGAGGTGCTTTTTGTAGAGCGTGTACGCGATCGCGGCTGTACCCATTGGTAGACCAGCATGCCCGGAGTTGGCATTCTGCACCGCGTCTGCAGATAAGAACCTGATCGTATTTATTGCGTCTTTCTGAAGTTTTTCTTTGTCCATTTTCTGCCCTCAATCAGTTTGTATTGTGCGTCGGGCACTCACAGATACATTGATGCTGGAGTGCCCGACAATAATTAACTACTCAAGAGAAAAGGAAACCGCTGTTATTCAGCAACTTCCTTAACCTCTTCCTCGATCTCCTTGTACTTGCGGCTGAGCGCGAAGACAAGGACAACGAGGGCAACTGCGACTGCGATGGCGATAATTCCAAGCACGCCGCCCTTGCCGACAAAATCACCCCATTTGGCGAACGCCAGACCGACAGTAGCATAGAAGGGATCGCCAAAGGTCGCGCCAGTCTTGTAGAGGTCGCCGGTCAGAGGAATCAGCCAACCGGTGCCAATCGCCATAACCACGCCCATGATGAAGGGGCCAAAAATAGCGCCCTTCCAACCACCGGTTGCATTACCGAAGATACCGGATGTGCCGCCAGCAAAGAAAGCGGGTACCACGCCCGGCAGGATGACATACAGCGCGCCCAGGCCGAGCTGCAAGCCGGTGCCAAGGATCATTCCAGCAAACATCGCCAGGAAGCCGAACAGCAGAGCGGTAGGAGCATAGGGGAAGACAACCGGGCAGTCGAAGGCGGGGATAGCGCCGGGAACCAGTTTCTCGGAGATACCAGCGAAGGCGGGCATAATCTCACCGAGCATCATGCGGACGCCAGCCAGAACGATGGTCATACCGGCAGCGAAGGTCAGGGAGCTCATGATCGCGAAGATAATCGGATTCTGAGAACCGGCAACTTCCGCCGCGACGTATTTGTAGGAAACCAGGGTCAGGATGAGGTACAGAGGCAGGACGGTGACAGCCAGGCCGGAGGTGGTATCGCGGAAGAAGCTCAGGCTCTTGGGCAGGGTAAATTCCTCAGCGGATTTGGTGCCCTTCTTGAAGAGCTTGCCAGTCACATAGGAGAACCAATAGGAGAAGTCGCCGGTGTGGCCGACGGAGAATTTTTCACCGCCGGTGATGGCTTTGGTGCCGGGGTACACAAGCGCGGGCATCAGTGTGAAGTACAGACCCATCACGATAGTACTAAGCAACCACAGCTGCCAACCGTTGAGACCCATGGTGGCGTTAAGAACAATCACCACAAACAGGGAGACGTAAAGCATGATGTGGCCGGTCAGGTAGATAAATTTGTATTTGGTGATTCTGGCCAGGATGACGTTGAGAATGAAGCCGCCAACCATGACCAGGGAACCAATCTGTCCGAAGCGTTCAAGCGCGAAGGGCAAAGCGGCTTCGTTGGTGGGTAGAACACCCTGCACGCCAAGCACGTGGTTAATGATATTCGTCAGGGGGGCAATACCGCCAACCAAGACACCAGCGCCGGCGCCAATAATCAGGACGCCAACGATGGTTTTGATTACGCCGCTGATGACCTGATGGGCAGGGCGTTTGAGCAGCAGAAGGCCTACAAGCGCAACAATACCGAGGATGATACTGTAGGCGGAAAGGATCTGCGTGCCGATAAAATCAAAAATGTCGAGAATGATTTGCATAGTGACTCCTTTAGATTAGTTGAAAATTTACAAAACACAAATCTAGTTCTACAAACCACCAGATGCAAGCATCTCTTCTATAGCTTTCCTTATCTCTACCTCCTTTAGGCTGTAACTAAAGCCAATGTTATATGCCTCACTCATTTTCTAGTTGATGTTCAGCAACATCCACCGGGTGAAGAAACCTAAATAATAGGTATCTCAGATGAGTTTCAACTCTCTCAGTTTGGCTTCCACCTTCTGAGCAATTTCATCCTTCTTAAAGAAGTTGGAGATGTAGACAATCCGACTTTGGTCGGCGCGTTCCAAAGAACTGCGCATTTCTTCAATGGTGACAATGATGTCGTACTTCTGTCCAACGATGGAAGCGACACCAGAGCACTCAATATCGCTCTCAAGTCCCAAAGCATCCAATGCTTTTTGGACGTTGATTTTGGCAATCATGCTGCTGCCCAAGCCTTGAGGACATAACGTGAATACTTTAATCATGATTCTCCTTTTTCTATACTAATAAAACAAACACGACCAAAAAAAGTTTCTTTACTGGCAGCGTATGCCCACAAAGTGGTAAAAATCGCTGTTCATTCGACCCGAACTAGTGTTTTCCTACTGAGCTTTTTCTCCGTACATAATCGCCAGGACTTCATCAACTGTGGTTGAGGCGGCGATTTTTTCCACAATGCCGTCCTCGCTCATGACTTCCGCCAAATCTGAGAGTCCTTCAATATGGCCTTTGTTATCAACGGCTGCCAAGGCCACCACGACATTGACGGGATCATTCTGGGGATTGCCAAAATTGACAGGTTCCGCCAGGGTAATTAAACCCATGCTGGATTTAATGCAACCATCTTCAGGGCGGGCGTGCGGCATGGCAAAGCCTGGCGCGAGCACGATATATGGACCGAATTCTTTGGCGACGCGGATCATCGCGTCTACGAAGCGGGGTTCGATAGCTTCATCCGCGACCAACAGCTTGCCAACCGCGCGAATGGCATCCTGCCAATCCGTAACCGTAACCCCCAGCTCTACCAGGTTTGGTCTCAATAAATCTTTGATATTCACCCTTTTCTCCTTTTCCAGACCAATTGCGAATTTTTTGAGTAATTGGGAAACAAGCAACCAGAATCTATAAGACAATGCATTTCTCATAGATAATTAACCTAATTATTGTTTGCGCTCCCTGCCCTCCAAAATTCCTGCAAAACCAACAATCAATCCATCAAAAACAGTCCTAATCATTATATAACTATAATTCTATTTGTGTAAGAGTTTTTCAGAAAATTGTCAAGAATATTTCAAGTCTTTTTGCCATTTTCATAGGGTTCAGAAGCGAACAAAAGCAAACGCACAGTGATAGAATCCTAGCAAACAATAGGAGCACCCATGACAGCATCCACTCTTTCAAAACAAAAACCCAGTTGGCCGATGCTAATGCTTGGGGCGGGGTTAATCGCGACAGTGCTCGCGCTAGCCGCGCTTTATAACCTGGTGTATCTGGGGGAAGACGCGTTAATTCGCTCTTACTCGCAGCGTCTTAATGCCTTTCCTAAGGACGTCAGCCAGCAACAGGTCATCTTTGCCGCCCCCGGAAAGAGTGCAAATCTGGAGATTCAGGCTGAAAAATCCATCAAGGGATTTTGGAGCGCAGAAGCCCTCAATCTCACTATTTCAGAAAAAGGCCCAGACGCCACAAAAGCGGAAGCTGTGCTATCCAAGGAAAAGAGCTGGGACGATAAGATTCAACATAACGCCATCTTCGAGCGGCGGGATCCAATTTTTATCCCTATGTCATTTGTATTATCGCAAGACGCGCTTGTCGGGGAAACGCTTGCGGGAAAAATTGAGGGAAAACTGGTGTATCCAGTCGTCTCCGCGGAGGGAAAACAGGAAGACGTTACCAGCAGTATTTCTTTGACCTTTTCGGTGAAAGTAGTCTCCCCTGATGAAATTGCTCAAAAAGTTCGTACACAGGCCAAAAGGACCCTGAGTGTTGCGGGTCCGATTGCGCTGCTTTTGATCGGTATTGCTCTGGCGTATTTCCGGAAACTCAGGAAGCCAAAAGGAACAGCAAGACCAGGCAAGCACACTGAAGGAAAATAAAGCGAAAATTTGGATAATCCAAAAAGGGAAAAGCGGGTGATGGGATTCGAACCCACGAATGGTAGCTTGGGAAGCTACTGCCTTACCACTTGGCTACACCCGCGCGAAGTCTATTCTATCTCATTTTTCGGTTTGCGAAAGCCGCTCTTTAAGAAAAACGCAAGCGTGAATCATCTGTTTTTCGGTTATAGTTAATCGAGTTGTAACGTGGCGCGCGATGAAAAAGATTTACTCCGGTCTCAGAAGTTTTATTGTCTCTCGATTTAATTCGTTCAAGTATGCCTTTAAAGGGTGGGCATTCGTTTTGCGCACCCAAAAAAATGCTTGGATCCATTTGGCCGCCACCTCCTTGGTAATCGCGGGGGGCTTTTGGCTGCGCATCTCTTGTTACGATTGGGCAATAATTATGTTAGTAATCGGGATAGTTTGGATTGCGGAGTTTCTGAACACAGCCTTGGAAACAATCCTGGATATCGCCAGCCCGGAGCGCCACCCGCTAGCCAGAATCGCCAAGGATGTTGGAGCAGCGGCAGTCTTGATCGCGGCGGTGGTTGCAATCGCAGTGGGACTTATTATTCTCGGACCGCCTTTGATACAAAAATTGGGGTGGGGTTGAGCTTGAATAAGGTTAATAAACATCTTATATAAGTTGCGTGTACACTAAAAGCAATTCAATAATAGAGGAGAATTATCATGATCAGTGAACCAATCAATGTAACCGATGCGGCATTTCAAAAGACAGTCCTGGATTCCCCCATTCCTGTAATCGTAGACTTCTGGGCGCCATGGTGCGGACCTTGCCGGATGGTCGGGCCAATCCTTGAAAAAATTGCCAAGGATTACGCGGAAAAGCTAATTGTCGCGAAAGTAAATACTGACGAAAACCAGGAGTGGGCTAGCAAGTACCATGTAGAGGGCATACCTACCATGCTGATGATTGCCAAGGGAAAGATTGTGCATCGTCAGGTTGGCGCGCTACCCGAGCCCATGCTGCGGGATGTGGTTAATCAGTTTCTTGATGTTGTAAACAGCCAACCAAAATAATCGCGGTATACATCATAAAAGAGGGCTTTCGCCCTCTTTTTTTGTGTTGAGTAGTTTACGCGGAATCCCTGGTGATATCCGCGCCCAGCGCTTTAAGCTTTTCGTCGATACGTTCGTAACCCCGCTCAATTTGCGTAATATTGCGTATAGTTGAAGTGCCATTCGCCGAGAGCGCCGCCAGAACCAGCGCGATTCCCGCGCGAATATCCGGGCTATCCAGCTTCTCGCCGTTCAAGCGGGTGGGTCCCTGAACAATGCAGCGGTGCGGGTCACACAGGACAATTTGCGCGCCCATTGAAACGAGCTTGTCCGTGAAGAACATGCGGCTGGGGTACATCCAGTCGTGGAAGAGAATACTACCGGTGGATTGCGTCGCGATGACAATCGCGATGCTCATCAGGTCGGTTGGGAAGGCAGGCCAGGGCATCACGCTGATTTCGGGGATGGCATTGCCCAGGTCCGGCTCTATGACCAGACGCTGATTCGCGCCAACAAGAATGTCATTCCCGACGAAGTCAAAATCCACTCCCAGACGACGCAGCACAAGCCTGATCATACCGAGATGTTCAACGCCAGCATCTTTAATGCGGATTTCGCCGTGGGTCACCACCGCGGCGCCCACAAAGCTGATTACCTCGAGATAATCCGGACCGACCGTGAACTCTCCGCCGCCCAGTTCCTTCACACCGTCTATGACCAGCGTGTTAGAACCGATGTTTTTTATGTCGGCGCCAAGGATGTTCAGCAAGTGGCAGAGCTCCTGTATATGCGGTTCTGAGGCGGCGTTGCGAAGGATTGTGCGACCTTCTGCTTTGGAGGCCGCCATGATGGCGTTTTCAGTGGCCGTAACGCTGGCTTCGTCCAACAGGATATCCGCCCCTACAAGTTTTGGCGCGGAGAATTGAAAAGTTCCATTGTACGTGAACGTTGCGCCTAATTTGCTTAATGCCAGAATGTGCGTGTCTACGCGACGCCGCCCAATCACATCGCCACCGGGCGGAGGCAGTATGAGACCACCTGAACGCGCGACCATTGGTCCAGCCAACAAAATGGACGCGCGTATCTGCCGGCAGATATCCGGGTCAAGGTCCGAGGGGTGCACTTCTTTGGCATGCAGCTCGTAAGATGAACTCTCACCAATCTGACGAATTTTTACGCCGAGGCTTTCAAGCAGGCGGCGCATCGTGCGGGTATCGGTAATATCCGGCAAATTGTGAAGCACAACCGGCTCTTCCGTCAAAAGACAGGAAGCCATCAAAGGGAGGGCAGCATTCTTGTTTCCCGAAGGACGCATCGTGCCTGAGAGCGGTTTTCCCCCGCGAATGATGAACTTATCCATAAAAGTCTCCTTTTCTGCCTGCGATTATGGCTGAATGGGTCCGGAGGCGGCTACGCTTTCCGGCACCGAAGCTTTGTACTTTTTGAAGTTTTCAGTAAATTTCTCTGCCAGGGCGAGCGCGTCGCGTTGGTAAGCCTGCGCGTCAGCCCAGGATTGCTCCGGGTTAAGCACGGATTCTGGTACGCCAGCAACTTCATCTGGTATGTAAACACGAAATATTGGGTGTACATGCGTTGGGGCATCATTCAGGCTTCCGCTCAGCACGGCGCTGATCATGGCACGGGTAAGCGGCAGCGCGATGCGCTTGCCAACCCCAAAACCTCCACCGGACCAGCCTGTATTCAACAGCCAGACCTTGGTGTGGTGTTTCTCCAATTTCTCGGCCAACAAGTTCGCGTAAATCGCGGGTTTGAGCGGCAAGAACGGCGCTCCAAAGCAGGTGGAAAAGGTCGCCTCTGGTTTTTCTCCTAGTCCGCGTTCCGTTCCAGCCAATTTGGAGGTGTAACCGCTGAGGAAGTAATACATCGCCTGGTCGGTGTTCAGCCGCGCAAGAGGCGGTAGTACGCCGAACGCGTCCGCGGTCAGGAAGAAAATATGCTCGGGATGATCACCCATACCGGAAGGCTCATAGTTTGGAATGTAGTGCAGCGGGTAAGCTGCTCTGGTGTTTTCTGTTATCTCGCTGCTGTCAAAATCCGGAGCGCGATCCGGTCCAAGCGGAACGTTTTCTATCAGACAGCCAAATCGGTTAATCGCCGACCATACCAAGGGTTCATAATCAGGATTGATTCGGATAGTTTTCGCGTAGCAGCCACCTTCAAAATTGAAGATGGTCTTCTCGCCCCAACCATGTTCGTCATCCCCAATTAATGCCCTTTCCGGGTCGGAAGATAAGGTCGTCTTGCCAGTTCCGCTAAGGCCGAAGAAAAGCGCGGTTTCTTCGCGTCGGCCTTCGTTGGCTGAACAGTGCAGGGAGAGAACTCCACGTTTGGGAAGCACATAATTCATGTAGGTGAAGACAGATTTTTTAATTTCGCCCGCGTAGGAAGTGTTCCCAATCAGAACCATTTTCTCGTCAAAATTCATAATGACAAAAGCTGGTGAACGCAAACTGTCAGCCTGGGGATCTCCCGCGAAACTGGTCGCGGCAATGATGGTCAGGTCCGGTTCTGCGAAGGGTGTTTCTTCAAGGGGCTGGATAAACATGTTGGAGGCAGCCAGGTTCTGCCAGGCAAGGTCGGTAATCACTCGAATGCGCGCCTTTTGGGTGGGATCCGCGCCGGCAATTACATCACGAATGTACAGCTTGCGTGTTTCCATGTGGGCGGCAATTTTTGCTTTTAATCTGGCATAAACCTGGTTTTCCATGCCTTGTGTGCCAGAGGCAAACCAAAGGTCTGGATCCCCATTGTTTACCAGGTACTTATCGTTTGGCGATCTGCCGGTGTAAGGGGAGGTGTTTACGACGAACGCGCCACTGGAAGAAAAACAGCCTTCGTGATTCTTTACTGCCTCCTCGATTAACTCAGCACGACTGCCGTTATAAAGAACATTCGCTGGGTGGTTAATGCCAAGCCTGGCAAGTCCTAAACTTAATCCTTCTGGTATCACTACGCATTCCTTTTTTTATTTATTTTTCACGCTATTTAAGCAGCGTTTCAAGCGCGGGTTTTCCATAGACCGACGACGAGCAATCCTGCAGCATGACAACCGGATAAAAACCACGGGATACCGCGCCTTTAATCCAGGCGTTAGCGCGCAATACAGGCCAATAGGATTGGTAGAAGTAGTTTTGTCTTTCCAGATCGACATCCTGAGATGGACACGCCCCGTCAGATGGGCTGCGCAAGCAGTCAGCGTTGTTGCACCTAAAACTCTCGGCGCTGGCAGAGGGAGCATTCAAGCCAACGTAGACCGGCAAGCCCGAAGCATCGCGAAATTCCGCGAGGGTATCTTCAACAAAACCTGTGGCTGTGTTGGCATCGTAGTAATCATAACTTTCACCTGGAATTTGGAGTTGGATGTAGAAACCATCCACCTCAGTGTAGAAATTATGCAAAGGCAGTTCCTGGTCCTGTGTTGGCACAGCCCAGAGAACCTCGCCGCTGTAGTAGGTATTTACCTTGCGCAGCAGTTCTGTCCATATCTTTTCTGAAGTTTTAGGTGTTCCTGAATTTGTCGCGGTAGTAATTAATGCGCCTGGCAAGCTGGGGCGGACTGCCGCGCCGCCGATGATCAATTGATCAACCCCAGTATTTGCTGCCAATTGCGTGTAGTTCATCACAAAGTGATCATATTCCTGATACCACTGCTGCCACCACAACGCGTTTCGCTGGCTTGATTTCCACCAAGCAGCGGAATCGGGGGAGAAAATCAGCTTCGGGTAAAGACCAACTGAAAGCCCTTGTTCTTTGGCTAGTTGAATGAGTTGCACCAAGTCCAACATCATCATGCCGCCCGCAGGATTGGGATCCAGATAAGGCAGGGAATTCTGATCAGAAACTCTCCAGGAAGGTGAAAAAATGACCCAATTCACTCCCATTTGCTTCAACTCAGGAAAAACGTTGCGATAACGGTTTAAATCTGAAGGCTGGTAAGCTTCCGTGAATTCCAAACCAAACAGCTGTTCGGTTTGCGCGGCAGTGCCGGTGGTAGGTAAGTTGGGAGTCGAAGAAGCGTCCCATAAATGCCAACTTGATACCGTGTACTGATTTTCTGGTTCAAGACCAACGGGGATGGCTGCCGAAAAGCTGGCTTCGTCATATGCCAGTTCGCACTGCTCATTGCGACAGACCCGGTATCGCATCGCAGCTGCCTCATCAGAATCTGCAAAAAGAAGGTACATCCACTCATTGGTGTTCACCGGCCACATAGGAATAGGCTGCCGCCAAACGTCGCGCGCGGAAAATTGAATCGACACGGAATCACCAGCTGGAGTATTTGGCGGAGTGAAAACTTTAATATTTACCGAAGAGCCGGCTTCATGACGCCACGTTTCAACTTTATCGGCAACAGTAACATTCTTATCTGGAACGATGAAACGCCGGAGTACAAGTTTAAACGCTTTGTCCCGCTCGGCGTTCAGCAGTCCGTCGCCCAGCGTGTATTTGTAAACCAAATCATTGCCGGCATGCAATTTCAGAGAGATGGTGTAACGTCCATCATCCATCTTAGTAAGCAGAGGCATGCGGGCGGCTAATGTGCTTTGGCCAGTTTCAAGCTTGCTGTAAACATTTCCTAACTGGTAAAGGTTCCCCGCGATTCGCACCGGCGCGCCTACGGCTTCATCCGGCAAAGAAACAACAAATTTGACAGTCACTTCAGGCAGCGCGGTCATCTCAATCACGGCAGGCGTGGAAAGATCCGCTAAGATATTCGCCTGCTGTTGGAAGAATTGATATCCGCCATCCAGAGACTGCACTGCCAGAGTATGAATACCTTCGGGAACATGGTCAAAAAAGAAACGGCCAGTCATATCCGTGAACGTCAGATATCCGGCTACCGACACAAGACAATCCGCTAAGGGCTTCTGGGTTTTTTGATCCGAGACGATGCCGGTTAATTTTCCAGCGGAGCCCTGGTACGGAAGCTCTGGCCAGGCTGCGATGCTGTCATAAATCTGTAAATTTCGCGACACTCGCGCGATGCGATAAATCACGCTGCTGCCATCCGCCGCCGCTTCAGGTTGATCAATCGGGAAAGTGCTTTGGTAGCGGTATTTCACAACTGCGCCCAAAGGCAGGAGCAAGGTACCGCTGTACCTGTTTTCGGAGATGTTGGTCAGCTCATAACGCGTGATGTTGTAATCAAGACCGCTGACTTCATCCAAAACGTTCAGAGTAAGGACTGTTTCAGGAGAATAGTTCTGCCGCAGTTCGACGTTGAAGACAACTGGCACCAACTCCATTGGCTGGACTTTGGAAGGGAATTCCAATCCCGGGTCCTGACTGACCGTTCCTTTTGGGACTACATTGAGCGCGCATCCGGCTGTCAGGCATAAAACGGTTGCGGAGAGGACAATTACGATGAGCGTTTTAACCGTCTTATGCCGCATGTGCCACCTCTACCTGGGTATCGATTTCAGCAGCGCGTCAAAATTTTCAGCAAGGCTGCCGAGTACTCCATTAATAAAACGCGGGGAGCTGTCTGTCCCGAAAGATTTCGCGAGTTCGACAGCCTCGTTAATGCCAACTTTTAAAGGGGTTTTGCGATAATAAGCAACTTCCCAAAGCGCGATTCGCAGGATATTGCGATCAATCACTGCCACTTGGTCCAAGGGCCACTCCGGAGCGTGCGCGGCAATCAACTGATCGAGACGTTCGCGGTTCTCGAAGACTCCCTGCGCGATAACTTGCGCGAAAGCATATTGGGCTTCATCAAGGTCGTTGTCGACAGCCCGATCCGCTAGCACGCTGCCCAATAGGTGGTCTGTCAGGTCCACTTCGTAAAGAGTCTGCAAGGCAGCGACGCGCGCCTTGGTTCGCGATTTCATGAGCGCCTATGCTTCGAGTTCAATATCGGTAACATGTACATTGACAGAAGCAACTTCCATGCCAACCATCTCAGAAATTGCCCTGGTTACCCGCTGTTGGACTGCTTCGGCTACTACGCGGACATTTTCGGCGCCATTTATCACGACGTAGACATCAACAAAAATGATAGAGTCTTTGACAACTATCTTAACGCCCTCGGTCTCACCGTGACTGCCTCTGGCAGCGCCAGAAAAAACCGGCGCCATCGCGGTGACGCCCGGGGTAGCAAGACAGGTCAATCGTGCGATTGTGTTCAGCACTGTGGGCGCGATCGTGGTGGATCCTGAATGTTTTTCTTCCATTTTCACTCCATTGCTAGGGCAGCTCAGGCGGGTTCGCCGGCTGAGATTGGGTCGGGCAAACATCCCGATAGCCAGACAGTCAACAGCGCTATTGTGTCCGTGCTGGCGTTTATCGCGGCATCCTGAGCGCGAACTAAGTCAGACAATTTTTGATATCCCATTTGCTCAGGCCAACCAATTAAAAACGCATTTTCCGGGTCGGGGTAATTAATAGCCTCCGGATTTGTTTGAAAAGGCAATGACTCAATGACAGCGCGAACGACAGCATCGGCAGGTTTTTGCAAGGCCACCCAAGCCATGAGCATAGCTTTAATAAAACGTGATTGTTTGAGAAACACAGACTCCATGCGGCGGATGAGAACTGCCTTGGGAGCGCTGAAAGGATTTCGAAAGCCGCTAATTTTGACTTCATCCCGCACCGCGGACATGACATCGCGCCTTACCTCATCGGGCAGCGCAGACAGACCAGATACAACTCCGTCCAGGATTTCCTGACGAAACTCAGGCAGCAGGTAAACGTTCAACGCAATCATCGGTTTTAAATTGTCCATATTAGCCTTCGCTTTCGGAATGGTCCTGCGTGTTCTACACCCGAGAATTTCAGAACAAGACTACTCAAGAACCAATTTTAAAAAGAATCCGCGTCGTCGTCGATGTCCTCATCATCGTCATCGTCGTCGTCCCACTCCGCGCTCAGGTCGTCGGGGGTGCCCATGGCTTCCCAGTCATCCAATTCTTCTTCTTCTTCCCAATTATCAATTCCTGCTTCTTCATCGGGAGTGTAGGTCTGACAGCCAGTATCAGGGTTTAGCTCGATGGCTGCAGCAGAACAATATCGGTCGTCTAAAAAAAGACAATCTAGATAATGGCAGCGAATTTTTGGCATCAAAATCTCCTTTTTATGGGATGCTAATTTCGGATGGCATTTTACCTTATAGTCAGGCTGCCGTAAAGTAAGCCGCTTGTCAACCTGGCCGCACCCGGATGGCCTGAATAACATTTGGCAAATTCTCCAGACGCGCCAAGAGACGGCTGAGTTGGCTGATACCGCTGATTTCAAGCACGAGGTTTATTACTACCAGGTTTTGACGGTTGTTTAAGGATAAATCAATCAGACGCACTGGTTCGCTTGAGATTATCGCGGAAATATCCGTCATCAATCCCTGCCGGTCGTAAGCTTTTATCTGCAGCGGGATCGGGAAAGTTTTTTCCTCAGTTCCCCAATCTACTTTTACCAATCGTTCTTTATCTGTTACACGCAGGACGTTCGGGCAATCAGATCGATGAATCGTCGCTCCACGCCCTCTGGTGATGTAGCCGATAATCTCGTCCCCAGGCATCGGATTGCAGCAGCGCGCCATGGTAGTGGCCAGGCCTTTCAAACCCATTACAATGACGGTGTCGCTTGGTTTCGCCCTGCTTGGAATGGTCGGAACAAGTTCAATCGTCTCAGTTTCAGGAGCATGCTGGGTTTCCGCGATGCGGTTCACCAGCCTTCCAATCGGGACATCGCCGCAGCCAATTCCTACATAGAGGTCCTCAAGAGTCCGAAGGTGGAAATAATCCACAAATTCCTGTAAATCAATTTGGCCGATACCTAACCGCTTGAATTCTTTTTCAATCAATATTTTACCGTGCTCAAGGTTTTGTTCACGGTCTTGCTGTTTGAACCACTGCTTAATTTTTGAGCGTGTACGGGGGCTTTTCACTAACCCAAGGCTCGGATTTAGCCAATCGCGGCTTGGGCCTCCTCGGTTTGCTGTGAGTATTTCAATTTTATCCCCCGTTTGAAGCTGATATTCCAATGGCACCAATTTCCCGTTTACCTTAGCGCCGCGGCAGCGGTGACCAACATTGGTGTGGACCATGTATGCAAAATCTATTGGGGTGGAGCCAAATGGCAAGTCGACCACATCTCCTCTTGGAGTAATGACATACACTCTATCCCGAAAGACGTCCGCAGGTAACGCGCCAAGCTCCTCTGAATCTTCCTCTACCTCCTGGCTCCAGGAGAGTAAGTTGCGAATCAGGCTTACCTTTTGCTCGTAATCATCACTTATAAGAGTGGATTTTTCTTTGTAGCGCCAGTGCGCCGCGACGCCAAATTCAGCGTTTCGGTGCATTTCATGTGTTCGGATTTGAATTTCGAGCGGTTTGCCATCTTTGTACACCACCGTTGTATGCAAGGATTGGTAGTTGTTTGGCTTTTTTGCCGCGATGTAGTCATCAAACTCACCTGGAATAGGAGTGAACTGCATATGCATGATTCCAAGGACTTTGTAACAAGCTTCCACATCATCCACGAGGATACGCACGGCCCTTAGATCACGGATAGCATCAAAATTGCCATCTTTCCGCTGCATCTTCCGATAAATTGAGAAAATATGCTTGGGTCTGCCTGAAATTACTGATTTCACCTCGGATTTTTCGAGCAGGTTGGTCAGGTTGCTAATAATCGCGTTGATTTCTTCCTGGCGCTTCAGCCTCTGGGTAGCCAACTTTTCAGCGATCTTGCTGTACTCTTCAGGATTGACGTAACGGAACGCTAGGTCTTCCAGCTCCCACTTAATCTGCCAGATACCAAGGCGATTCGCTAAGGGAGCGTAAATTTCAAGAGTATCCTCCGCGACCCGCTTCTGCCGCTCGGGTGGCATATCCTTGAGCGTGCGCATGTTATGCAGCCGGTCAGCAAGCTTGACAATAATCACGCGGAAATCGCTTCCAATGGCCAGCAGCATCTTCCGCAAAGTTTCCACAACGTATTCCGCTTTGCGGCTGTCTGTGGTTAGATCTGGAATTTGCGGACCGGTTAATTCCTCAAGGTGTTGATCCCCTCGGGACACTTGTGGAAGGCTGGTAATCATGGTTAGGTCTTCCACAAATTTCGCGATGGATTCCCCAAACTTTTCGCGGATTTGATCCAATGTGACAGTGGTGTCAAGCACAATGTCATGCAGCAAGCCTGCAATGACCAGGCTGGGTGCAACCTCGATGTCCAAAAGGATATTTGCCACGCCGACGCAGTGAGAGACGTAAGGCACGCCGGAAGCGCGCGTCTGTCCCTTGTGCGCAACCTCAGCCATCAGGTAAGCTGACTTGATAAGATCAATATCAGCGCTGGTATATGTAGCTGGAAATTTATGAAATATTTTATCGATATCCATGATGATAGGCAAAGTATGCCACAAAACCTAGAATCTATTTAAGCTTTTCAGCGCTTGTAAAGGACCGATGCAGACGCAACGATTGCAGACATGATTCCTCTGAGTCGTTCAAGCCCCCTGCAATCAGATGGGTGAGCATTTGTCCCACGCCAGGGCCTAACATGTAACCTTGACCACAGACACCGGCTGCAAGCAGGTATCCATCGACTGCCTCAGTCCTTCCAAAAATTGGTAAACCATCCGGCGTGATGGGGTAGGTGCCGCGCCAGGTTCGGCGGACGCGCAAGTTCATCAGCTTTGGCATCAGTTCAATAAGGCGTCTGGAAGCCAGGGGTAAGAATTCGCTGGTATCCTGGCAGAAGTTCCCCAATATTTGTGGACTTGGAGTAAGGCAGAAAATGATTTTGCCCGTTGGGTGTTGGTAGAAATAAAAATTGCTCGAGCCTACTCTTGGGCGAATATCCACAATCATGGGAGAAAACATGGGTCGGACCGGTTCAGTAATCCCAGCTTCATGCGCTTCTGCTTGAACTGGCAGCGGAATACCGACAAGCTCCGATATTTCCGCGGCCCAGGAACCCGCGGCGTTGATTAAATATTTGCAGGAATAGGTTCCTCGCGTCGTTGTGACGGTTTCAATCCGCTGCTTGTTTACTCCAACTTTGAGGACAGGCTCGTTAAAGTGGAACTCAGCGCCAGCATTCAGGGCATGCTTGTAGAAAGCAAAGCAGGTTTTCATTGGAGAGGCAGACCCGTCTTCCGGTGAAAAGGTCCCACCCAATAAACCTTCCATCTGAATATCGGGAATAAGGGCGCGGACCGCCTCAGCTTCAAGCCAATCGATATGTAATCCAAAGGCTTTTTGGCAGGCCAGCAGGTCCTGTAAAGTCTGCTTTACGGCTTGTTCATAGGCGACAAAGCAGTAGCCGCCGGCGCGCCACTCAATATCATCACCAAATCTCTCGCGCCAGGTGGACAAAACTTTAATACTTTCTGCGCATAGGTATATTTTTGATTCATCCGAATGCGTGGCTCGGATGCCACCAATCGCATGTTTATTCGAAGCTTGTCCAACACTTGGGAGTGTTTCCAGAACCAGCACGCGTAGGCCGGCCTGAGCCAGGTAGAAAGCGGTCGGAGTGCCAATTGAACCAGCGCCCGCGATGATGACATCATAAGAAGGGAGGGGCATCATTTCTTGCCTCCGTTCAAGTCGCCTGGAATGTTCGCGAGCAAGGAAATCGGCATCTCTACAAATACAGGTCGTATTGGGGGTTCGGTCACTTCAGAAAGAGGGATTCCCTCCTGTTGGTACATGCGCTTTACCATATTTAAACAAGTTTTTCCTCCGCAGGCGCCCATGCTGACCCGTAAAATGGCCTTGATTTGATTAATATCCCGAATACCGGTGCGGATTAACGCTCGGATTTCGCCGGCTGTAACCCTCTCGCAGCGGCAAATAAAAGCGTCATCCGCTAAATCCGACGGAAATTCACCAGTTTTATCAAAGTTTCCGAGTGGTTCGGACGGAGGGATTAGGCGTATTCCTGCGATTCGGGCTGCGATTTCTGAAGGAGCCTCCACGCTGATAACCCGCGTACCGTTAAAACCCGAAAGTTTGCGAACGGAGTGAACTGGCAGGGAACTTAGCCCGGCCCCGTTTGTATCTGTGACCATGATTAAATCGCCAGGCTTGATTTGCGCTGAGTCTTGCTCGTAGGGCAGCGAAACCAAAGCTGTCCCTGTTCTTTTTCGAAAATCCACCAAAGTGATGGCAAGCCCCGGACAGATCGAGACACAGCGCAGACAGCCGAGACATGCTTCAGTTTCGTTCCTGAGGAATTCCGGCAGGGCGCGAATATCCTGTCCATTAATCTGGATCAGGTGCTTTGGGCAAATCGTTGTGCAAGGATCGCAGGGAATTTCCTGGTTGCAGTGCAGCACTGGAAAAACACCCGTGTTAAGCCTGGGCAGCTGTTCTTGGCGCAAATTTCCAGGTTTCGACTTAAGAATATTTTCCAACTCGATCCATTCAGGGGGAACTACTGTATGGCTTTTACCCAAGCGTTCGGCGATTTGCGCGCCAGCTATACGCCCAGAAAAAATCGCAGCAGAAGCTTCCGCGATTTCATAAGCGTCCCCAGCGGCGAAGACCGGCAAACCAACGTCGTCGGCTTTTTTTATGAACTCATTCACGGGATCCAGCCCTACCGCAATTAATAGCGTATCGCATTCAAACTCTCGCAGTGTAGCCGGGATTGGATTGAAGTCGCCATCAAGCTGCGCTATGCGGATTTTTTCCACATTCTCCGCGCCAAGCGCTGCTACCACGGTATGGGAGGTGAAAACTGGCACCCCTGAGCGCACAAGTTTATCGAGATGCACCCGATAGCCACCGCAAGCTGGGGCTGCTTCCACCAGTCCGGCTACATGAATGCCGGCCTGGATAGCGTGGTATCCTGCAATCAATCCAACATTTCCGCCGCCCACGATGAAAAGATTTTTGCATGGGCGTATCAGGTCGCGATTGACCAGGGTTTGGAAAGCCCCTGCGCCGTAGACACCTGGCAGGGTGTTTCCCGGAAATGCCAGACTGCGTTCGCGCGCGCCTGAGGAAACCAACAATACTTGTGGTTGTACCAGCACATACTGGCTGCCGGACCGGAGAATCCCAACGCTTTTATCTTCAAAAATCGCCAGTGCAGTGCTTTTTTCCCAGATTTCCACACTCGGGTAAACACGAGCCTGTGATTCCAGCTTTTTGGCAATGTCAATTCCCCTTGTGCCCGCGTAGACCGCTTGGGATGAGCCGAAAAAGCGGTGGGTTTGCAAAACAAGCTTACCGCCAAGTCGGTCTTTATCATCGACAAGCAAGACGCTGACACCCTCTTTTCCCAATTCTTGTGCTGCTGAAAGCCCGGCGGGACCGCCGCCGATAATCAAAACTTCCACCGTCTTCTTCAGTGTTGGCGCTCCGGAGGCAGGCTCTGCCAGCACTTCCGGAAGCGCAGGCAGACCTTCCGCCGGAGACACATGTATGCCGGGCTTAACCGGCGTCATGCAGGCCTTTACCGGCAGGCCATCCGCTATAACCATGCATTGCGAACACTGTCCGTTAGCGCAAAAAATCCCCTGTGGAGAATTGTCTTTTGGATGATGACCAAAAATATGAATTCCATTGGCAATAAGCGCCGAGGAAATCATTTCATCGGGTTTTGCGTTAAATTTCTGGTTATTCCAATAAAAAGTGAGGTAAGGCTCTGGCGTGATCGGTAAGATTGGGTGAGAAAAAATCCGATATTCGGTCATAGGGTCTAATTGCCAAACTCCGTATTTAGTTGTCGGCAACTATGATACCACTAAGCTGCTTACCCGAAAATTTCCAGATATTTTTTATCCAATTCAGAATCGCTCAGATGGCTGTAACGCTGAGTCACTGCAATGTTTTGATGACGGGCAAGCTCTTGCGCTAACTTTAGATTACCAGAGGCAAGCAGAACGGTGGTAACAAAATAGTGCCGGAAGGAATGTGGGGTGATAGAACCGACTGCTTCCTCGCCGACCGCCTCCTTGACGCGTTGGTTAACGATTTCACGTCCTGTAGTTGTCGAGATCGGTTTGATTTTCTTGCCACTGCCCTTGTCATGACGGGCAAAGATAGGCAGTGATGCCAACGCTTTCCCGCTGGCGCCGTCAAGTTCGGCTCTCAACCTGAGATAATCCTTGATTGCTAATAAGCTGCGGCGGGAAAAGCGCAGAACTGCTTCCCGGTTTCCTTTGCCGATGATGACTGCCCGGTATTCATCCCAATCGATATCCCCGCGGCGCAAATTACAGGCCTCGTGCACACGTAATCCTGTATCAGCAAGCGTGAGGAGAAATGCCCTGTCGCGTAAATTAATTAATTGGGCATTCGGTTCTTTGGTGTCAGCGCTATTGAGTTCTGAAGCGTATTCCAGTACCTTTTCAATCGCATTCTTGGGAAATTGAGGTAGGCGAATGCCAGGTTTGCGCGCGCGCTGCTTGATAAGCAGTCGAACGCGGGGGAGGTTGATCTCTGCCAGGTTTTCTCCAGCCAGGAATTCATAGAACCCGACGACAGCGGTCAGATAACATTGTTCCGTGGAAGGCGCCATGTCTTTCAGCGCGCGTATGATCCATATAACGGGTTCTTCTGTCAGTTTTGATACCAGCAGACTGTCCAAATCCAGTTTATGACCTGTCAGAACCTGGCTAAAAAGGGTCATCGCATTGGCATAGGTACGGGCTGTATTGGCGCTGCGCGAGAGGCGAACCGAGCTAAGATAACGAGAGAGCGCCTGAGTTACCGTTTCCGAAGTTTTCATACCCTTAATTATACATCCAAATCCTATGATGCTTATGATAATTATTTCCAAAAATATGATTATGCCTTATAATTAGCTGATATTGCGCATAGTAGTGCTTTTTATTAATCATTTGTTACCGTGTAGTGTTTGGACATGCAATTGCCAACCTATCATGCGGATGCGGGTGGGTAGCATAGGGATTGGGCAAACCTCACAATACGATGGAAAGATCTTTTCGCATTTCAATTTTCAAGATTAGCAGGCAGCGTGCTTACTAGTGCAGGCCCAGAATATTGTTTTTCAATTTGTTTCAAGGTTTATCTGTTAAACATTCGTACACACAACCACGAACAACCGTCGCAAATTCTGCTCAATCGTCCACGAATATTTTGCAAGCATGATGTGAAATTATTGTTGCTAAAAAAGGAAGCAAAACCACTTCCCTCGTGAACGGTCATCGCTGCATATAAGCTTATGATAATGATACTTATCATAACCAATAACTGAAATATTGTTGAATATATACTCCCCTGCCTGGTTTTGGGATAGAAATTGTCGGCTACCAGAAATAGCGCCTTTAGCGGCGAATGAATATTTCCCACGCGCCTTTCCAGGGCTCTCCCAGGCGGTTATTTGGGCTCACTTCCACGGAATTCAATCGCTGCCCGATTACCGCCAAATTTTGGGCTGCGGCTGTCCAATCATTAGTCTGCAGCGCAGCGGCCAAAGCGCCGCTGCTGCGCTCACACCAGGCCCACTCCTGGCGAAAACGATCCGCCTTAAGCCAGTAATCGCGCTTTTCCCAGGCGCTGGCGCTGATTTCTACGGATTCGGATATTTTTTCTAACGCCAGCACAACATACGCTGCCAAATCCCGACTTAAATCATCCAACGCCTTCTGCCGCATGAGCAGACGGATGGCCAAAACAATGGATTTACTAAATCGGTTGCGCGTGGTCGCGCCGCTTTCACTACCTTTTAGCGTGGTCATTATTCCTCTTTACAGGTAATATCAGCGTGCAATTATACTCAACTCCCCTACCCTGCGCCTGGCCAAAAAGATGCTCGCGGCAGGTATAATAGCACAATTGTTCGTAAAATCTCTTGACATAGAACAAATATTCTATATAATAAAGGCATGAGAACAGATGCCGCGTTACTCCCCTTTTCACACCCTTTGCCACCGCAGCTGCTGCTGATTATCGGCAGCCACGCCATGTCCGAAAAAATGCTGGAACTGGTTGCCACATTGGCGCTCAAACAGCGGGTAACCTTGTTGGATTGCGGCAACCGTTCCAATATGTACGCGGTTGCCCGAGCTATCCGGCCTTTCACCAGCGATCCGGTCGGCGTGATGAACAGAATCCGCCTCTCGCGCGCTTTTACCTGCTATCAGGTGCTGGCAATGCTGGAAGCCGTTTCCGCCGTCCCACCGCGCGAGCCGCTGGTGATTCTGGACCTGTTGGCGACTTTTCTGGATGAAGATGTGAAGTTGAAAGACTGCCAGCGCTTGCTCACCCGCAGCATTGCCTGCCTGGAGCGCCTCAGCCAGTCCGCGCCGGTGTTGGTAAGCCTGCGGCCTATTCCGCCCATATCGGCAGCGCGCGAATGCCTGATGGAGCAGCTGCGCGCCAGCGCCAGTGCTGCCTGGGAAGAGCCTGTCCCGCTGCCAGCCGGTTTTGGTCTGCAGCCGGCACTGTTCTAGAAAGGATGCCGATGGGCCGCACAATTGCTTCCATTACCCAAACCTGGCAGCAGGAAGAAGCCGCCCTAAAACGCTTTCAGCGCGCGCTGCGCAAAGAGGACCAGCTGCTGCTGGATGAACTGCTGGTGCTCTCCCGCCTGCACCTGGCGGAAGCCTCGTACGCGTCCAATCTGTACCCGCTGGACATGTACCTGATTGCCATCCTGCTGGAGGTGTACAAACAGCTGAAATCGCTCCAAAAGGAGATTATCCCGGAAGGCGCGGACCCCAGCATAAAGCTGGACAGCGGAAAAGAAGCGCGTTTTCTCACGCTGCTCAACGAAACTCTGGCAGTTTTAGCCCCAGAAGACCCTCCCGCCGCGGAAGCGCTGGAAGAAGTGGCAGAACCGCTTGCGTCTGCCGCGTATACCGACTTTGAAGAGGCGCCGTGAACGAGATAAGTTTTCGGGGCTGGCTGCTGGACCTGTACTTGAATCAACAGGACGGCCTGACGCTGTGGTTCATCTCTGAAACGGATGATCGCCGCGTGTGTTTCACGCAGGCTTTTCCGGTGGCGTTTTACGCTGCCGGACCGCATGAGCAGCTGCGCCTGCTGTGGAAGCGGCTGCGCAAAGAGACCTGCGTGACCGCGCTTGCGCGCCAGAAAAAGCAGGATGTGTTCGCGGCGGACCCTGTGGTAGTGCTGCGAATCGACGTTGACACGCCGGCGCACCAGGTGGAACTGTTTCATCAGCTTGAAGAGGAGTTCCAGGACCTTACCTGGTACGACTCGGACGTTACCATCAGCACGCGTTACATCAGCCGATATGGGGCTTTCCCGCTGGCGTTGTGCGAGCTCAGCGCTGACGCCCAGAACCGCATCCAATCCATTTCCGTGCTCAACAGCCGCTGGGATTTAATCCCGGACCTGCCGCCTCTGCGCGTGATGGAACTGGCTCCGGACGTTGACCCCGCGCACGGAACGCCGCGCGCGCTCAGCATGCGCTCTGACCGCTTCAGTCAGACCCTGCCGTTCACCCGGGACGGTGCTTTTTTATCCGTCCTGAACGCCGCGCTGCTGGACTATGACCCGGATATTCTCGTCACCGACTGGGGCGACAGCTGGCTGCTGCCCTTCCTGCTCAACCAGATGGAGGAGAAGGCAGCTCCTCTGGCACTCAATCGTGATGCCAGCCGGCCGGTGCGCTGGCAGAAAGAAATCACCTACTTTTCTTATGGGCACATCATCTACCGCCCGGAGGAGGCGCACCTGTTTGGGCGCTGCCATATTGACCGCAAATCCGCAATGATGTGGTCGGATTACAGCCTGGCAGGCACAATGGAAATGGCACGCGTAACGACCCTGCCGATTGAGAAAGCCGCGCGCGTTTCACCTGGCCAGGGCATCTCCGCTATGCAGGTCATCACCGCGCTGCAAAAGGACATCCTGGTGCCCTATCAAAAACGGCAGGTGGAAGAGTTCAAGAGCGGTATGCAGCTCATCCAGGCTGACCGCGGTGGGATGATTTACCAGCCCAAACTGGGTCTTCACAGCGATGTAGCCGAAGTAGACTTCGTCTCCATGTATCCCGCGGTAATCATCCGCGGGAATATTTCCCCTGAAATTCCTCTGCCGGATGTGCTGACGCCCGCCAGCGAAGAGTTGGGCGTGGTTCCACTCACGCTCAAACCTATCTACGAAAAACGCGTGGCGCTGAAGACCAAAACGCGTTCCTACCCACCTGACCATCCCATGGCAAAGACGCTCAAAGCGCGCTCTTCCGCGCTCAAATGGCTGCTGGTAGTTTGTTTTGGTTTTCTTGGCTACAAAAACGCTCGTTATGGACGCATTGAAGCCCATGAGGCGGTCACCAAAGGCGGACGCGAAGTGCTGATGCGCGCCAAAGAGGTGGCAGAGGAAGAGGGTTTTGAAGTGCTTCAAATGTACGTGGACGCGCTTTGGCTCAAAAAGAAAGGCTGCAGCAAACCCGAGCATTTTGAGGAAGTGATGCGTAAAATTGTGAACCGCACCGGACTTGCCATCGCGCTGGACGGCGTTTTTCGCTGGGTCGCGTTTCTCCCATCCAAGACGGACCCCCGCATCCCGATTGCTAACCGCTATTTCGGCGTGTTCCAGAGTGGGGAAATCAAAGTGCGCGGATTGGAAGCCCGCCGCAGGGATACCCCGCGTTGGATTGGGCAGGTACAGACAGAAATGATTAGCTGCCTTGGTCAGGCCCGGACGCGGTCAGAGCTGCCAAACGCATTGAAATCCGCTTTACGGTTTTATCAGGACGCGCTGGAAGCCCTTAAAGCCGGCCGCGTGCCGTTGGATTTGCTGGTGATCAATGGGAAGGTGAGCTACGCCCTGGATGCCTACAAAAGCGCGACTGCGGCTGTGCGCGCGGCACGGCAATTGGAAAGCGCCGGCATGCAGATCCGACCCGGGCAGCGCGTGCGTTTTCTTTTTATGGAAGGCGAACCGGACGTGCGCGCCTGGGAGTTGAGCGGGAAAGTGGATCCGCAATCGATAAATCTGGATAAATACATGGAATTGCTGGCGAAGGCCGGCGGAAGCGTGCTGCTGCCTTTTGGCATTGATCCTGAGGTGCTGATGGAATGGACACTAAAGGGTGGCGTGCAGCTGCCGTTGCCAATCCAGGTCAATGAAATGTTGAGTGTTTGATTCAACTTTTATAAGCGCTGGATAATCTACGCTGCGATTTCAGATTACTTGCGCTGTATAAGGAAATCAAAAATTCGTGTGGCAAAATTTTCTTGTCGGCGATTAAGCAACTATCCCATCCATTTTTTTTAGATTTCTTAGGCAGTATCGAGCAAAAGTCGTTTCTGATTCTGCAGGTTTTCTTATATACTATAAGTATAAGCACCCAAAAGAATTGTTTTCTTTAAAAATCTCAGGTGCTCTCACGCGCATCGCGCTTGTCTGCTATGTAGTTAGAGTTGAAATACGGGTCATCGTACTGGTTTTTCCCTCTGGATAATGTTGTTCCAGGAGAGGATTCCGTGCTCAAAACTATCGTGTCCTTTGACAATCTGAAAATCGGAGGTGAAGAATGAACAGAAATATTATTTGCGTTTCTGTTGGTATTTTTCTTTGCGCGCTGGCCGCGCTTGCCTCCATCGATGTTGCTTCTGCTTCTCCCGCGGCACCAATAGACCAGGTTTTAGAGCAACCCGATGGTACCGGTTTCGTTGCGCGCCAATGGGGTGACGAGTGGTCTAACGGTTACGAGACCCTGGAAGGGTATACCGTTCTCCAATCGTCCTCCGGATGGTGGGTGTACGCGCAACTTTCCCCTAGCGGGGAGTTGGTTCCGATGCTGGTGGAAGGGGTGAGTGTTCCTGCAAATCACTCCGCGCCTATGGGAATCGCAAAACATCTGCGTCCTGCATCCATCCCGACCTATCCACAAATCCAAAAAGCCGCGCTGGAGAGCCAGAATATCGGTGCGCAACCTACGCTCGTATTATTGGCGAGTTTCTCAGACCGCTCAGGTACCTACACCGCCGCTAATTTTGCCTCCTTGATATTCAGCACAAGCAGCAACAGCGTTCGGGATTACTATCTTGATGCTTCTTATAATCAGCTCAGCCTCAACGCGGCTGCGGAGAGTTACGGCACCGCAAATGACGGGGTTATTGGTTGGCTAAATCTTGGTTACAACCACCCCAATACCGGCACGGGCTGGTCAGTTGCTAACCAGCTCATCGTAAAAAATGCGCTCATCGCGGCGGACACTTACGTCAATTTTGCGAGTTTTGACAGCAATTCGGATGGGTACATTTCTCTGAATGAGCTGCACCTGGTTGTGGTGGTGGCAGGTTTCGAACGATCCTACTCGAACAACTCACCCAGCATCTGGGCGCACCGCTTTTACTTTTATGACACGACCCCGCCCACACTGGATGGAAAAACACTGGGAGACCCAGGACATAATGGCGGTTATGCCCAGGTTGGAGAAATTCATCAGGATCACATGACGACAATGGGCATCATCGTCCATGAGCTGGGGCATGATCTGACCTGGCCTGATCTCTATGATACGGACGGTTCTTCGGACGGCGTTGGGAACTGGTCCATTATGGGAACCGGCAGTTGGAATTACACCAGCGGAAATTACCCCGGCCAGTTACCCGCGTTTCCCGATGCCTGGCTAAAGTGGTACCAGGGCTGGATCACCCCAACAGCAATCAACGGCACCGTAAGCAGCGTTTCCATTCCCCAGTCTGAAACCAATGCCTCCGCATTCCTGCTTCGGCCAAATCCCGGCGGCATAGACTGGGAATGGATGCAGTACTCCGGTTCAGGCGAGTATTTCCTGGTGGAAAATCGTCAACTGACCGGTTATGACGCCGCGCTTCCGGGCGCAGGAATTAACATTCTGCATATTGATGAAGGGGTTACCTTCTACAATAATGCCAACGCGAACGAGAGCCATCCGCTGGTCAAGTTTATGCAGGCCGATGGCCTGGACGAGCTGCTTTACGGAGACTCATATGATTATGAGCGCGGCGATAATGGTGACCCTTTCCCTGGTGTGGCGAACAACCGCACCTTTAATTACAGCTCCACGCCCAACAGCAGACTTTACTCAGGCGCGGATAGTTTGGCTGCGGTAACGAGCATTAGCAACAGCGGGTCGACCATGACTGCAACGCTCAGCTATACTGGACCGACTAATCAGCTGCCAGTTGCCAATGCGGGTCTTGATCAGCTGCATTTCACGCAAATCCTGGTTACGCTGGATGGCAGTGGCAGCTATGACCCCGATAGCAATTATCCGCTATCATATGCCTGGAACCAGACCGGGGGTCCCAGTGTCGTGCTTAATAATCCAGGCACCATGTATCCTAATTTTGTCGCGCCTTCTACTCCTTGCATTTTGACCTTCCAACTGGTAGTAACAGACAGCCTTGGTGGTATTTCCTCGCCAGATTATGTAAATGTGACGATCCTGAACACTCCGCCTGTCTCCAACGCAGGTCCAGACCAAAGCGTGAGCACCAATGCCTCAGTTACGCTTGATGGAAGCGCGAGTTATGATCCGGATGGAAACCTTCCACTCACTTACGCCTGGCTGCAAAGCGGCGGTCCTGGCGTGGTTTTGAGCAATCCTGGAGCGGTTAACCCTACATTTACTGCTCCGCCAATACCTTGCGTCATAACATTCGATTTGTTGGTTACTGACAGCCTTGGACAAGGCTCTGGTCCTGATTCGGTCACGATAACGATAGGCAACCAGGCTCCAATCGCTAATGCCGGTCTGGATCAATCAGTGAGTTTTCTTTCCACTGTCAATCTGGACGGCTCTGCCAGCATGGACCCTGATGGAAACTACCCTCTGACCTATGCCTGGGCACAAACGAGTGGTCCACCTGTCATTCTGCAAAATCCCAACACAGTTGCGCCGTTCTTTATTGCCCCCTGGCAATCCACGACATTAATTTTCTCGCTGGTTGTAACCGATTCCGCTGGAAATGTTTCAGCGCCGTCATTTACGCAGGTATTTGTAAACGGTAACAGCCTCTTTCTGCCGTTATTGAGTAAGTAATCGTCTGTGACCTGCCGAATAAATGCTCATTAAGCGACCAGTAGCGATTGTGGTTTTCTAAGTACAGGTTTTTATTTAATCTTAATGTTTACTTTGTCTGGTTAGCTAGTAGGAATATGGCTACGCGCAGCATTCCTATTCATTATTACAAGCCCGGTCTTATGTTTGATATTTCTTTTGACCGTTTGTTGACTTGATTCCCTCTCTCGCTTATAATTTTTTGTTCGAGGGGAAGTGCTGGAATTGGCAGACAGGCATGACTTAGGATCATGTGCCGCAAGGCGTGAGAGTTCGAGCCTCTCTTTCCCCACAGCATTCATCGAATTATGAGAGGTATATTTTGAAAGTACAAAAAGAGTTTACAGACGACCAGCAGGTAAAAATAACCGCGGAATTTGAACCCGAGCTTTTTGAGCAGTACATGCACAAAGCAGCCCGGAAAATCTCCCAACGCACCCGCATCCCCGGTTTTCGGCCGGGCAAAGCTCCCTACGCAATGGTGCTCAGCCACATTGGCGAAGCAAGCATCAAAGAAGAAGCCCTGGAACTGCTCTTGGATAAGGTTTACCCGGAAGTGCTGGAGGAAGCGCAAATTAAGCCATATGGTCCGGGCAATCTGGATGAAATCAAGAGTGAAAATCCTCCCATTTTCCTCTTCACAATTCCACTGGAACCCGAAGTGGACCTCGGGGATGTTGATAGCCTCAGAGAGTCCTACGTTCTGCCTGATGTGAGCGAGCAGGAAGTTGATGACTTCATTCTCCGCGCGCGGCAAAACGCGAGCACGATTGTTCCACTTGAAACCCCTGCCGCTGAAGGCAATCTACTTTATTTAACACTTGAAGCGCTTAATTTGGAACCTGCTGAGGGCGAAAACCCGGATCTAATCAAGGCGGTACCCCAGCAAGTCCTCATCCCAACAGAGACAGAGCAACGCGAGAGCGAATGGCCTTTCCAGGGCTTTGCGCGCTCTCTGATCGGCTACAACGCTGGCGAAAACGCGGTTATCACCCACGAATTCCCTGAAGACGCCTCTGATGAAGAACTGCGCGGCAAAAATGTTCGCTTCACGGTAAACATCCAGTCTGTAAAAGCAATGCAGCTGCCTGAAATTGATGAGGATTTCCTCACCGAAATGGGAAATTTCAAGAGCGTAGAAGACCTCAGAACCGCTGTTCTGGAACGTCTGAAAGCCGAAACGACCGCTGAGTATGAGGATAAGTATTACCTCGGTTTAGTGGATCGGGTCCGACAAGAAGCGAAGATAAAATATCCGCCCCAGATGCTGAAGGAAGAGGAAGAACAGGTTTTACATCGATTCGAACATGAGCTTTCGCACCGACAGCTTGACCTCAATGTCTACCTGAAGATGCGCAAGATTGAAAGAGACGAGTTTATCAAGCAGGAAGTCACCCCAACCGCGATCAACCGCCTGGAACGCTCGCTGGTGATGGAAGCTCTTAGCAAGAAATTTGATATCAAAATTAGCAACGAAACCCTGGAGAAACAAATATCTACAATCGTGAATGAACTCATCATGAGCGGCGAACTCCAGGAAGTTCAAAAAGAACTTGGTGAGAAGAAATTCGCGAACGCCATTTCCATGGAGGCGGCCAATCGAGCGCTGGAATCCGCGATTCGCATGCAGCTTCGCACTATAGCCAGCCCAGAATCTATTCCGGCAATCCAATCCGAAACCGAAAGCTCGCCAGAACCAGTCGCTCAAGCCGATCAGGAAGAACAAACAGCCAGCTAATTACCAACGCGGCGCCTGAATCATCAGGCGCCCGCCTTTATATTACAAAAATCTAACAGACGTAAGGTAAACTCTTCAAAATCTTTACGAAGAAAAGGAAACCTATGGATACAAATATATTTAAATCAGTGATTCCAATGGTGGTTGAATCTTCAGGAAATGGCGAACGCGCGTACGATATCTATTCGCTTCTGTTGAAGGAACGCATCATTTTTGTGGGATCCGCTATCAATGATCAGGTCGCAAACCTGGTTGTCGCGCAACTGCTGTACCTTAGCCGGGAAGACCCGGATAAATCCATACAGATGTACATCAACTCTCCCGGCGGTTCGATCTATTCCGGACTGGCGATTCTTGATACGATGCAAATGATTCCGAACAAGATCAGCACAGTCGCAGTTGGGGTCACCGCCAGTTTTGGAACCGTATTACTGGCAGGCGGGGCAAAAGGTCAACGTTACGCGCTCCCCCATGCCACGATTCACATGCATCAACCGCTTGGCGGCGCTGAAGGCCAGGCAACGGACATTGAAATCATGGCGAAGGAAATCCTGCGCCTAAAGGATGCCCTCAATAACTTTTTT
The DNA here is from genome assembly GCA_017993575.1 of Anaerolineaceae bacterium. Classification (GTDB taxonomy): domain Bacteria; phylum Chloroflexota; class Anaerolineae; order Anaerolineales; family Anaerolineaceae; genus Mesolinea. Next base: position 38,416 of record JAGOML010000004.1, on the reverse strand, counting down.
GCCGGGGCGACCGGCCAACCCATTGATGTCATCAAACGCGACACGGACAGGGACTTTTTCCTGACGGCGGAGCAAGCAGTCAATTATGGCATCGTCGATAAGGTGCTGCAGCCGCCGGCCAAGTAAGCAAAAAATTTCACTCGCCGGAGGTTAAATGCTCACGGATAAGTTCCCCTACTTGAAGGGGCTTATATTAGACATGGACGGCGTCCTCTGGCGTGACACACAAGCCATCGGAAATCTTCCCGCATTGTTCGCGAAGATTTCCGATTTGGGTTTGCGCTATGTTTTTGCGACAAATAACGCCACAAAAAACATCGTGGAATATCAGGAAAAGTTGCAAAGTTTCGGTCTAGTTGTTCAGCCGGAACAAATCATCACATCCGCGGAGACTACTGCGTTGTACCTTAAGGAACATTACAGCCAAGGTACCTGGGTTTACGTAGTCGGTTCTGATTCCCTGAAAACGGTTCTTCTGAAGCATGGATTTCATATTTCTCCGGCAGATGAGTTTCACAATGCTGAAGTCGTTGTGGTCGGGATGGATGTCGGGATGACCTACGAGAAAATCCGCAATGCTGCGCTGCTTGTAAGGTCAGGCGCAGCTTTTATTGCCACCAATGCGGACGCCACCTTCCCCACTCCACAGGGACTATTTCCCGGAGCCGGAACAATGGTTGCTGCCATTGCGACAGCTTCCGGAAAAGAGCCCCTTATTATTGGCAAGCCTTTCATCGCGATGTACGAACATGCCTATCGTGTGTTGGCTTTAGCCCCTAAAGAGGTAATAGGAATTGGAGATCGATTGGAGACGGATATCGCCGGAGCCCAGCGATCCGGCTGCCTATCTGGTTTGGTTCTCTCAGGGGTTTCCACCCACGCGCAGGCTGAGGCCTGGCATCCCGCTCCCGACATCATTGCCGCGGACCTCACTGAGCTCATTTATGGTTAACTCGCTCATTTACGATTTGGATTTTGAGGCACTGTCTCAGGCATTGACTGAACTTGGGCAGCAAAAGTTTCGCGCCAAACAAATATGGAGCGGACTTTACGAACACCTGTATGAGGATTTTTCCCAGTTCTCCAATATACCCGCTGGATTGCGCGCTGCTCTCGCTGAGCAGTTCAGACTCAACGCTCTTAACCCACGCGCCTCCCTGCGGTCCAAAGATCACCTGACAGAAAAAACACTGTTTGAACTTCCAGACAATTTACGTATTGAGACGGTCCTGATGCGTTATGAGGAGCGCAACTCACTCTGTATTTCAACGCAAGTTGGCTGTCCCATGGGCTGCGTCTTCTGCGCTACTGGGCAGATGGGTTTTCAACGCGGTCTTTCTGCCGGAGAAATTATCGCTCAGGTCATTCATGCGCAGCGGCTATTGCAGGCTGAAGGTAAGAAAATAACCAACATCGTGTATATGGGCATGGGCGAGCCTTTCCTAAACTATGACGCGACGATGGCTTCTCTGCGAAGATTGATAGACCCCACGGGACTGAACTTTGGCGCGCGCCGTATAACCGTAAGCACTGTTGGAATCATCCCCAAGATAGAAAAATTCAGCCACGAAGGGCTTCAGGTTAATCTGGCAGTCAGTCTTCATTCGGCGGACAATGAGCTTCGCAGTCAGATTGTGCCCGCGAACCGAATTTACCCATTAAAGAATCTGATTTCTGCTTGCAGGGCTTACACCGATGAGACTCACCGCAGAATCAGTTTTGAGTACGCGCTAATCAATGACCTGAATGACTCACCCGCTGCAGCCTACCAGCTTGCGGGATTAATTAAAGGCATGCTTTGCCATGTCAACTTGATTGCGCTGAACCCCAGCAAAGCTTACCCTCTGCAAGGTTCCGGAAGAGACAAGGTACAAGCCTTCGCGGACACGCTCTCTGAACGTGGGATACCCGTGACAGTCCGTCTGCGCCGAGGTATTGAAATCCAAGCTGGCTGCGGCCAATTAGCAAGCAGCCAAAACTCGTTATAATACACAACTTATGAGCGACCTATTAAAAAAATGGCGTGAGAGCCTGACTAAAACCCGCGATGTTGCCTTTGGGAAAGTTTCGACTTTTTTTGGTGCGACTCAAATTACCGAAGATAGTTGGGATGAATTAGAAGCCTTATTGATTCAGGCTGATCTTGGCGTAGAGACGACAATCGCTCTGATTAACAATTGCCAGGAGCAAGTAGACAGGCAAGGTTTAACCAAGACAGAGCAGTTGTATTCTTTGCTCAAATCTGAACTTGTCAGTTTATTGGATCAACCCGCTGAACCAGATTTTTCCTTTCAACCTACTGTTATCATGATCGCTGGCGTGAATGGATCAGGAAAAACGACGACAATCGCAAAGCTCGCCGCCCGGTATAAGCACATGGGGAAGAAAGTATTGCTGGTTGCGGCGGATACTTTTCGTGCCGCCGCGGTAGACCAGCTTGAGGTGTGGAGCAAACGCATTGATGTACCAATCATTACCGCGCAACCTGATAGCGACCCTGGCGCGGTGACTTACGACGGCATAAAATCCGCGCTATCCCGCAGCAGCGATGTGGTATTGATTGATACAGCCGGACGGCTGCACACGCGCTACAACCTGATGGAAGAAATCAAGAAGGTATACCGCGTTGCCGGCAAGGCTTTGCCAGGCGCCCCGCATTATTCCTGGATTGTACTGGATACCACCACCGGTCAAAACGCGCTTCAGCAAGCGGCAGCCTTTGGCAAGGCAGTTCATTTAAACGGCGCTCTCCTGGCAAAACTGGATACCTCCGCCAAAGGCGGGATGGCATTCGCAATCAAAAAACAATTGGACTTGCCCATTTTATATGCCGGTCTGGGTGAGCGGGTGGAAGATTTACAGCTTTTTAATCGGGAAGCCTTTGTTGACGGCATCCTCGAACATTAATTTTTCGGAGTATTTAAATGTCTGACCTTTCCGATCGAATTGAGACTATCGAAGCGCAATGTCGTTCACTTCAGGAGCATCTTTGACCTTCCCTTAAAACTGCAAGAACTGCTGAACCTGCAAGCCAACTCCGAATCCCCTGATTTTTGGAATAATCCAGACGCTGCGCAACAGGTGATGAAACGCATCTCGGACCTTTCCGGGATTGTGGAAGAATGGCGGGCATTTAGCACAGAAATTCAAGACCTCAAAGCGCTCATCGAAATGGACGACGGCTCGCTTACGGAAGAAATTACCGCGCATATCAGCGATCTGGAAGACTCCCTGGCAAAAAAGGAAACAGAGCTGCTCCTTTCCGGTAAGTATGATCACGGACACGCGCTGCTGGCTGTCCATTCCGGGGCGGGTGGAACGGATTCCCAGGATTGGGCTGCTATGCTCGAAAGAATGTACCTGCGCTGGGCTGAACAGCGCGGCTTTAAGACAGAAATCCTCGATCGCACGGTTGGAGAGGAAGCCGGCATCAAGTCCGTAACCATCCTTGTTCAGGGGAAACTCGCATACGGCTCTCTAAAGTCTGAAAAAGGCGTTCACCGTCTGGTCCGGCTTTCTCCTTTTGACGCAGCGCACCGCCGACACACCTCATTCGCGCTGGTGGAAGTCTTGCCGGAACTGGACGACAACGACGAGGTCGTCATTCGCCCTGAGGACATCAATATCGAAGTTTATAAATCTTCGGGGGCTGGCGGGCAGAACGTACAGAAAAACATGACCGCTGTGCGTATTGTTCACCTTCCGAGTGGATTGGTTGTGACTTGCCAAAACGAACGATCGCAAACCCAAAACCGGGAAAACGCGTTAAAAGTGCTGCGTTCGCGCCTGTTTGAGCTGCAAATGCAAGCGCATGATGAGGTTGTCGCGGAATTGAAAGGCGAATTTAAGAAGGTTGAGTGGGGCAGTCAGATTCGTTCTTACGTGCTGCATCCCTACCAGATGGTCAAGGACCACCGCACGGAATACGAAACCGCCAATACTCAGGGCGTTCTCGACGGGAGTATCGACGGTTTTATTGAAGCGTATTTACGAATGAAGAAGGTCTAATCCAGCATTTTTGCCAGACGTACCAATTCCATATCCAGTCCTTTGGTTTTCCCCACGATATCCTCCAGGGGCGTCGTGGTTATTTTTGAAGCTATCTGACCGACCAACACACCAGTTTCACCACGTTCTAAGGCTTCCACCGCGCCAAGACCCAGGCGGCTGGCTAGATTGCGATCGTACGCGCTGGGGGTGCCGCCGCGCTGTACATGCCCGAGAATTGTGCTGCGGACGCTGAAACCCAACCGATCTCGATTGCTCACAAAGAACTCAGTCAATTTCGCCGCGTTGTAATCAGCCCCTTCTGCTGCCACGACTAAGGCATGCGATTTTCCGTGCTCATATGCTTGCTGCAAGGTCTGCGCTAATTCTTCGGGGTCTGTGGGGACTTCGGGTAATGTTATTGCTTCCGCGCCGCCCGCGATGCCTGACATTAAGGCGATATAGCCGCATTTCCTACCCATCACCTCCAGGATAAAAGCCCGTTGATGGGAAGATGCTGTCACCTTGAGGCGGTCAATGGCTTCAAGCGCGATATTAAGGGCGGTATCCACGCCAATGGTGATGTCGGAACCGCACAGGTCGTTATCGATTGTGGAGGCAATGCCAACCACAGGTAGACCCATGCGGTGGAGTTCATAATTGCCGGTCTGAGAGCCATTGCCGCCGATTACCACCAGAGAATCAATACCAAGTTGATACATATTCCTGATCGCAAGCTTTCGGCCGTCTACAGTCATAAATTCAGGACAACGCGCGCTGCCTAAGATTGTCCCACCGCGCTGAATAATTCCGCCTACATCCCGGGTTGTCATTTCATTGATATTTCCGGAAATAAGTCCCCTATATCCATGTTGAACGCCATACATCTGCCAACCCTTATTGATACCGCAGCGCACTACTGATCTGATGGCAGCATTCATACCCGGCGCGTCACCGCCGCTTGTCAGAATAGCAACTCTTTTAGTCATATGGCACCTCTTCACTTTGGACGTAAAATAAGTTTTCACAATTATAATTCAGTCTGCTGCAGAAAATGGAAGGATTTTATTATGGCAAAAGATATTTTAGTGGCAATTGTAAGCGATGACATATATGCCAGGAATTGGATGTCCTTGCTCCTCGTTCGTGATTGGCGCACCCGTGTTATCGCCGAAATTACCTGCCATGCGGATTTTGAGAAGTTGAACGAGCCTGGTCAGCCCAGGCCGGATCTTTTCCTCGTTGATCTTGATTCCTACCGCGACAATCCATCCATGCTGAGTTCTCTGAACGAGCAGGCTGGAAAACAAACAAGAATACTCTGCGTTGGCACGCAGGTTATAGAAAATGTCTTGCTGCGTCTGGAAGCGCGCATATTCGCCGGTTACCTGATAAAAGCTGAAATTTCCTCTTCATTAGCCTGGGCAATTACATTTGCCTACGAAAATAAAACCGTTTTCACGCCAGGCGTGCTGGACGCTTTGAAGAATAATGCCTATGTTTTGCCGCCAAACAAACTCATCATATCCGGTCGTGTTTTTCCTGGCCTTACAGACCGCCAGGAAGAGATAGCGCGGCTTGCGATCATATTTTCAATTGGTCGGCGCGACCTGGCAGATGAGCTGAAAATATCTGACCAGTGGAGTTATGGCATGGTGAGCGAGCTTTACAGTCGGCTCGGTCTGGAAGACATCTTTAGCGGTGAGATTGACCCTTCCCGCTTTGTCGGGGACGACCCGGTAATTCTTAAGCACTTGGAGGAAATTCTGGATGAGCTGGGAACCTCAAAAAAGGCTAAAGATCTGGAGACGCTTGCCTTTCACCTCTTGACGATGCCATCACTAGAGATTTAAATGTTGGATATAATGGCTACGCGCAATTAATCCGTTTATCTGCGGATTAATACAGCGCGCGCGGGGGCGGCTTCTCTTCCAGTCAATTTTATTGGCAGGCAAACCAATTCATAGCTCCCCGCGCTCACCTCACTCAAATCGATACTTTCAAGGATAACCACATTTCCCCTAAGCAAAATTTCATGGGTGGGAGTGGGATTATTAAAGGGCGCAATCGATAAGTAGTCAATCCCGACTAATTTCACTCCTAGCCGCACCAATAATTCCGCTGCCGTGGAATCGAGCGCGGTAAAATCTTCCTGAAATTTACCTCGGTACTCAGACCAGAAGCGGCTGTTGCGAGTCTTGAAGAGGAGCTTGTCACTAATTAAATCCAGTTGGCTTTCAATTACATCCTCAGTAATCAGGTGCACCTCTTCTGGCACTTCGAGCACCTGGACATCACCTATTAAAGTAGAAAGCGGGAAGCCATCAAGTCCCATCCCATCAGCAAGGAAATGCAGTGGCGCGTCGATGTGGGTTCCCGTATGCGCTCCAAGGTCCAGAGCGCTGATGTTCGCGATATCCCCTGCGGAAAGCTTACCAAGCCAGGTGATGCTCGGCCTTGGGTCGCCAGGCCATATAGGCAGGTTTTCGTCGATCCCTACGCTGATGTCGTAAATCTCCATGACCACTCCAATCTACTCATTGATGGAATTATACAAACAGAAACAAGTTTTGAGAGTTTTCGATAGGATTGTGGAATAAAATTCTAATGAACTTTTTCAAACGGCGAGGTTTATCTATGCAAAAGATATTTATTGCCGGCGTTGGCCAAACTCCGGTTCGCGAAAACTGGGAAAAATCCTTAAAAGAACTCGCTGGAGATGCGGCTCTGTTGGCGCTGCAGGAGGCAGATCTGGGTTATCCAGACGGTATTTTTGTCGGAAATATGATGTCCGGCACCGCGAACCAGCAGCTCCAACTTGGCGCACTGTTGGCGGATTGGCTGGGGATGCATCATCGGGAAGGTTTGGGGTTTGAATCCGCCTGCGGATCTGGGTCGGCGGCGTTCAGAGCTGCTTTGATGGCCGTGGCATCCGGAGAGCTGGATACCGCGCTGGTGGTCGGAGTGGAAAAAATGACCGATTCTCCGCTCGCGGAAATCACATCCAGCCTCGCAACGGCAGCGGATGCTGATCTTGAGGGCGATTTTGGGGTTTCATTTGTCGCTTTGAACGCCCTGATTATGCAGCGCTACATGCATGAATACGGTTGGAAGACCTCTGATTTTGCAGCTTTTTCCATCAACGCCCACGCGAACGCGGTCTCTAACCCAAATGCGCGCTTCCAGAAGGCAATCAGCCCGATGGATTATCAACGCGCGGGTATGGTCTGCGACCCGATTAACCTCCTGGATGCTTCCCCCGTGAGCGACGGCGCTGCCGCTATCGTTATCACCAACAAACCTCCCACGTCGAGCAGAAAAATCAGCGTAGCTGCCTCCACCTCCGCGACAGATACAATTTCCATGCAGAATCGAGCCAACCCACTGCGCTTAAGGGCTGCGGAGAATTCCTGCCAGCGCGCGTACAAACAGGCAGGTATCTCTGCACAAGAAATTGACTTGTTTGAATATCACGATGCCTTCTCAATCATGGCGGCTTTATCCTTGGAAGCGGCAGGATTTTGCGATCCCGGCCAGGCCCCAAAGCTCGCGAACGAGGGGGGAATTACAATCGAAGGACAAATTCCGGTTGCGACGATGGGCGGATTGAAGGCGCGCGGTCACCCTGTCGGCGCTACCGGCTTGTATCAGCTGGTAGAGCTGACGCTCCAATTGCGCTGCGAGGCCGGGAAAACACAGGTGAAAGATGCGCGCTGGGGTTTGGCGCAGAACATTGGCGGTTCAGGTTCGAATATTGTTACACACATCCTACACCAGGAATGATACAATTTCTCAGCTAAGCTGATCGATCACAGTTTTGCTGTGAACACAAGCGCGTTTATCAAAGGAGAGAGTTCCATGATGGAGTTTCATGTTTCACGCTTATCTCGTGAGAAATACGGCTTCGACCAATTGCTCTTTTCACTTAATGGCAACGTAATTTTCGCGAATTTCCAGGCTGCCCGCAAATTTGCTCAGCAGATAAACGCCCAGAAAAAACCTGGCGATGCGGGTTATATTTCAGCGGGACAAATGAACGCGCTTGGATTAATTGATGAAATATTCCATCTTGTTGTATCCGAGTACTACCAAGAATACGGAAAAGATTTGCGCGATTCGCTTTATACCGAAATCTCGCACAAACTAGGCGAGGAAAAGCTCCTCGCGACTCTGAGCGCTTTTTCGCAGGACTTCCCCCCTGTTCAGGTTTTTCAGGGCAAGATTACTCTGCAAGAATACCTGGAGGGGACGACCGAAGGGGTTGCCAATACGAAAATCGCGCTCGAAGAGCTTTTGATGCTCTGGCTGACGAATCAGAATCCAGCCGCGGCTGTGTATTCGGAGCTCTTCGATGACGCTAAACTGCGCAAAAAGACAGCCTATGAACAGGTTATCGATGGGATCAAGGTTTTCTTTGCCAGGCAGCCCGAGTTTGGACCGCAGCATCAAGACCTGGTCACAATGCTGCGCACGCCATCCATCGTGGTTCCGCAGTCATTAAGCGGTCAATTAGAATACATCCGCCAACATTGGGGAAAATTGCTCGGTAAATACCTTTATCGCCTTTTAGGAAGTCTGGATTTCCTCAAAGAGGAACAGCGCATGGTGTTCAGCGGACCTGGACCCACCATGGTACCGGATTATCGCGCGGAAGGATTGTCCGAGGTTGAACGCTTTAGCCCGGACAGCGACTGGATGCCGCGCGTGGTTATGATTGCGAAAAACAGCTTTGTGTGGCTCAATCAGCTTTCAAGGCAGTACCAACGCCCAATTGAACGACTAGACCAAATCCCCGACGAAACCCTCGACAGGCTTGCTGCCTGGGGATTTACCGGCTTATGGTTGATTGGCCTTTGGGAAAGAAGCGACGCATCAAGAGAAATAAAGCAGCGCTGCGGTAATCCAGACGCGGTTTCATCAGCTTATTCACTCGCGCGATATCAAATAGCGGAACGCCTGGGCGGCGAAGAAGCCTACCGCAATCTCAGTTACCGCGCCGGGCAGCGCGGCATTCGCCTGGCCAGCGACATGGTCCCCAACCATATGGGTATTGATTCCGATTGGGTCTACGATCACCCCGAGTGGTTTGTTTCGCTGGATTACAGTCCCTTTCCTGGTTACACCTTCAACGGCCCGGATCTCTCCAAAAATCCTGGCGTCAGCATTAATTTGGAGGATCACTACTATTCCCGCAGCGACGCGGCAGTGGTTTTCAAGCGTTACGACCATGGGAATGGACAAACCAAATACATTTACCACGGCAACGACGGCACCAGCATGCCCTGGAACGACACAGCACAGCTTAACTACCTCGATCCAACTGTGCGTGAGGCAGTCATCCAAACCATCCTGGAAGTGGCAAGGAAATTTCCCATTATCCGTTTTGACGCGGCAATGACGCTGACCAAAAAACATTATCAGCGGCTTTGGTTCCCGCAGCCTGGCACTGGTGGGGATATCCCTTCTCGCGCGGATCATGCCATGACACGCGAGGAATTTGACCGCGCCATGCCCGAGGAATTCTGGCGGGAAGTGGTGGAAAGGGTTGCCAAAGAAGTTCCAGATACCTTGCTTCTGGCTGAGGCCTTTTGGCTGATGGAAGGCTATTTTGTGCGCACGCTGGGAATGCACCGGGTGTACAACAGCGCGTATATGAACATGCTGCGAAACGAGGAAAATGATAAATACCGCCAGCTCATCAAGAATACTTTGGTTTATGACCCCCAGATTCTGAAACGCTATGTCAATTTCATGAATAACCCGGATGAGAAAACAGCTGTGGAGCAGTTCGGTAAAGGGGACAAGTATTTTGGAATTTGCACCGTTATGTCTACCATGCCTGGCTTGCCGATGTACGGCCACGGGCAGGTGGAAGGGTACGCCGAAAAGTATGGGATGGAGTATTACCGCCCATACTGGGATGAAACACCGGATCCTTACCTGGTCCGGCGGCATGAAACGGATGTGTTCCCTATCCTGCACAGACGGCGCCTATTTGCCAACGTCGAAAACTTCATGCTCTACGACTTCCACGCGGCACATGGTGGAGTAGATGAAGATGTATATGCATATACCAACAGCGATGGAGATCAACGCGCCCTTGTTGTGTTCAACAACCGCTTTGGCGATACCGCCGGCTGGATAAAACACTCCGTGCCTTTCCTTGTCAAAAGCGGCGGAGATTCCCATCAGGAAACAAGAGATCTCGCCCATGCACTCGGCTTGCCAAACGATCCTGACGCATTCGTGACATTTCGTGACTACACGCACCATCTTGAATATATCAGGTCTGCGAAGGATATTTTCGATCGGGGTATGTATTTTAGCCTTGACGCCTACGGACACCAGGTGTTGATGGACTTTTCCGTGGTCTACGGTCGCGATTACGCTGAGCTAAATAGTCACCTGAATGGCAGAGGCGTTCCGAATCTCGACATGGCCCGCCGGGAAATCGCTCTCGGACCGATTTTGCAGCCTTTGGAAGGAATTATCAATGCTGAGAACTTAAGGAGCCTTGTGTCAGCCAGCAAGGATCGCTTGCATACCGAGACCTACGAATCGCTCATAGAAAATAACCTTGAACTCGCCTCTCGGGCACAGGCAGGTTTACGCAGAACAGCCGGTATTTCCGATTGTGATGAGATTCAGGATAGTTCGATCCTCGAAAAACAATTACGGCAGATTCTTGACCTGGAAGACTTCCCCAAGAACGCGGGCTTGTCCCTCACGCGTCTGACTCCGCTCTTTACCAAAGCTCTTAACCCAGAATCACTGGAAGACCCACGGCGTAAATTTGTCCTGTTGGTGTGGGCATTATTCTCTAATCTGGCCGGAAGCAACGCAAGCGAAGGATGCAGGTCCAGAAGTCGACAGGTGTTAGAAGAGGAACCAGCCATAAGATTGGTTACAAACGCGCTTACTCAGCTCGGATTTGGCGATTATGAAGCGTGGAAGGCTTGTCAGGCTGTCCGTTGGATGATCACGAACACTTGTTGGCTGGACGAAATTGATACCCAGAAGACTGCAGACCTTCTTGAAAAATGGCTGCAGGATAAGCAATTGCGGGAATATATCGAAGTGAACGAGTACAACCAGGTACTCTGGTTTAATCAGGAAAAGTTTGAGGATATGCTCTGGTATATGCGCGTTGGCGCGGTGCTTTGGTACGCGGCGCAAACAGATACTTCAAGCGTGGAACTGCTGGAAAAGAACATTCAAGCAGAATCCCACTTTGCTCGCCTGGAGAACGGTTTAAAAGCCTCGGAGTACCAGCTGGAAAAACTGCAGGACGCGTTGGATTAACTCACGCATTCTTCTTTTGCGCGCAACAAGGTCTGAGAGAACACAGTATCGCCTCTCAGACCTGTTTTTTGACTCTGCACCAGGCTTAACAAGCTTAATGCTGCCGGAACCAGGTCCAGGCCGGTAGCGCGTTCAGTCAAAAATACCGCCTTCGCGGCATACGCAATATTATTTTGCGGTTCGATGCGATGAAATTCATCATGAAAGAAGCCGCAGGATGTGAACATGCGCTGCCGTTCATACTGGGCGGAAAGCAAATCTTCAATTCGGGGCAGTTGATCTGAGCGCCACCTGCCTTTGGAAAGCTCCTGGCACAATTCAACTGTGGTCATCCGTCCGTTGATGACATCGATATAGCGGTGGCGAAGCTCCCATGGTTCGGGGAATAAAGGAGCAGCAACATCAATAAACGCTGCATCCAGCCACTCCCCTATTTGATTCAGGGCGGCGCGAAATGGATTTTTCCAGTAGGCCTTGGGCGTGCAGCCACAAACTCTTTCCCAACGGTCAACGCCGTGCATGCAAGACCAGGATGTGTTTTCGACCAGTCTTCCCTTCTGGGTTACGTTGTGTTCTTTTAACCATTTTCCAGGGTAAGTCCATTGAACTCCTCTTTTATCGGCTGCGCCATTCAAAACATAGCTCAGGAATAAATCCCTGAATGGTTGATGGTGTCCATATAGTTCACCATCGCTAGCGACCAGGAGCAGCCCATCATCGTCGTTCGCGTGGTCGTTCAAAATACTTTCCAAAAACAAATCGCCATTAACAGTGGAGGAAGGGTGAAAACTAACGCGCGTGCTCAATTCCTGGTTGTAAGTAAAGACCACAAAAGGATCTCTTCCATCAGGCAGGTCAATCAGAAAAGGTCCGTTGCCGCCGTCTTCCGAAATCACTTGCCAGGGCGCGAGAATCGTGAATTTAATGCCTTGGTCCGCAAGCGCGCATAAGGTAGCTGTATCCACGGCGGTCTCTGGCAGCCACATTCCGGCAGGTTGATGACCAAAGCGCAATTCAAAATCTTTAATGCCCCAGCGCACCTGCGTAATCTTGTCCTGAGCGTTTGCTAAGGGCAGAATGCTGTGGTTGTAACTCTGAGCCATCCCGTTGCCCACGCCGTAATTCGCGTAATTCCATTGTTCTTGCGCGATTATCTGAGTGTAGGTTTCTCCCGCGAAGGAATCCATCCAGCGCATCAATGTAGCCCCTACATTAAAACTAATTTTCTGAAAGCTGCCACTGCGAGCATTTGGCGCGTAACATTCCGCCAAAATGCGTTCATTCCAATTCCCGAAAGGCTCAGCTCCGATCTCGTCGGGAATGTAGTTTGAGATTGGGTCTTCACGAGGGGGTTGGTAGAAGTGGCCGTGGATACAGAGATTCATATTTTCCTTTGTGAGATGGACAGATAATCAATTTTTTGTTGAAATCTTGCAGGATTAATCCCAAACACACGCGGCAGGGAATCCAGCGCGCAAATGCGGTTTTCAGCGAGGTAATCCAACCAAAAGACTGATCCCGGAAAACCTTTCCGAGTGTTTTGAATGAACTGAATTAGGCGCTTCATTCGCAATGGGTTTAGCTCGAGAAATCGCTTTTTTGATTTAATTTTTGACGAAATCAGCGCCAAAACCTCTCTAAAGCTGAGATGCTCAGGTCCCCCAATTTCAAGAACCGTGTTGGTCGTTTCTGGCATATTAAGCGACCATGCCATGCAGGCGGCGAGGTCTCGCACCCAAATTGGCTGCAGCAGAACGCTGCCATCTCCTGGAATCGGGACAAAAAACGGAAAAACCTTGAATAAGCCAAGCAGATAGGAACTGAAGACATCGCCCTGACCATAAACCATGCTGCTGCGGAAAATTGTGTATGGAACTCCGCTCTCCTGGATGGCGTGTTCAGCAATGCCTTTCGCTTTCATCAAATCAAACGCGGAAGCCCGGTCAGCGCCTAAATGGCTTAGATAGATAAAACGTTTCACCCCCACAGCGCTGGCGGTTTTTGTCAGCATTTCTACGTCACGAACTTCCACCTGCTGTAAATCTTGATGGCCGGCTATTTGTTCAACTGAAGAAAGGTGACAAATCAGATCAACATCTTTTAGGGCAGCCTTCAAGCTCCGCTCATCTGAGAGGGAGCTGACTGCGACGTCAAAATTAGTTTTTTTAGGGAGAATATAGTCGCGGTCACCGGGCTGCAACAAGTAACGGTAAGGCAGCCCCATGGCATTGAATTGCCTGACTAACTCCCCCCCAATAAACCCAATACCGCCGGTAACCAAAATCATCGGCGCAATTATAGCAGGTTTTGTTTTTTCGTTTTGGCATAATACTTGCACTTAACTCAGTAACGCAGAGTGCTATTCACGGATGTGGACATGAACAAACGACTTGGATTTCATTATTTTCAGGACTTAAACCATTATCAGGCGCGTGATTTGAACCTCTGGCTTCCTGAATTACAGGCGCTTAATGCAGCGTGGTTAGTTCTCAAAAGCCCCACGGCACAAGCCATTCCAGAGGATTTCATCCAGGGTCTCATTAAGGGTGGTATTCAACCAATCATCCAGTTTGACATTCCTGTAAATGCTGAAATTAAACCGGAAGACCTGAAGGTAATCCTGGCGGCATACGCGCGCTGGGGCGTCAAGTATGTGACTTTCTTCAAGAGCCCCAATGTGAAATCATCCTGGCTGGACGGTACTTGGTCCCAAGGCGACTTGGTGGAACGGTTCCTGGACCGTTATCTGCCTTTTGTCCGCGTCGCGGAACAGAATAATCTGATCCCGATATTCCCCGCACTGCAACCTGGCGGCGATTATTGGGATTTGTCCTTCCTGAAGAAGATGCTTCAGCTCGTTCAACAGCGAAAATCATTGGATTTTAGCGCGAACTTGCATATGGCGGTCAGCGCCCAGACCTTCTCCAGGCCTCTTACCTGGGGAAAAGGCGCGTCAAAACGCTGGAAAACGCTGCGACCATACAGCAAAACTGAATTAGGAGAAGAGGACCACCTGGGCTTTAATACCTGGCAGTGGTACACAGAATTGGTTAAATCTGCTCTGAACGTCACACCGAAAATTTTATTGTTCTGGTTTGGAGCCGCCAGCGTTGAAAAGAATATTTTGGATACTAACCTACGGTTTGATGATTTGCTGAATATTACGCTTGAGGATAATTCCAAATCCGGAGCGGAAAGCGCGTTGCCAAATGAAGTATTGGGCTGTTTGTTCTGGCTCTTGAGCTCCGCTGAAAATGACCCGATGGGGAAAACAGCCTGGTTTAACGAAAACGGTCAGCCAAAACAACAAGAACTGTCTTCTTATAAACAGAAGATTGAACAAACCAGGAAACAGCAATTGGAATATCCGGTTGCGGACCGGGTAGCCCAGTGGATGTACCCGATAGACCACTATCTCTTGCTCCCTTCTTATGACTGGGGAATACCGGAAAACATCCTGGAACGCGTGCGCCCGATCATACGTGAAGTCCGCCCTACCATTGGCTTTTCCCTGATAGAAGCCATGAACGCGCGCAAAGTGACTGTGTGGAATGAAGATTCCGCGTTTACTGATAATGACATTCAAATGCTGAGAGAAGCTGGCTGCCTGATTGATGAAAAAGTCAGCAAGAGCCTCAGCGTTGCTGCTTAAAGGAATATTTGAAGGAGTTACTATGAGCAACCATCCAGTTTATTCAATGCGAACGCCGATTTCCAGTTCCCTACCCAAGATTGTTGTTATAGGTATGGGTGGCGGCGGCTGCAACGCGATTAACCGCATGATCGAAAATGGCATGCAGGGTGTCACATTTGTCGCTTGCAACACAGATGCTCAAGCGCTGTCCCATAATCTCTCTCCAAACAAAATTCAGCTAGGTCCCAAGTCCACCAGAGGCCTGGGAGCGGGCGGCTTGCCTGCTGTGGGCGAGACTGCCGCGGAAGAAAGCTACCGCGAATTGGCTTCGATTATGGAGGGCGCGGAAATGGTGTTTCTAACCGCTGGTATGGGCGGCGGCACAGGGACCGGCGCTATCCCGGTTGCGGCTCGGGTAGCCAAAGCTGTTGGGGCTGTGACTATTGCCATCGTGACCCGTCCTTTCTCATTTGAGCTGGGGCGGAGGCAAAAGAATTGCGAGACTGGCCTGGACAAATTACGTCAGTACACAGATACCCTCATCGTCATCCCCAACGATAAACTGATTGAGGTTGCACCTCGGGACTTGCCGCTTGAAATGGCTTTTACCCTGGCGGACGATGTTCTGAGACAAGGTGTTCAGGGCATCTCAGAGCTCATTACCGAAACAGGTTTAATAAATGTTGATTTCTCGCATATCAAGACAGTCATGCAGCAAGGTGGCGGCGCTCTATTGTCAATCGGCACTGGCTCAGGTCCGGACCGTATCAAGCAAGCCATTGAGAAAGCTCTGCATCATCCACTCCTGGAAGAAATTGACCTCTATTCTGCGACTCACATGATCGCGAATTTCACCGGCAGCGCCAATATGTCCTTTAGGGATGTGACCGATGCGCTGCAGCTGCTCCAGGAAGCGTCAGGTTTTCACGCGGAAATCATTCCCGGCGTGATTACTGACGCACGAATGGAGGACAGAGTTCAATTGATCCTGATTGTTACAGGTATCGGGGTGAAAAAAAGCACCCCTACAACAACCAAGCCTGAAATGACTTTCAGGCTGCCCTCTGAACCTGCACAGATACAGCCGCAGCCACCTGTTCCCCAGCCGAGCTACCCCGAGAAAAGCTCGGTTCTGGCAGGTATACGAGAGGTGGATACCAGTAATCTCGTCGGACCAAGAATTGATCAGGACGAACGGTTAGATGTCCCCGCTTTTCTGCGTAGGCGCTCTTACCAGCCTAAGTAGGAGTAAAAATGGATGCAGCGGCAGTAAAAAAAGTTTCCAGGGAAGTCTACCAAAGGCACCCTCACATGACTGGAACTCTTCCGAAAGTTAGCCAGCAAACAGAGGATCGGTATCTGCTTCTATTCACCAAAAGTGTGGAAATTAGCTCTGGCCGAAGTATGGACCAAACAATTCGTGTGATAGCTGATGGCCAGGGTCATGTGCTTAAGTTATCAAGTTCTAAAAGTTAGCAGGCTGCCATGAGCCAGATGATGAACACCATCGAAATTGGAATATGGAACGCGTTGATGCCTCTTCGTAGAAAAAAAGCGGTCGAACAGAGCAATATTGAACCGCCCCGCTCCGCTCCAGATGAAGTGCGCTTAGCGTTTCTCACTAAGGCCTCTGTGGAGCCCATCCACGCGGAGCCAGTTAAGTCCATTTATCAAAAACTCTCCCCATTGGAAGAACAGAGTCTTCAACCGACGGTAAAGATCCCTGTTCAAACGAACAAAGTATCAGTTTTCGAAGGCGCCACAGTGGCTACAAAAGTTGTTGTGGATGCCATTAAAAAGTCCCAGGCTTTTATGGTGGTGAGTTCTTCTTTCCTTGGCCTGCTGATCGGTGTATTAATCGCGTTTTTTCTCAAGTAGCTCAAACCTCCTTTGACGAAAGAACTGGCATTGCTGCCAGTTCTTTTTGTGTGAATGACCAGTCAATTATGGCTACGCGCAACTCTTCCAAGATTAATTAATCCCTTTTAATGAATAAGATTTTCCGCTCCTCCGCCCGATTTATATCAGGTATAATCGAAGCACTATTTTGATTTTCGAGGGAATTATGGCATTACCTAACAATCTGATTCAAGAGAAACAATGGAAGGATCTTCAAATAAGCTCAGATGATTTGCAGGCCCTTTCAGCCTTCTTATTTGAAAAAGAATCTCCTTTACCCATAGACGGCCTGGCGCGCGTGTTGATTTCCAACCGCCTCGATAACGCGCGAGCAGACCTCAAGAAAAAGCAGAAGGACCTCGGCAAGATCTACCTTCCCAAAGATACCCACCCCAGCGGTGAACGTCTCGTTTTTCCTCAGCGCTCCTGGGAAAGCGGAACGGTAACTGCTTCTCACCCAGGTAATAATCCAGAAGTTGGCGATTTCACTGTCCTGACGGTGGAATTTGCGGATGGCAGCACCCAAGAGTACGCCGCGGGAGTTGCTGACCATCCACTAAATGCCGTCGATTACGACGCCGTCTCTGACAGCGCGACAGCTTTGGACGCGATTTGGCAGCAATATGGACCTGAAATTAGGTCAAAACTGCGCGTTGCGCTGGACAAGCAGACCGATCTTGTGCGAATTGGTTACACATGGTTTCCAAAGTCCTTGCTGATGGATATTGGTCCCGGGCATCTAAACCTCGCTGAAGCATTATTAGACGCCAAAGAAGGCGGCCCAATGAGTTCCGCAGAACTGATGAACCAATTGGAGTTAGCAGATGGGGAAAATGACAAACTCGTGGAGTTTTCGTTAAACTACGAACTGCAGGAAGACCCGCGCTTTGATGAGGTCGGAACAACCGGCGTTATTGCCTGGTTCCTTAAAAGGCTCGAGCCGCATTCCGTGCTTGAAACGCCCCTGTATCTGCGCGTCCCCACACGTCTGCCAGAGATAGAAGACGTATCTGACGCGACTGCAAGAATGCTTCTCAGCACTTCGGATGAGCTGTATAGGACTGGCGCGCCAGAAGACCCCATAGAATCAGCCGCTGAAGCTTCTATTGTTTTAAACTTCCCGCATTGGCGCTCCGGCACGCTTCCGATTAATGCAGAGACTCTGAAACTTTTCCCCTCAGCGCTTGAGACCGAACACGTCAAGTTTTCTCTCAAGGATGCCAGCAGCGGAGAATTAATCTCCGCGTGGGTGGTTCGTAAACAAAACTACGTGTATGGCATGCGTGAGTGGTACGAAGCGCAGAACCTCATTCCTGGAAGTGTTATTGAACTCTTTGCCACAGATAACCCGGCGGTCATCAAAATTCGCCCCCAGAAAAAGCGCTCGAATAAAGAGTGGATCAAGACCGTGTTGGTTGGCGCGGATGGGGGACTGGTGATCGCGCTGTTGAGGCAGCCCATTTATGCTGGTTTTCATGACCGCATGGCCATCGCTATTCCTGATTTAAGAACGATTGATAAACTTTGGGAGGACCGAAAAGCTAAAAACATACCTTTCAAGGTGGATGTAATGAAAATGATGAACGAACTCTCTAAGTTAAACACGCAGAGACACGTTCACTTTCTTGACCTCTATGCAGCCTTAAACATTATTCGACGAACGCCTCCTCAGGATTTGCTTTCAGTTCTTTCAACAACTGATGAAATTAATCATGTCGGCGACCACTACTATCACCTTACAGAAAGCGAATAATTGGAGTAGGAATGGATTCGAGAATATCTGCCTTGATCAAACCGACATTAAAAACTAAGTTTCACGTTGATTTCGAGTGGTGGAAGTCGCAAGATCGCAACTGGAAGGTCTACCTTCAGGCGTTTCTCTGTCCCGAGCACCAGAAACTACTCGCGGATTACACTTACACTGACCAGATTGACTTGATTAATCCGACAACAGGCGAGGTAACCCGGGTGGATGCGCTGTTGTACGCTCTTACCGAGCATTGCGCAAAACAACCAGACTTTTTGGCGGGCAATAGCGCGTTGGTAGACTCAATTTTTAAGATTTTTCTTGTAAATGGGAATGTCCCTCTGAATTCTGTTGAGCTTTCTGCGCTCCTTTCCAAACCTGCCGATACGATCCTGCGAACGATTGGGACAGGAAAGGTTTACAAGGGCATTAAACCAGCCTGATTCGCCGACTTTGATATAATATTTCCCCGTACGCCCTTGTAGCTCAATGGACAGAGCACCAGCCTTCTAAGCTGTTGGTTGCAGGTTCGAATCCTGTCAAGGGCGCTTAGTGTCCAATACCCTATATTTTCTAGTGAACACCCTCTTAGTGTGTGCCATAATCTAATTGAACCTAGTTTTAAAGGAGCATAAAAATGAAATTTATAACGCGTTGGTTAGTCATCATGCTTGCCCTTTTCCTGGCAGCATGGCTGGTACCTGGAATTGAAGTTACCGGCAATGGTTGGATTGCTTACGCGGTCATGGCTGCGATTCTGGCTTTACTGAACGCGACATTACTGCCACTGCTAAAATTCCTGTCTTGCGGCCTCATTGTTCTCACGCTGGGTCTATTCAGCCTTGTGTTGAATGCGGCAGTATTTTTGCTGTCCTCAAACATTGCCCAGAACATTTTCAATGTGGGTTTTAAGGTGAATGGGTTCTGGCCAGCCTTGTTGGGATCGTTGATAGTAAGCATAATTACCATCCTTTTCAGCAGGGAAAAACGAAAAGAGGACGATTAATATCTTTTCAACACCAAAGTGCCGGTCTTTTCCGGCACTTTTTTGATTAAGAAAACCTAAAAAGCTGCTTGCAAATTTCTCATCTTGTGATAAACTACCTTCCGTTAAATTCAGGAGATACCTGATACCTTCCACTCCTGCCCGCTTACAGCGCACAGCAGGAGCTAACCCGAGGAAAGGAGCCTCATACTTATGCATACTTACGAGTTAGTTTATATTCTCCAGGCAGACCTGGACGAAGCCACGCTTAATGGTCTTGTCGAAACCGTCGAAAACCTGATCAAAAGCACGAACGGCGAGATCCTTAAAGTGGACCGCTGGGGTAAGCGCCGATTGGCCTATCCCATCCGCAAGCTAACCGAAGGCTACTATGTTTTCGTAACCTTCAAGCTTGATCCAGTGGAAGTGGCCAACATTCGCCGCACATTGGGCTACAACGAACAAATTCTGCGCTCTATTGTTGTCAGAGCCGCGTAGAAAGGAATAGAAATGTCTGATTACAAATCCAATGGTGGCGGTGAGCGCCGTCATTATGTTTCCAAACCAAAATTCTGCCAGTTCTGCGCAGATAAGAACCTGGCCATCGATTACAAGAATGTTGAATTGATGACCCGCTTTGTCAACGAAACCGGGAAAATCCGCCCGCGGCGCCAAACTGGCACCTGCGCCAGACACCAGCGTGAAGTAGCCAAAGCCATTAAAAACGCGCGCCACATCGCCTTAATTCCTTTTGAAGGTGACATCTGGTACGATCAGAACGCATAGAGGTGATTCCTTATGGCGAATAACCGCATTCCAGAAAAGCAAGGCGTTACAAAAAAACACCTCGCCAAACAGGAAAGGGAACGTCGCGAAACCAGAGCAATTCTTATCGCAACGATCTCCATTGCCGCGATTGTGGTGGGTTTACTTGGTTACGTAATAGTTGACAATTATATTGTTAAGCCCTCAACTGTGCTCGCTTCCATTGGTGATAAAAAAATCACAGTCCGTGATTATCAACCAGCGGTAAAGTTCACCCGATTAAACATGCTGAATCAGGCTAGCAATTACTACTACTACTACCAAATGTTGGGCAGCTATGGTTCGGACTTTCTCACAACCGCTCAAAATTTGGTAGGCTCCCTGAACAGCCCGGCAGTGATCGGCGAGCAGGTCTTAAATACCATGGTTGAGGACGTTTTGATTGAAGAAGAAGCGGCCAAACGCGGTATCACCGTGAGCGAAGCGGAAGTAGCGGAAGCAATGCAAGCAGCTTTTGATTTCTTCCCGGAAGGCACGCCTACTCCTACCATCACGCCAACCATTGTCAATACGCCCACGCTTTCGTTAACACAAATCGCAATCATCCAACCCACAGATACCCCGACGCCTCTGCCTACAGCAACCTCGACCCCTGAAGGTTGGAATCCCACCAACACCGCCACGCCTCCATTAGAGCCAACTGCGACAACTGAACCCGTACCAGAAGGGTCAACTCCGACCAGCGTTCCGACGGAAACCAAGGTTCCCACCATCACCCCCACGCCTACGGCTTTTACAACCAAGGTTTATGGCGGCGTCCTGAAAGATTACTACCAGAATGTAAACACCTACGGCGTGCCAAAAGATGTGGTAGAGCGCTCCTTCCGGACCCAATTACTGCGGGATAAATTGTTGGAATCTGTAACCGCAGACCTGGAGCCGAAAGAAGAACAGGTTTGGGCGCGCCATATTCTGGTGGCAACCGAAGATGAGGCAAAAGCCGTTCTCGAAGCTTTAAACAACGGTGACGACTGGAACACGCTTGCCGCCACCTACTCCACCGACACTTCCAACAAGGATAACGGCGGTGATTTGGGCTGGTTTGGCCGCGGGGTAATGGTCCAGGCATTTGAAGATGCCGCGTTCGCTCTGAAGCCCGGTGAGATCAGTGAGCCTGTAAAATCCGATTTCGGATACCACATTATCCAATGTGTTGGACACGCTGTTAATGACCTGGATGCTTCGGCGTTTGCCACTCTGAAACAAACCACGTTTACCAACTGGCTGAATGATTTGCGTGAATCGCGCGATGATATTGTGCTCCAGGACCGTTGGGTGGAATTTACTCCCAACACCCCAGCAGTGACCTCCGAACTTTATAATGCGGTCTTTAGCGGTCAGTAGAGCTTTGCCAAACACAAAAAGCGGCTGAAGAATCAGCCGCTTTTTTTTATTGCTGTATTGCCGGTATTTGTGTGGGCTCTCGGTATTAAGGTCCAAGCTGCCATGTGATTCCCAGTTTTACCTTATGCAGATTTTCATCCCGCAAATTTTGGCAGCAACTCCGAATTATTTAACCAGTCTACTTAACGTAACTCTCATCCACTTCATCCAGACGCAAGCTGATCACCTGGCTGGCTCCATCCTTGCCCATCGTAACGCCATAAATAACATCAGCCGCCTGCACCGTGTTTCTATTGTGTGTGATTAGCAAAAATTGAGTTTCTGTAGAGAGGTCCTTGAGCAACTCGATGAATCTTCCCACATTGGACTCGTCAAGCATGGCATCCACTTCATCCAGAACGCAAAACGGGGTCGGGGAAATTTTCAGCAAGGCGAATACCAGCGCGACAGCCGTCAGACTGCGTTCTCCACCGGAGAGAAGAACTAATCCTTGTTCGCGCTTGCCTGGTAGCCGGGCTTCGATTTCAATCCCTCCCTCAATGGGGGAGGATTCGTCTGAAAGAATCAATCGCGCGGAGCCGCCATTGAAAAGGCGGGCAAACATCTTGCTGAATTCCGCACTAACTGATTTGAATGTGTTCAGGAAATCACGCTGCATCACATCGTTCAGTTCGGTAATCATGCTTTGGATATCCAGTATTGCGGCCTGCAGGTCAGAGATTTGCGTGGTCAGGTTTTCATAACGATCCCTGACTTCCATGAATTCATTTTCGGCTTCAAAATTCACCACACCGATGCGCCGGATGTGATTTTTGAGGTCACGCATTTCTTCTTCTATGCCTGCAGGTAACACCAGCGTTTCCGAGAGCGTCTCAATTACCAGGTCAGGGAATGGCAGCGGAGTTGAAACCGAGTATTCGTTGCGGTATTCCAACTCAATCAACCCAAAGTCATCCTCGATATGAGATTTGAGAGATTCCAATCTCTCCAATTTTCTGCCAAGCTCTAATTGGATATGGGTGGTCTGGCGCTCCTTGAACGACAGGTCTTTCTGAAGCTCGCCTTCCGCCTCCGTGGATACTCTGAAAGCATTCTCTAAATCGCGCAGCTGTGCCTGATTGCCAGCCAGCGCATTTATGCGCACGGTTTCTGTTTCCGCGTTTAGTCTATGGATTGTCTCGCTAAACTCAGCCTTCCTTGCCCGCAAATTCGTAAGTTCCTCCGCGTTCGCGTTGCTGCGCTCAGTCAACAAGTTCTTTCTTTCGCGGTCAGAGATCAGGCGTCTCTCCAAAGTATTCATTGTTTCCTGGCTATGTAACAATGCCTGTTCCTGAACACGGCATTCCATTAGCAAATATTGGAATTGCTGTTCAAGGTCATCCAGGCTTTGTTGTCCCAGGGCATTTTTTAAGCCTTCAAGAGCGCTGTTAAGGTTTTTTGCTTGCACTAATGCCGCGTCGCCTTTTTCATTCAGGACGGATTGTTCCTTTTCCAGGCGCGTCTTTTCTAAAGTGCTTTCTTCAAGTTGTTTTTCTATCCAACGGCGACGATTTTGCGCTTTATCCAGATTGACAAGCGCAGTATTGAGTTCGCGGCTCATTTCATTGACCTGTCTGTCAAGAGCCCGCTGCGCGTCTTGGATTCTGGTCGTTTCCTGGTCGGCCTGAGACTGTTGCTTTTGGAAATCAAATTCTTTCGCCAGCACCACCGCGAGCCTATCCTCTAAATCCTTGAGGGTGCTTTCTAATTCATTGCGGGTACGCACAAAACCAACTTTACTGGCAGCTTTTTGCTTGCCAAGCACGGCAACGCCGCTGCGCAGCAAAACTTCTCCGTTTAACGTCACCAAATGGTAGTTTTCCCGGATTTTTTGAGGCAGGTTAATTGCATGCTCCAAGGTATCCACCACCAGATATTGGCTCAGCAAGCGCTCTACCAAGGTGGATACTGACGCTGGAGCCTGAACAAGCGTCTCCGCTGATGCAATAATGCCTTCTCCAGAGGGAACAGCTTGTGACTTTACCTGACCTAAACCGTGCAGACCAATCAGTGCGACTTTACCATCCGCAAGGGCGGCCAGGCTGGTTAATAGGTCCTTGTCCAGCCGATCATCCGGCAGAACAAGTAAGTCAATAGCTTCCCCTAGCGCTGCACTGATCGCCTTCTCATACTTTTCAGGGACATCCAACTTGCTTGCCAGGTCCGTTATTTTTCTCCCGGATTGTTTGACCCGCGGATTTAGCATTAAGGTTTTCGCCCCATCCGAAAAACCCGCCATACTTTCTTGAGCCTGACGCATGAGCTGAAGTTGACTGCTTAATTTATTTTTTTCGAGGTTAAGTCGATTGATTTGGGCGGTGTTTTCTTCCATTTCCCGCTTGGTCTTAAGCTGACTTTCCTGATTTGTCTTCCGCTGTTTCTCCAATGCCTGAAGCTGCTCATCGTAGATAGCCAACTGTTTTTCGATTTTTAGTCGTTCGTCAGAAGCAGCTTGCTCATCCTTGGCAATGGACTGAAGCATTGCATTGCTGCTGTTCAAGCCGCGCTGGAGCGCATCAAGCCTGCTGGCAATCTCACTCTTCCTACTCTTCAGTACTAACAAATCTTTCTCTAAACTGACTATGCTCGCTTGCAGGTCAGTCTGTCTGGCTTGCAGATCTTTCTTCGCTTGCTGCTTATTCCTTAGCTCTGCTTCAATCTCTTGGCGTTTGTCCTGAAGTTGCGCCAGGGTCTGCGTCTCCGTCTCAACTTCTTTCCGGAGGGTATCCAGCATCTTTTCCGCGGACTCAATTGTCTCTTCAAGCTTTACCAGGTCTTCCCCAATCTGAGTCTGCGCCCTGACCAATGCTTGCTCGCGCTCATCATTCACCGCCAGATCCCGATTGCTTATTTGGATAGCATCGTGCAGCGTTCCAAGCTTTTGGTGCAACTGGTTCACTAGCTCTCTTTGAGCCGTAATTTTTCCTCTTAAGTCGGCAGAGTCTTCCTGATTTTGATGAAGAAGCGCTAACGCGCGAGCAGAGGCCTCTTCCGCCGTTTCCAACTCCCGCTTAAGCAGAGCGATATCCTCCTGGGCTTTAAACCAATGGTAACCGTACCAAGCGCGCAGTTTTTCCTGGAGACTTTCCTGGACTTTCTTATACTCACCCACGCGAGCGGCTTGTCGCTCCAGGCTGCGCAAGCGCGGTTTAATTTCATCCACAATGTCCAGCGCTCGCTCAAGGTTGCGCTGCGTGGCTTCCAGACGTTTTAAAGCCTCTTCTTTGCGCGCACGATATAAGCCAATTCCAGCTGCCTCTTCAAAAAGCTTACTGCGTTCATCTGGCTTAATCGAAAGGGCTAAATCCACCAAACCTTGGCCAATAATTGTGTAAGTGCGGTCACTTAGGCCAGTTTTTGCCAGCAATTCATGAAAGTCCTTTAATCGCACGCGCTGGTTATTCAGAAGGTATTCATTCGTGCCGTCACGGTAAGCCCGCCTGGTAAGCACCACCTCACTATAATCAATTGGAAGCCAATTTGTCTCGTTGTTAAAAGTGATGGATACTGATGCCATGCCTGCGCGCGCGCGTTGGTCTGAACCGATATAAATCATGTCCTCGGTTCTTTTAGCGCGCAGCAGCGAGTACGATTGCTCGCCCAACACCCACCTGATTGCGTCCGCGACATTTGATTTGCCCGAGCCATTTGGCCCGACAATGGCGGTGGTACTCGCGGGGAATTCCAGGGCGGTTTGCCTCGCAAATGTTTTATAACCGTGCATTTCCAACGATGCAAGCTTTACTTGGTTCATTTCTCTTTTAATCCAATTTTCAAAATAGCAGCGCCTGCAGCTGACTTCTCAGCGAGTTGCTTGCTGCCCCCGATTCCTTCAGCGATTTCCTCATCGTTTATTAGCACTTTTACCGCAAATACTTTTTCATGGTCCGGGCCAAATTCTCCTGTCAGTAAATAGACCGGAGATGGAAATCCTTGTGCTTGCGCCCATTCCTGCAGCAGGCTCTTCACATCTTCCTCAGAGTGATTTGCCAGGATAGTATTTATTTCACTCTTCAAGAAAGGATAGAGAAACTCCTTGACGGTTGTTATATCAGTATCCAGATATATCGCCGCAATCAGTGCTTCAAAAGCATCGCACAGAATCGCGCTGCGATCGCGGCCGCCCGCCTGGTCTTCTCCCCGTCCGAGCAGCATCACAGAGCCTAAATTTATCTCCCTCGCGAAATCAGCAAGCTGCTGAGTATGCACCAGCGCTGAACGCAGTTTTGTAAGCACCCCTTCTTTTTTCTCAGGGAAATTGTTATACAACCATTCTGCGACCACATATCCCAGGATTGAGTCACCCAAAAATTCAAGCCGTTCATTATCTTCAAGGACGGACCGGTTTTCATTCAGGTATGAACGGTGGGTAAGGGCGCGGGTTAAGAGAAAATTATCTTTAAAGCGCATGGGCAAAGCGTCATAGAACTTTGCAGAAGCATGGGGATCAAGCATTCGTTTCCTTTCCCGAACTGCCTGATCGTCTGCCATCAATCGCTTGATGGCAAACGATCCAACAGGTCATCACGTTTTTGGTTGGATGAATTTTAACCCAGAACCTGAAAAAACCAAAACGATAGGTTCAGGCAAGTTGTGTATTAGCCTCTTCAGAGCTGCCCAAACCATGGCCGATGTTGGCTCTACGTATATTCCCATCCTGGCGAGTTCAGTAATCGCCATGCGCAGGTCATCTTCTTCCACTGCCAGCAAGTGATCTCGTCCTGGACGGAACAGGCTGATAATTTCATCTCCATGCACTGGCTTTTCAATCTGCGTGCCTTCTGCCAGGGAAGTACCCCGGGAGCCAGTGAACGCTTCATTTTGCCAACGGGCAGCCAATGGAGCGCAGTTAGCCGGCTGGACGCCAACCATCACTGGCAGCTTAGGGTTCGGCTTGTCTGTACAAAGCGCGCGCAAGCCCAGCAGCAAACCAAGCAACATACTGCCGTGCCCAACCGGGGCAATGATTGTACCGGGTAGTTCCCGCAGCTGTTCTGCGAGTTCATAAGCAATTGTCGCAATGCCGGGTATTCCAATCGGCAGTAGAGCGTGGCTGGCATATGGCAGCCCTTTTTCCTTCCCGAAGGCCAGCGCTGCTTGATGGGCTACTTCACGCGCGCCTGGAATACGGACAACCTGCGCTCCACTCATAATCATCTGCTGTAGCTTGGGACCAGAGGCAGATTCAGGCACAAAAATGTGACTCTTGATGCCCCAGGCAGAGGTGTACGCTGCCAGCGAAGCGCCTGCGTTCCCGGATGAATCTTCCACTACCTCGGTTATTCCCCTTGAAATCATTAAGCTCGTTAAAAGCGCCGTCCCACGGTCTTTGAATGAACCGGTGGGGTTGAGGTTCTCCAACTTGAATGCTACGCGTTTGCCTGCCACCATGCGCTCCACCAATGGCGTCCCGCCTTCGCCAAGGTAAACTGGCTTCGCGTCGCTAAGCAACCCGAAACTGTGTTTATAGCGCCAAATACCAGCAAGGCTTTGTTGCTCCGCGCTCTCCTCTCCAAATTCCAGAGGATTTACGCGAAAAACACCACCGCAATTGGGACATAAGTGCGGGAGTCCAATTTCTGGGTACGCCAGTCCACAGGTGTTGCAGGTAAAAGCCGTCATTGCTTAAGTATCTCTTATTTCTGTTTATTCATCAATACCCATCAGGCTTCAGATATAATTAGCTAATGGCAAAATCCTGGTTATGGCAAAACAACAATTACGAAATCGAGACTGAACTCTATTCAGGTCCCCTCGATTTACTTTTGGACCTGATTCAAAAAGCCGAGCTGGACATTACCAAGCTTGCTCTGGCGCAAGTGACAGACCAATTCCTTGCCTACATTGAAGCGCACCGCGAGACAGAACCAGACAACATTTCAGAGTTCCTGGTAATTGCTTCGAAGTTGGTACAAATAAAATCCGAAGCGCTTTTACCCAGACCGCCAGCCCGCGAGGAGGACGAGGAAGACCCCGGAGAACTTCTCGCTTATCAACTTCAAATGTACAAAAAAGTGAAAGACGCTGCCCGTTGGCTTGGACAAAGAATGGATTCCAAATTGCGCGGCTACCTGCACGTGCCGCGGTCGTTCGATGTCCGCACGCAGATTGACCTTACGGGCGTAGAAGTTAAAGATTTAATAATCGCTCTGGAAGCGCTTCTGAAGGAAAGCACCGGGGCAGAACCAGAAGGGCTTATCAGCATACCAAGGCTGACGCTAAAACGAAAACTGCAAGAAATCATCAATCGACTGCGCGTCTTACCCACTTCTTCATTCCAGGAGCTGCTTGGCAGCGAACGCACGCGCCTGAACATGATCGTGGTTTTTTTGGCAATCCTGGAACTTACCAAGCAGGATTTAGTAACTACTGAGCAGCCAGAGATTTTTTCGGACATCCGTGTAACCGCCCGAGAAGCGGTCTTGGAAATTGTAAATGGCGACATCAATGTTGAGGATGAAAACTGATCGAAGCTTCTACCTCGGGTATGAAAACCTCGGCGATGATATATAATTATGAGAGGAATTTATAAATGAGCGAAAACGAGAACATCCAGGCAAGAGAAGAACCAAGCGCTGAAAGCAATCAAAGCAAGAAGGGCAGCGCGTGGATTATTGTGGGGATCGTCTTTATTGTGCTTGCTGTCACTGCGGGAATAGTTGTCCTCGCCGGACAAAGCACGGAAGTCACCACGAAAGTTCGTGACATTTTCATTATTCTGCTTGCTTTGGAAATGTTTGCGATTGGCACAGCCCTGATAATCCTGATTATCCAGGTTGCAGCGCTCACCAACCTACTCCAGAATGAAGTCAAACCGATCCTCAACTCGACCTCGGATACGGTTAATACCCTTAAAGGCACAGTCAAGTTCTTGAGCAATAATGTATCGGAACCAGTCATCAAGCTTAATCAAAGCCTGGCAAGTCTTAACAGACTGCTAGAATTGCTAAAGTTACGCAAATAGCCACTTAATAACGGAACAGGAGAATACTATGTCAGAATCAAATAACTTTGGAGCCTTTGTGATGGGGTTTGTAGTTGGCGCGCTCTCAGGCGCGATCGCCTCGCTTTTAATGGCACCACAAACCGGTGATGAAACCAGGCAGCTGATTAAAGACAAAGCCATCGAATTGAAAGAAAAAGGCGGCGTAACCTTCGAAGAGACCAAGAAGAAGGCCGAAGAAGCTTACAAGGAAGCTGTAACTAAAGCGCAGGAATTGGGCTCGACCACGGTTGAAAAGGTTTCTGAAACGGTAAAAAAAGTGAAGAAGACCGTTGAAGTTCCTCCCATTGAAACCCCGGAAGCCCCCGCTGAGTAAAGCTTCTGACCGATTTTTTTGGAAACAAGATACGCTGGTTTATCCGAAATTCGGTAATCAAACGCGCTAAAAGTTGGACTTTTCAGGCAATATTGCTTGACTAATGCCATTGGCCGTGATAAACTAGCTTTCGCTTTTGGGGGCGTGGTGTAGTGGTCGAACATGTGGCCCTGTCAAGGCCAAGACCGCGGGTTCAAATCCCGTCGCTCCCGCACCATAGAGGTCATCCATTCGGATGACCTCTTTTTTTTGATTTTCCTCAACTACGTGAAACCGTAAGCAAATTCTCTGACGCTAAGCGATGAGGAGCCGAAAAAGCCCTAAACGCTCACAATTTAGTAAAATGAATGAAGCCGAATAAGTAAAACTGTGAGGACCGATGTTTACTCCCGCAAAACCCACTTTTTGTCCGCTCGCCGACCCGCGCGCCGTGATTGTCTCAGGTAAGATGCGCTTCTCCATCCTAAAAAGCCGTTTGGTTAGAATGGAATACTCACCAAGTGCAAGCTTTGAAGATCGACCAAGCCAGGTGTTCTGGTATCGTCGACAAGCTGTTCCGGAGTTTACTGTTGAACAGACGGATGAATGGCTGACTATCGAGACAGAGCATCTGCTGCTAAGCTATAAGCTGGGAGAGGAGTTGAACTACCGCTACCTGCAAATTACCCTCAAACAAAGCGGTGTAACCTGGCATTTTGGCGACCAGGACCACAGCAACCTGGGAGGCACAGCCAGAACATTAGACCGCGCCAACGGCAAAATTCCATTGGGTCAGGGTTTAATCTCCCGCTCAGGTTGGAGCGTTGTAGATGATACGCGAGCCTTGGTTCTGGACGAAGAAGGCGCATTAATGAACCGAAACGCGGAAGAAGGATATTCGGATTTGTACTTTTTTGGCTACGCGCAAGATTACAGCTCCGCGATTAAAGACTACCAGCTAGTTTCTGGCAGACCAGGACTCATTCCCCGGTGGGCGCTGGGAAATTGGTGGAGCCGCTACTGGGCGTATACACAGCAAGAATTGACCGAACTTATGATGGATTTCCAGCAGAGGCGTATACCGCTTTCTGTTTGCATCGTGGATATGGATTGGCACATTACAAAAACAGGCAATGCTTCCACTGGCTGGACGGGTTACACCTGGAATAAAAAGCTTTTTCCGGATCCCGATGCCTTCCTCAAGTTTCTCCACCAAAATAATCTAAAAACCGCGCTGAACCTGCACCCCGCGGAAGGCGTTCACCCGCACGAGGAACAATATCCGCAGATGACGCAAGCGCTCGGAATGAACCCTGCCGAGGGTGAACCCGTGCCTTTTGATATTGCTTCAACTAATTTTTCACGAGCGTATCTGGAAATCTTGCACCACCCGCTGGAACAAAAAGGGGTTGACTTTTGGTGGATTGACTGGCAACAGGGAAGCAGAAGCAAAAAAGAAGGCTTAGATCCACTTTACGCGCTAAATGAACTGCATTACTACGATTTGGGCAGAAACCCCAAAAAACGTCCGTTTATTTTCTCCCGGTGGCCTGGATTAGGCGGTCAGCGCTACCCAATTGGTTTTTCAGGCGATACGGTCGTCTCCTGGGAATCCCTGCAATTTCAACCTGAGTTCACCGCGACAGCATCAAACGTTGCCTACGGTTGGTGGAGCCACGACATTGGAGGACACTGCGATGGGATCGAGGAAGCGGAGCTCTTCCTACGCTGGGTTCAGTATGGTGTCTTCAGCCCAATTCTGCGCATCCATTCCACCAACAATCCCTACATCGACCGCAGACCCTGGGCTTTTGGAGAGGACACCTGTCAAATCGTCCGTGAAGCCATGCAGCTGCGTCACGCGCTAATCCCCCTGCTCTACTCCGCGAACTATCGCTTTGCGTTTGAGGGCGAACCTTTGGTTTACCCACTGTACTATCACTCCCCGGAGGAAGCGGCTGCATATCATTGCCCCCAAGAATACCTATTTTGCCACCAATTGCTAATCGCGCCTTTTACAACCAAGACCAATCCGGAAACCCGCCTCGCGCGGCAAGTAGTTTGGCTGCCAAAAGGCGATTGGTACAACCTGTTTAGCGGTGAGTACTTAGAAGGTGGATTTTGGTATCCCATCTACGGTACCAAGAAGGATATCCCGGCATTTGCCCAGGCTGGCGCGCTTATCCCGTTGAATGATGACCAACCGGAAAATGGCGCCATTCTGCCAAAAACTATCCGCCTAAAAATATTTCCGGGCGGCAGCTCGGAATTCCTACTCTACGAGGACGATGGAGAAACGCAAGAATATCTATCTGGCGCCAGCGCGAAAACAACAATTGAACAAATAACAAACTCAGACTCAATCGAGCTGCGGATTAGTCCAATATCAGGTGGATTTGCGGGAATGCCGGCCGAACGCGCCTGGGCTTTTTCCTTTGAAAACATCACTGAACCAGCTGGGATCGTGTTGAAATCTGGTGATCAGTATTTGGAGTACCAGGCTGAATACCTGCCCGAAGCTAAACGATTGATGCTGAGGCTGCCTCAGATGCCAGTAACGGAAGAGATTCGAATTCTCCTAAGTGGAGCAAGCCCAGCTAAATGGTCCCCCAGCCTTGAAGAGAAGATAGAAGCATTTTTGCTGGCAGCCCGCCTTCCGTCAGCAGTCAAACTGATGTTCAATAATCGTCTTCCCGAATTTCTGGAACATCCTGAAAGGCTGCTTGAAATCTGGCAGTACTTTACGCCAGCCCAAACCCTTGCAATTCTTGAGATAATTTTCGGCGGACAACAAGATCCAATTTCATTGGATACAGAAACAGCGCTGGTCGACGCGTTCAATGCGGCGCAAAAATGGATGGCAAATAGAGACTGAATTGGAATAATTAAGGGAGATCGCCGCTATCTGTAGGCTGAGGACCTTCCTCAGGGATACGCTCGCCAAAGTCTTTTTTGACTTCCTGATACATGGCGCGATCAGGAAAAACTGGTTCAAGGCGCGCTTCATCCATGATTTTTCGGGGAAAATTCCGGATCTGATCGGTTGTTTGCACAACATCCCGGAAAGCTTCGGATTTGTTCAACTTTCTCAGCCACGCGCCGATGTCGTGTCCAGTCTTGGCGAGTTTATCAGGTCCGAGAATCACAAATGCCACTAAAAATATCAGCAGGATCTCGGACCATCCGAGGTTGAAGAAATCCATAGTAAGTTACCAATTCTAAGGAGCTACTCTATGCGGTCGGATTTCTGGACGTCGTCACTTTCTTCTTTCTTTTCGGCTGTTTTTTCTCCGGCCAGTCCTTCTTTAAAAGCCCTGATGCCTGAACCCAGCTCGCCGCCGATCTTCGAAATGCGACCAACGCCAAAGATTAGAATAGCTACAACTAATATCAAGATGATTTCTGGTAAACCGATTGAACCAAACACTTTACTTCTCCTATTCCTTTTCAGCCGCAGCGCGTCTTTTGCCAGCTAAAGCGGCTAAACCTATACTCAGTAAATATAACGCAAAAAGCGGCAGCATGAAAATCACCATGTTTACAGGGTCCGCGGTTGGGGTGATGACCGCCGCCAGAACTGCGATGATGACCACAGCCACCCGCCACCCTTTTGCCAGGATTCTGGCATTCAGAATGCCCACTCTTGCCAAGATGAACATCAGCAGCGGCAGTTCAAAGCTTAATCCAATCCAAAAAATAATATTCGTGACAAACCCAAAATAGGATTTGATACGAAAAAAAGTCAGGACGCCCAAAAACTGACTAAAGAATTTCAAGGCTGAAGGCAGCATCACCAAATACGCGAATGCGGCGCCCGCGCCAAAGAATAATACAGCCAATGGAACTGCCATGATTATTCTATTGCGCTCCTCAGCTTTAAGTCCTTTTGCCAGGAATCTGAATAGCTGGTAAAAAATCCAGGGAGACGCCAGTATTACGCCGGAAAGCAAGGCTACACGCATGTATACTGAAATTGTTTCGGTTACTTCGATTGCTTGCAGTTTATCCAAGCCGCCGACCGGTTGAGCCAAGAAACTGATGAGCTGGCGCGTAAAAAAAAGACTGACAATCACAGCCGCGCCCAAACCAATCAGAGCTCGCAGCAACGCGCTCCGTAGTTCTTCCAGATGATTGGGGATGGTTAAACCTTCGTTATCCTGTTCCACGCACAAAATTATACAGCGCGTGTGACGTAAAAGTTTTGCAGGGCTGTACGTTCAATTATTGAGGGCTAGCAATATTTTGGTTATAGAAATAGAGAATTTATAAGGCTGGTTTCCGTGTTGGGCTTACTAAGATGAAAAACGCGTAACATAGGGTAATGCTCGAGGAACCAAGGCAAAAGTTTAGGTCGGAATGTAATCAGGACCTTTTTCGCGGGGAGCTGAGGCAGCAGCGGGAGAATTTCCGCCCAGCCCTGCCCTCGCTCAATTTCGTACGGTCCAATTTCATCGACAATCCACAAATCCGCGGCCTGAATATCGAGCAAGTAATCCCGCGCCCAGGCGATGCTCTCCAAGTTCATGTTCCACTTGCCAAAAACATGTTCATCACCAGGGCCTGCCAGTTGTGCCAGGGTCCTATTTTGCATTGTGGGAATCAAGCACACGTCAATGGCCTTCTTTTGTCCATCCTCAAAGACTGCTGGACAAAAAACGCCGCGGCAGCTCCATTTGCGCTTTGTGGCCTGAGTGAAAGCTAGCGAAGCAAGTTTTGTCTTACCCTCTCCGCTATTTCCACAGATTGCGAGGATGCTTGTCACGTTTAGTTTTCCTTTTTTCCCGTCTTCGTCAGTTCAGAAACCGTTTGCAGCAATAAGGCGCACGCGCTGGGCAGAACGCTCTCGTCAATATCAAAGCAAGGATGATGATGCGGGAACGCCTCCTTCAACTTGTTGCCTCCGGAACCAACGAAAACGAAAACGCCAGGAACTTTATCCAGAAAGAATGCCATATCTTCTGATCCCATCGTGCGATAATCCGTCAAAAGCAATGCATCGGGCATTATCTTGCTTAGGGCTTTTTGGGCTGCCAGCGCTGCCACTGGGTTATTAATAACTGGCGGTGTACTGGGTTTCAGCGTTATCTCAACTTTACAGCCATAGGCGCTGGCCGTGCTGCTGACGATTCTGCGGATTCTCTGTCGAAGCAATTCCCACATCTCCAGGGAAAAAAAGCGAATCGTCCCTTCGAGCTCCGCTTGTTCCGGAATAATGTTGCTGGCGCTTCCAGAATGAAACATGGTCACGCCAACCACACCAGAGTCCAGGGGATTCATGCTTTGGGCTGCGATGTTTTGTAAAGCTGAGACCATCTGAGCTCCGGCAGCTATTGGGTCAATTGCCAGGTGCGGCAGCGCCGCGTGACCGCCTTTTCCAATAATCCGGATTTTGAACATTCCACTGCCAGCCATCAGTTCGCCTGGTTTGATAACAAAGGTTCCAGTTGGGAGGCCGTTCCAGACATGCACGCCAAGGGCGTAATCTGGCTTATGCTCGCTGAACAAACCATCTTCCAACATCGCTTTAGCGCCCTGCCCGGTTTCCTCGGCTGGTTGAAACACCAGCAGAATTGAAGCCCCAAGGTCTTTCTTAAATTTAACCAACAAACGCGCCATGGTAATTCCAATAGCCGTATGCGCGTCATGCCCGCAGGCGTGCATCACACCAGGCATCTCAGACGCGTATTCCGCGCCGCTTTCTTCCTGCATTGGCAGCGCGTCCATATCAAAGCGCATCATAATCAGGGGTTTCGGTGCATCACCCCGCAAATAACCAGAGACACCTGTTTTTCCAATTCCACGAACCACGGAGAAACCAAGTTTATCCAGTTCTTCAGCGACAAACTGGGAAGTCTCAAATTCTTGAAATGCCAGTTCCGGTTTTTGGTGGAGCCGCCGTCTTAACGCAGAGAGTTCAGATGAAAGCGCTTTTGCTTCTGATAAGAAGTCCATTTTATTACCTAAAGATTATTCTCCGGAATCGTTCGGTATAACAATCTTCAACGTTACCATTTTCCAGACGTCTTTCCTCAAGATGTTCCAGGAATTTTTGCGGATCCCCCACCTGGCTTTTATGTTGAAGCAGTGCTTGCGCTCGCTGCTGCCAGTGCTCAGTAACGTCGAGAACAACATTGGCCTGAGAAGGCAAACTTAACCACAACTCTGAGACTCTGGTCGCGGGAAAGCCTTCATCAATCAATTCAGGAAAGAAGCTGGGATTACTGACCGCTGGAAATACGGCATCTACGACAATCTGGCCTGCGGCGCGGTGATCAGGATGATTGAGGTAAGTTTCGCTTACGAAATAATTCTGGGGGTCACAGGAAACCACAATATCCGGTCGAACGCTGCGAATCAGCCGCGTCACTGCCCGTCTTATTTCGAGGTCCGGAACAAGGTAGCCGTCCTGATAATCAAAAAAAACTATCTTATGAACCCCCAAAATTGCCGCGGCCTTTTTCTGCTCCTCAACCCTGACTGCTGCTAAAGCGTTGCTATCAGGATATTCCAGGCTAATGCCGCGTTGCCCTTTGGTGAGCAGCCCATAAATAACCGTGTATCCAGCGGAAGTCCAGCGGGCAATTGTGCCGCCAAGGAAAAATTCAGGATCATCAGGATGTGCTAAAACCACAAGAATCGTGGTGCCAACCGGCCAATTATCCTCCCGTTCCACACCTATCTCCGTTTTTTCTTCCTGCGGAAGAAGCCCTGGTCTTTCGAATCCTGTGGTTTAGCGCCAGAACCGGCGCTTTTTTGCGGCTGGGAACGCCCTTTGTGTTGATTAGGATTAGTCGGGCTTTCCGCGGTACTGCTCGAAGCAGTTTGACTTCCGCGTTGTTGACCGGTCCGATCGCGTCTCTCACTCCTATGTGTGAAATCACCTTTTGGTTTGGGGGCGTCTACTGCGCTTGGCTTTGTGCTGTATGAGAGCATTTCGACATCGTCCTTGGCATCCTCGAACGTAAGGGGTTCATTCACAGCAACCTCTTTGCGCTCATCCAGCTTTCCGGTCTGCAGCTCTTCCAAACTGAACTGCCGAGGCCCCGATCCAGGGAGTTCCACCACTACAGAGTCACTTAACGGGAGCACCTGGATCACTTTTCCCTCGCCCAACGGGGTTTGCACGACCTTTTTGCGCTTTGGTAAATTTTTCCGCGCTTCTTCGTACATTTCGTATTCGTAATTGAGGCAGCAGCGCAGCCTGCCGCACATTCCGGTGATTTCTGTCGGGGTTAACGAGATATCCTGCGATTTGGCCATCTTGATGGAAATGGAGCT
Organism: Anaerolineaceae bacterium; assembly: GCA_017993575.1. Classification (GTDB taxonomy): domain Bacteria; phylum Chloroflexota; class Anaerolineae; order Anaerolineales; family Anaerolineaceae; genus Mesolinea. The sequence goes on along the minus strand of JAGOML010000004.1, from coordinate 2,078 downwards.
GAATTCCGTAAGGAACTTCGAGCAGCAGCGTTTCTCAATGCCACAAGCACCAAATCCAGAGAGTGATTTCGCAATATCACGCGGACCAACCTGGCGCACTTCCAGCCGAACATCTCGGAAGGAATGCGAAATTTCCCGGAGAAAAGTGCGGATGTCAAAGCCCGCGTCAGGTTCGTAGTTCAGATAGAATGTGAGCCTGTTGCCATCATAGGAGTATTCCGCCGCAAAAGCCTTCACAGCCTCAAAACGTGGATCCTTGAGGTACTCACGCGCCTTTTCAAGCGCGATTCGCTCCTTTTCCGCGTTTTTTTCTTTTACCGATAAATCCTGCTCGGTAGCTAATCGCTCAATTGGCTGAATCTCATCAGGATTATGAGGATTTTGAACCGCAGGCACTAAGACCTTACCCAGCTGCCTTCCACGAGCGGTGTTAACTAATACACAGTCGCCTTCACGCACACTGAGCCCTTCAGGCACGGAAAAATGATAGATTTTCCCAACTGGTGAGAATTGAACGCCAATTATTGTCTGTTCTGCCATAAGACGCTATTCTATCACTTCCCAACGTGGGCTTGTTTGCTGGTCTGCGCGGCAATATTCCTGGCGATGGCGATGAAAGCCTCAGACGCAGGGTTTAGTGGGCTGGCGATTACCGCAGGGGTGCCGCGATCACCATCCACTCCGACTTCAGGTTCGAGAGGAATACTCCCCAAAAGCGGGACCCCGGTGAGGTCTTCCAGACGCTTGCCGCCGCCTTCACCAAAGACAGGCAGTTGACTTCCATCAGGAAGTCGTAAATAGCCCATGTTTTCAACAATGCCAAGTACGGGAATCTCCAGCTTATCAAACATCGAGATTGCGCGGAAGGCATCATCGATTGAAACAGCCTGCGGCGTGGTCACAACCACGGCTCCGCTTATCGGAAGCGTTTGGGAAAGCGATAACTGCACATCTCCAGTGCCAGGTGGGAGGTCAACGATCAAATAATCCAGGCAGCCCCAATCAAAATCAGTAAGAAACTGCTGTATTGCCGAATGCAGCATCGGACCTCTCCAAATTAATGGCTGCCCATCGGCGACAAAGAAACCAATTGAAACCACCTGCACGCCATAAGCAGTCAGCGGTCTAACCTTGGCGCCTTCCTCAGCTTGAGGGGTCCCACTAATTCCAAACATGCGGGGTATGTTGGGTCCATAAATGTCAGCATCCAAGAGCCCAACTGAAGCGCCGTCCTGCGCCAGGCTGATCGCGATGTTAGCAGCGACGGTGCTTTTACCGACACCGCCCTTGCCTGAACCTACAGCAATGACGTGTTTAAACTGGTTGTTCGAGATTTCCACCTGTTTCGGGTTCTGCACCCTGGATTTGGTGACAATTCTGACGTCCTGCACACCAGTCATCACCTGGACAGCCCGGCGGGCATCACGTTCCAGCTGCGCGCGCAGCGGGCAGGCGGGCGTGGTCAACACCAGCGTAAAACTGACTGTGCTATCAGTGATTTCTACATCTTCGATCATTCCAAGGGTGACAAGGTCCTTCTGTAGATCGGGATCTATCACCACGGATAAAGCGCTTAAAACCTGATCTTTTGTAATCATAGTGCTCTCCTCTATTTTTTTCTTAGTTTACTTCAAATTCCAGCGTTCCTGCAAAAGCGTAAGACCTTACTCGACTGTGACGGATTTCGCCAGGTTGCGAGGTTGGTCCACATCCAATCCAAGCTGGGTGGCAATATGGTACGCAAATAACTGCAGCGGGATGGAGGTCAGGATTGGACTTAAGAGCCATGGCGCCTCGGGTACCCACAGGACTTCATCCACCAGGTCAGGTATAAGCGCGTCGCCTTCCGTGGCAACAGCAATGACCTGACCACCGCGGGCTTTTGCCTGCTCGATCTGGCTGATCATCTTTTCGTACCAGGCATCCTTAGGCGCAAGGACTAAAACAGGCAGGTCCTTATCCACCAGAGCGATGGGTCCATGCTTCATTTCGCCGGCAGGATACCCTTCCGCATGGATATACGAAATCTCCTTTAATTTCAGAGCGCCTTCATACGCGATAGGCATGTTGATGCCGCG
>JAGOML010000003.1:0-83843 GCA_017993575.1 Anaerolineaceae bacterium | reverse complement strand
CTGCCGCTGCTGTGCCTTTCACCCCGCAGCTGCCCCAGCTCTCGGACACAGATTTCAGCGAAATTAAGGGGCAGGAACACGTTAAACGCGCCCTGGAAGTGGCTGCGGCTGGCAACCACAATGTGCTTATGTCGGGTCCTCCCGGCGCAGGGAAAACTTTGCTCGCCCGCGCGATAAACTCTATTTTGCCGGGACTGAGCCTGGAAGAAGCGCTCGAAGTGACCCGCATCTACTCGATTTGCGATATGCTGCCGGCTAATACCCCGCTGTTGCAAACCCGCCCCTTCCGCGCGCCGCACCACACCATCAGCCATGCCGGGCTGGTCGGTGGGGGCAACCTGCCCCACCCAGGGGAAATCTCCCTGGCGCACCGCGGCGTGCTCTTTTTGGATGAGCTGCCGGAATTTGGTCAGCGCATTTTGGAAGTGCTGCGTCAGCCAATTGAAGACAAACGCGTCACCATCAGCCGGGCCAATGGCACGCTCACTTTTCCCGCCAACTTTATGCTCATCGGCGCGATGAACCCCTGCCCCTGCGGTTATTATGGAGATACGCTGAAGCAGTGCACTTGCGCGCCCGGAGCCATCACTACTTATCAGAAACGCATTTCCGGACCACTGCTTGACCGGATTGACATGCTCATCCACGTTCCGCGCGTGGATTACCAGAAGCTCAGCGCGGCGCGCCAGGGGGAAAGTTCTGCCGCCATCCGGGAGCGCGTGGAGTTGGCACGCCAGCGCCAAAGCGAGCGCTTTGTGGGCACAGCGCTTTTTTCGAACGCGGACATGAGCCCGGCCGAACTGCGGCGTTTTTGTGTGCTGGACGCCCCATCCCAGGCGCTGATGCAAACCGCCATGCGTCAACTGCAGCTGACCGCCCGCGGTTACCACCGCGTTCTCAAGCTCGCGCGCACGATTGCTGACCTGGCAGGCAGCGCGGAAATCACGCAAGTGCACCTGGCAGAAGCGCTGCAGTACCGCGCGAAAGAATTCGAGTTTTAAGCTCAACAAGCCTGAAAAGTATTGTGGCTTTGATACCCGTGAAGATTTCCATCCCCGCACAGTAATCATTGGGTGATTGAAGGAGGACGAATGAGAACAATTCAATTTGGCAGTTCAGATTTGCAGGTTCCGGTGGTCGGCGTTGGCTGCATGCGCATCAAAACGCTCACCCCTATCGAAGCAGAATCGTTCGTGCAATCCGCGCTTGAGCTCGGAGCAAACTTTTTTGACCACGCGGACATTTACGGCGGGGGAACCTGCGAGGAAATCTTCGCAAAAGCCGTTCACATGAGCCCATCGGTTCGCGAAACTCTGATTCTGCAATCCAAGGTTGGCATTCGTAAAGGCATGTACGATTTCTCGAAGGAACACATCCTCTCAGCGGTGGACGGCTGCCTGGCGCGGCTGAAAACGGATTATCTGGATGTCCTGCTGCTCCATCGTCCAGACGCGCTTGTTGAGCCGGAAGAAGTCGCCCAGGCATTTGATGTTCTGGAATCAACCGGAAAGGTTCGCCATTTTGGCGTTTCCAATCACAAGCCAATGCAAATCGGGCTGCTCAAAAAAGCTGTGCGCCAAGCGCTGCACGCCAACCAGCTCCAACTTAGCATCGCGCATGCCGCGATGATTTCCAACGGCGTCCATGTGAACACAAACGAGGACGCGGCACTGGATCGGGATGGCAGCGTGCTGGATTACTGCCGCTTGCACGACATCACTATCCAGCCGTGGTCGCCCTTTCAGCATGGTTTTTTCAGCGGCGTTTTCGTGAATAACCCAGCATTTCCTGAGTTGAATGCCTGCCTGGACGAACTTGCCGCGCGTTACGAGGTGAGCAGCACCACCATCGCGCTGGCCTGGATTCTGCGCCACCCTGCCAGGATGCAGCCAATCGTAGGCACAATGAACCCTGCCAGGCTGAAAGAATGCGTACAGGCTGCCGAAGTCCAACTGAGCCGGGAAGAATGGTACAGCATCTACCGCGCGGCTGGTAACACTTTACCCTGACAGCACTCCGTTTATAATGGCGTTATGGCTAGTCTTGTTTTTGGACGCAAATTTCACTGGCAGCTGCATGAACAAATCGGCAAAGGCGATGCCGGCGAAGTCTTGAGGGTACAGACAGAGCTTGGCCGGGACCGCGGTCTGATGAAGCGCCCGGTCCAGAACGTATCAGGCGGCACAATAGTGCGGCAAGCTGTCCAGATTGAGAATGAAGGCAAAGTGCTCGCGGCACTTAATGGCCTGGACGCGCGCCGCAATAATTTGACAGTACATACTCCGCTGCTGCTGGACCAAAGTCCGGAAGGCACCGCAAAAACCGCAGCTTTGTTCATCGTCAGCGAAGAAGTGCGCGGCATTGCTATCGCGAATCTGCTAAAGAATCTGCTTCAAAAGAACGCGTCATTCTCCCAGACACTTGTGCTGAAGGTGCTATCCAGCCTTTTTACTTTGCTTGCCCGCGTGCATGCCCAGGGAATTGCCTGGAATGACGTCAAGATGGAACACATCTTTTGGGACGAATCGACGAACACGCTTTCGTTTATCGATTGGGGCAATGGTTTGTTTTTTGCTCCTGATGAAGCGCTGCACGCCCAGCATCCTGTTAATCTTGATTACCAGCAATTTATCGACGAGGGTGGTTTGCTCCTGAGCCAAATTGCCCCAGAACTCATCCCAGAAATTGACTGGCCAAAAGATGCCTCTGGTCTTACACCGGAAGTGCTCCTTCAGCTGCAGCACCGCGTGGAGTACATGGAAGCGCACCTTACCATGCGCATCAAGGAATACCAGCTTGCTTTTGACAAGAGCACTCGCCAGATTAACGATCTATCCCAGCTGCAAGAAATCCTCGAACTGAAACAATCCTTAGCCAGGTTGGGCGTGCAAGTACAGACTCAGTCAGCCTTGCAGTCTATCCGCTCCTTCGCGTTGCGGCTCGCGGGAGAAAAAGAATATCAAGAATTGCGCGAGCTGGTGGAACTCCTGAGAGTCTACTTGCCAGAAGAAGTAGCGGAAAGCTGGCAGTTGGTGGAGTACTTGCTTGGCCTGGAAGATGCGTATGACCGCCCTGCCTTTACAGACGTGTTATCCAAAACTATCGCCAATGATCTTGCAGGAGCAATCTGGGATCTGGAAGGAGCCCGCCCCAGTTCCAGAAACATCCCGCGGCTTATCTCCATCCAACTTGCCATGCGCGGAGCTTTTGGCGTCCCAGATGCCCTGAGGGAAACGCTTTTTGATCAGCTTGTGAATTGGCATGAAGAGAGCCTCAAGCGTCTGCAGCATACCCGAGAGGAGCTTCCGTCTGAAATCAACGCGATTAACGCCCTTGAGGCTTTTTCTGCCAACCTGGAAGAACTTGTTGAGGGCTGGAGTCAATTGCAGCCTGGTGAGATGCTCGGGGATAAACTATTGAGCCTGAAAGACTTGCTGCGCTCGAATGGAGCGCATCTGACTAACCTTCCAGCCCTGCTGCCTCAGGGGCTGAACCTGGAATTATCCAGAACGCGTGAAATTCTTACATTCTGGACCGAAGGCGAACTTAACAAGTGCCAGGACGCCCTTGTAAAGTTCTTCCTGCTAGAACCGACAATGCCGTACCTCAGAGAAATTCACGCTGGGATTAGCGCGCTTGAGACCTGGATAAACGCAATCTCCCGGGGGCCACAACCAGAACAAAGCGTGAACGCTTTCGGCCGCGAAATGATTGAAAAGATGCCGAATTTAGCGGCATCTTTAAGCCAACCAGCCTGGCTCGCCAGCCTCGCGCAGTGCGTGAAAACCCTCGCGACAGCCTCAGATCTGGAAACGCTGCGATTGGAATCCAGCAACAATCAGTGGCCTATCCCATGGCTGGATTATGGAGACATTACCATCGAATACAGGGCTGTTAGCGGAGCCTCGGGCAGGCTAAATTCCACGCAGAAGGATGTGTTATCGCATTTTCACCAATCGCTGCGCGAAGGAAAAGACCTTTCTAACGCATTGGACAGCATCAAGACGCTTCTACCTGAGTTTTTCGGACTTTATCGACTGCTGGCACTTGCCTTTGCCAATCTTTTCAATATGCTTCCAACCCAGACGCAGCTGGTGGAAGCAGCCGCCTTCCCACCTGCGGACAAACAAAATATCACAGAGGCATTAAATATTTACGACTATTTGAAAGGTTGGAAAGAAGCCCAAATCAACACGGTCTCGGCTCGCGAGGCCCCACTTCCAGATCCAAGCGCGCGCTGGCATTTGGTTCAGTCCGCGCTCGAAGCTCAGAAAACCTGGAAATCCTTACTTCAGCCGCACCTGACCATGATCAAACAAATGCGCTGGCAAGCGCTAAGTGAATCCCTGCACGCCAAAACGCTGCCTCCTCGTTTACAATCCTGCACGCAAGCCTTGGTAAAAGTCGTGGAGTATTGGCGCCATTTACAGGAAAAAGGCGTGTTTCTTGATAATGTAACCGAGATGATCGCGCTTGCAGAACAAGCACAGCTCGATTTCTTTACGTTATGGCAAGAACATGAACAGGCGCCAAATCCCCCTTTGCGCTGGTTAATTCAGACCAACCAGGCGGCATTTAGCGGCATTAATCAATCGCTTCAACAGTTGACCCGCCATCTCCAGACTTTGCAACGCACACTCACGGCGCTAGCAAGGCCTGGCTCAGCGCGTTCCCGCCTTGCCTGGAACAGCGCTGGAGACATGATGTACGCGCTTGTTCAGATCCACAGCTTGCTGGAACCGCCTTCAAGGAAACAATCGAAAGTCCGTATCTGGCAAGAACAATACAACCAGGTGCTTAAACAAACCGAGTGGAAAAACGCCGCAGACCTGCTGGACTCACTCGATTATACGCATCCATTGGCAGCCTGGTTCCAGGAACTGGCGTCCAAGGATATCGATATCTTTAATGAATACCCCAAACAAAAATGGTAGAATTGCCCGAATTAAGGGTCAAAAATGATTGAGAAAAAATTGAGCACAGAAAACGGGTTCTATCTTGCTGAACCTTTGGATACCTGGCTGACTGCTGGAAATCACGATTATGCCATCCCCGAGGCTGCTGGCTCCAGCGCCAGAGTCTTTTTGTTAAAAGACGAAACGGGCAGCGGCGTATACAAACGCGACCCGGCCTTTAAAGTGATGCGGCACGACAAAATTTCGTACGCAAAACCACTTTTTCTCGAGGAGTTCCGCATCTTAGCAAATCTGCAAGGAGACCAGGGTCTCACTCCGATGCTGCAAGCAGGTTTTCTCAAACCAGATCCGACCAGCGTGTGGCCGACAGAATTGGCGCCTCTCTCTAAAGAGACCGAGCAAAAAGCGAGCGCGAATCAGGTGAGTGGAAAACTCGCTCTCTTTACCCCGGATGAAACGGATACCTTGCTGGAGGAGATGGACGAAAGACTCGCGGATGGCTGGCTGCCCTTCCTGATTCTTGAACGGCGCTGGGAAGACAACCTATATTTGCTCTGCGATGCCGGTTATACCCGTGGTAATTTCATGAAGAACCTGACTATGAAGCAGGTGCTGGACATTTCCATCCAAATTTGCGACATGCTCGGTCAGGCGCACCAACGCGGAGCAACCTACCTCGACCACAAGCTGCTGCACTATTACTGGAACGATTACCGTCAGAAAGTGATTATGCTCGATTGGAACATCGGCCACTGGCAACCAGAAAATATTCAACCTGAGGTGCTGCAATTTGACTTGGTCCAATTCAGTTCGCGAGCGATGCATCACATTTTTACTGGTCGCCAGGCTCCGGGTTCGGTTGCGGTAGGTCCTAATCGCCCGGAAGACATCGCCGCCGCTCCCAGGCACTTTAAAGCCTCTTATTCTTATGACGTGCAAAACCGATTAAATCAAGAGGAAATGCGCTTCCTGGAAAAAGCACTTGATGGTAGTTTCCTCAGCGCCGCAGAGATGCGCGACCACCTGCAACACCTTGCCAGCAAACGGCTATAATCACCATACAACAGTGTACACATAGTTTGAAAGGAGCCATCAATGATTCTTGACCTCATTGAACAGGCCAAAACCCTACTTAAGAAAACCAATCCGTCTGATGACGAGCTTTTACAGGTCGAAAACGCGCTTTCAACTTATTTGGAAGCCCTGGCCACGCATCGTATCGCCGACCAGGTGGAGCTTGATGATGTAGATGAGGCAAATCGAGTTCTGCGAGAAATTCGCCGTGAACGCGGCCGGAGGGCTGCCAGCGCTGCGGAGCCCCCGCAACAAGAAAAACCTGCTGCAGCATCAAAACCCTCTCCGGTTCCACCCAGCTCGCCAAGACCCACGCTAAACCGCCTTGATTTGCAGGCAGACTCCGGGATTGACCCGCTGAGGAAATTTTTCCAATCCAGTCACGACCCTGAAGCCGAAAGGCTGATGGATGAAGCGGAGGAGCTATTCTATAAAGGAAATTACCAGGCTGCCATCCCACTCTACGAAAAGGTGATGCAGATGGAGCCCGGTTGGTCCCGGGCTGAAGAGCACCACTCAGAAGCGGAAGAGTTTTTACGCTCAGGCAACATTCCTTCAGTCGCGCTGCCCCCAGAGGCAGGCAAGGCCTATGGTAAAGCCCAAAGCGCGGCGCGCGTCTTTCGTTATCAGGTAGCCCTGAACTATCTTGAGGAAGCCTTCGAGCACCTCCAAGATGCCGGCATCAAACGCTGGCGCGAAGGCGAAGAACTTCGCCACGATCTGGAAAACCAGATGCAGGCTTATGACGTTTACAAAGAAGGCATCAACCTTCTCTCACAAGGTGAACTGGTGCAGGCGCTGGGGAAAATTCAGACCGCCGCGAGCGCGGTTGCTATTCCGGAATACCTGGATAAAGCCTCGGAAGTGCGCGCAGATATCTCGCTCATCGAAGAAGTCAGCGATATTGTCAGCCTGAGCGGGAAAATACCACCAAGCAAATTGGCGGATGCCAAGAGCAAACTGGAACGGCTGCGAATGAAGTACGGCAGCGTTTCTCAGATCAGCCGTCTGCAAAATCGCCTGGATTTGCTTATTCCTGCCACCATCCAGTCCCTGCTGGATAATACACAGCGTTTACAGAAAGAAGCTTCGGACGCGCCAACGCTTGCCAGTGCTCTCCAAAAAATTGCTGGCGCGCGCGAAAACCTGGACCTTCTGCGTCAGTTGGACGCGTACGACTCCCAGAGCCTGCTTCTTGAAAATGAGATTAGCACGCTTGAAACCGAAATCGAAGCCAATCAGGACGCCATCAATCGCGCTATGGACGCTCAAAAATCGGGCAGCCGCTTTTTCGCGTTGGACGCTTTCCTTGTAAGTCGCGGAGTTCGCAAGCGTTTCCCCAATGACCCGCAGGTGATAAACCTCAAACGCAGTCTCTCCCTAAGTTACTTCGTGGCTGTGGTGGGAGCATTGTTAGCGCTTGTTGTGCTTGGGCTCTTGATTAGCGTGGCTACGCGCAGTATCAGCAGTTCTATTCAGGCGCGCAATCTTGCCCGCACTCCTACCGCGACTTTCACGCCAACGATTACACTGACGCCGACAATTACCCCTACCCCGACTAAAACGCTAACACCTACGCCGGATTACTCGCCAACCCCAACAAAAACCGCTACCCCAACCCCGGTGATGTATGTTGAGACCATCCGGCAGGTATACGCGCGCAACGATTGTTATGAAGGCTATATCGCCACCGGACGCATCCCTGAAGGCACCCAACTTACGCTGCTGCCGATGCCGGAGCGACGTTTCGATAACTTCAACCGGGAATGTCTGCTGGTGGAATTTAGAGGAAATGGTTTTTCCATCATCGGCTATATCCTTCTGGTAGACGTCGTTGCCAAATAGAACCGTTAACCCCGTCATGCGAGCCCGGCTTGCCCCAATGGCAGGCCGGGTTTTTGATTGCGCAGGGATATAATTAGGAGGCAGGCAGGTGTATATGGATAATCTGGAACAGGCATACCAGGAATCCCTGGATTTTATCTACAGCTTTATCGACTTTAGCATGAAGCGGCACCTGGATGACAGCCATCGCTTTTTTAAGCTTGATCGCATGCACCAGATGATGGATTTGCTTGGCAATCCGCAAGATAAATTTTTGAGCATCCACGTGGCGGGCACGAAAGGCAAAGGTTCCACCGCGTCCCTGTGCGCGTCTGCGCTAAAAGCAGCTGGTTACGAGGTGGGTTTGTACACTTCCCCACACCTGCAAGAGTTTACCGAACGCATCCAGATTAACGGCAGCCAGATTGACCACCAAACCCTCGTGAACCTGACTGCCCGTTTGCGTCCGCTGACCCTTGAGGTGCCTGAAATTACTACTTTTGAGCTCACTACGGCATTGGCATTTCAATACTTTTATGAAAATAAGGTAAACATCGCGGTGATTGAAGTGGGGCTTGGGGGCAGGCTGGACGCTACGAACATCGTCAACCCGCTCGTTTCAGTTATCACGCCCATTTCCTACGACCACACCGCAATTTTGGGAAATTCCCTGACTGAGATTGCCTACGAAAAAGGCGGCATCATCAAACCAGGCGTGCCGGTTGTGCTCTCGCCCCAGGCTTCCGAGGCCGGCCAGGAATTGGAACGCATTGCCGCGGAGCGCGGCTCGCCGCTCACACGGGTGGACCAGCATTATACGCTCGCCATCGGAAAACATACATATCGGGCTCAGTCAATATCCATTTCCGCCCACAGCAGCGCTTCGCTCAGCTCGGCTTCCCTGGCAGAACCTCAACTTGAGATTAATTTACCCCTCCTGGGGGCGCACCAAGCTCAAAACGCTCTGACAGCGTTGGGCGCTTTAGACCAGGTGCGCGCTCAAGGGTTAGCTCTTTCCCGAGAGTCCGTTGCGCAAGGGTTTGCGGATGTGCGCTGGCCGGCTCGTTTTGAAATCCTGCGGGATTCTCCTCCATTGGTGATTGACTCGGCGCACAATGGGGATTCGATGAACCGCCTGAAACAGAGCCTGGATGATTACTTCCCCGGGCAAAAATTCCTGCTTGTTTTTGGCGCGTCAGCGGATAAAGAATTGGACGCCATGCTTACAGCAATATTGCCGCGCGTGGAGCGCGTGATTACCACGCTTTCCACCCACCCACGCGCCGCGGATCCAAACCATCTTGCGGAGCAAATCCGACCGTACGGACTGCCGGTCGAAGCCGTAAGCCCTGCTGAAAATGCTCTGGCGCGGGCGTTAGCGCTGGCAGGCGCAGACACAGGTATCATCGTGGCAGGCAGCGTTTTCATTGCCGCGGCCGCGCGTGATATCTGGTTTTCCGGTCAGAGCGAGACCTAAGCGTTCAGAGTATAATTGCCAGCCCTTCACTAAACATCAGAGGAGTCTTTTCGTGTATCGCGATCCTTACTTTTTTAACCAAATCAACCGGGACGACCCGTTTCAGATTTCCCGTTTTTCCAGCCTTAGCAATCTGCGCAGCGTGAAAGACCGGAAACGAGATAAGGAAGGTTTTCTGGTCGGCCCGGCGATAAATCTTGAGGATATGCTCCTGCTGCCCCATTCAATGGCTCCGCTGACCCTGGTTGAGGACCCAGACACGCTTAAGACGCTTCAGGATGCCTATCAAAACAGCCAAACACTTTTTGCCTGTTACTCCGCTCTTGATCTCAACCTGGAAGAAACCCAGGAGCGCTACCTTGAAATTGGGCTGGAAGTAGCGGTTGGAAGCCTTATCAACCTTGACGCAGGACGGCAATCCGTGCTGCTGCAAGCCCGGCGAAGACTCAAAGTTGAGGATATCTGGAAGGAAGGCAGCCAGTTGATGATGCGCTGCCTCCCGATTAAAACCAGGCGGAGCAGCTCAGCCGCGCAAACCGCATTGCGCCGCGCTGTGGTCGACAAGTTCAAGCACTACGCCAGCCTGGTTGAATTTCTGACTGATGAGGTTGTGGAGTTTGTCAGTAGTTTAGAAGACAGCGGCGATCTGGCAGACATCGCCCTTTCCACGCTGGATCTTTCGGACGAGGATCGCCTGGCTTTTCTGCTGGAAACCGATGGCAACATTCGGTTGGAAGCCGCCTTGCGTAAACTCATGAATGAAATTCGGCTGCTGGAACTGGAAGAGGAAATCCAAAATCGCGTGCAGTCGGAATTGGACCGAAATCAACGCGAAAATTACTTGCGGGAGCAAATCTCCACGCTGCAGCGTGAACTTAACGACGGCAAGCCTACAGATCCTGATTACCAGGAACTGAATGAAGCTCTAAGCCAAATTAAGCTGCCAGATGAAGCCCGCGAAGCAGCCAAAAAAGAACTGGAACGATTAGCTGGTATGCCATCACTTTCCCCTGAAAGCGGGATGATACAAACTTACCTGCGCTGGCTGCTGGAACTCCCCTGGGATAAGGAAACAGAAGACAATCTCGACATCAACCACGCCCGTGAAATCTTGGAAAAAAACCATTTTGGGCTCAAAAAAGCCAAGGACCGGATCTTGGAATACCTGGCAGTCCGCAGCCTGAAACCGAAGCGTAATCGCCAACCAATACTATGTTTTGTGGGTCCTCCTGGAACCGGAAAAACTTCGCTGGGCAAATCTATTGCTGACGCGCTGGAACGCAGTTTTGTGCGGGTATCCTTGGGAGGCGTGCACGATGAAGCGGAAATACGCGGCCATCGCCGTACATACCTTGGCGCGCTGCCCGGCCGTATTTTGCAGACCATGCGTAAAGCAGGGACCATTAATCCCGTCTTCATGCTGGATGAAATCGACAAGCTCAGCGCTGATTTTCAAGGAGACCCTTCCGCCGCTCTGTTAGAGGTGCTGGACCCCGAGCAAAATTACGCCTTCTCCGATCACTACCTGGAAGTCGCCTACGACCTTTCCAAGGTTTTATTTATCACAACAGCCAACACTGTTTCGAGCATTCCTGCCGCGCTGCTGGACCGCATGGAATTAATCGAGTTTCCGGGTTACATTCTGGAAGAAAAAGTCGCTATCGCCCGTCAATTTCTCATCCCAAAGCAGTTAGAGGAAACAGGCCTGGAGGAAGAGCAAATCTTTTTCTCGCCCGAGTCTTTGGAGGCAATTATCGAGGGATACACCTACGAAGCAGGCGTCCGCAATCTCGAGCGGGAAATTGGTTCAGTCCTGCGGAAGATTGCCCGGTCAAAATCCGAAGCAAAAGCGTTCTCAGCGGAAATCAGCGCAGACCATGTCTCCGAGCTGCTCGGACCAGCGGAGTTCTTCCCGGCAGTGGCGGAGCAAAATGACGAAATCGGTGTGGCTACGGCCATCGCCTGGACGGAGAACGGCGGAGAAATCATGCCTGTCGAAGTGTTGGTTATCGAAGGAAAAGGCAACATGCAGATGACCGGACAGATTGGCGAAATTATGCAGGAGTCTGCGCAAGCAGCCCTTTCCTACCTTAAATCCAAGCAGGAGGCCTTTCAAATTCCAACGGACTTCTTCGAGGAAATGGACATTCACATCCATGTTCCGGAAGGTTCAATCCCAAAAGACGGCCCCAGTGCAGGCATTACCTTGGCTACCGCCCTCACCTCAGCGGTGTTGGGCGTGCCAGTGCGGCATGACGTGGCCATGACAGGAGAAATTACTCTGCGCGGCAGAGTGCTCCCTGTCGGGGGTGTCCGGGAGAAGGTTTTGGCAGCCAGCCGTTCTGGCATTAATACTGTTCTGCTGCCGCGCAAAAACGAGAAAGACTTACGCGAGATTCCCCCTCAGGTGCTGAGCAAGCTTCAAATTCTCTTTGTGGAACATATGGACGAAGTCCTTGCAGCCGCTCTGGCGGATAAGCCCATCAACCGCAAACCCAAAGCGACTGCATCCCGCGGCAGGAAGAAAAAAAGCGCGTCCGACGAGCAGGACGCGCCAAAACAATGACAAGAGATTAGGTCAGTCAGTACCTTCAGGAGGGGTGTTTTGGTCCTCTGCCTGAAGTGTTTTAATGCCATTGCGCACTTGCGCCAGAATGCGGTTCATTTCCGCTTCAAGTTTGGTCAAAGTTTCGACCACATAACGATCCGCATCCAACTGGGTCTGCCCGGCTTCGCGGCGCGCCTGTTCGGTAATTTGTTCCGCTTTTGCCTGTGCCGCGAGGAAAACATCACTTTTCTCAATCATTTTCTCGCTTTTCTCACGCGCCAACGCCAAGGTGCGGTTGGCTTCTTCCTGCGCCTGTGCCAGTATGCGGTCCTTTTGGGCAATAATCTGCTGCGACTTTTTAATATCATCAGGAATGGAAATGCGCATTTGATCGATGATATCCATAAAGGCGTTTTCATCCACAACCACGCTGCGGCTCAGTGGAATGGGTCTGCTGTTGTTAAACAATTCTTCCAGGCGGTCTACCAGGTGTAGGATATCCATGTCTTTCTCCGTTTATACTGATTAATGCGCTTTAACTCAGTTTATCATTAAATATTAGCAAACACACTAACATTTTTCGATATTCATGCGACGCTCACTCGTTTCGGACGCTGAACACTGCGCGCAGTCTTGGGTCAATCCTTGAGCGAAGTGCCGGGCACTAAGGTTTGGTTATTCCCAAGCATGGAAAATTTCTCCCTAAGAGCCGCCTGCACATAATCCGGCACCATGCTCGACACATCGCCATCCAAAGAAGCGATTTCCTTGACGGTGCTGGAGGAAAGGAAGGTGTTTTGTTCGGTTGTGATCAGCGCGATGACGTCAATATCCGCTTCCAGGCGCTTGTTGGCCAGCGCCATGCGGAATTCATATTCAAAGTCCGAAAAAACGCGCAGACCCCGCACAATCGCTTTTGCGCCAATCTGCCTGGCGAATGTCACCGTCAGTACCTGGTAACCAACAACGCTCACGTTCGGCAAGCCTTCAAAGGCGCGTTTCACCAGGGCAATCCGCTCTTCAGGGCTGAACAGCAGCGATTTTATCGGTTTATCGTAGACTGCTACCACCACCTCATCAAACAGCCGTGCGGCCCGGCGGGCAATGTCGATGTGCCCGTAGTGAATAGGGTCAAAAGTTCCTGGAAATAGTACTTTAGTCATCAGCTCACGTCTCCATCGCCGTCTGAGGACGGCCAAAAATTGACCACTGCCCGCCTAAGCGCCTGGTTTTCATCAGCTTCCAGCTCAGGATCTTTTTCCAACAATTCTTCTGCGATCGCGCGGGCTTTTTGGATCAGGCGCACGTCCGCCAGGTTCGCCATCCGTAAATCCACGAAGCCTGCCTGTCTGGTGCCCAAGAAGTCTCCTGGACCGCGCTGCTGAAGGTCTTTTTCCGCAAGCACGAAACCATCGTTAGTCTGAGTCATCACAGCCAAGCGTTCGTTCTCCGCTGCGCTGTCATTGTCGGGAATAAGGATGCAGAAAGACTGAGCGTCTCCCCGCCCGACACGACCGCGAAATTGGTGCAGCTGCGCCAGGCCAAAGCGGTTTGCCCCCTCGATAACCATCATGGTCGCATTAGGAATATCCACCCCCACTTCCACCACAGAGGTAGATACGAGGATTTCAAATTCTTTGTTTCGAAAGGCAAGCATCACCGCGTCTTTTTCCGCTGGCTTCATTCTGCCGTGCACCAGCCCGACCCTCAGATTAGGAAAAGCCTCAGCTTGCAAACGCTGCTGTTCTTCCACCGCAGCCTTGGCTTCTTCGTTTTCTCCCTGTTCCACCAACGGGTAAATGATGAAAGCCTGATGCCCAGCCTGGACCTGCTCCTCAATCAGCTCGTAAACAGCATGCCGCTCGTATGGATAAGCAATGCGGGTCTCGATGGGGAGCCGGCCAGCAGGCATCTCATCCATTACGCTTACATCCAAATCTCCAAATATGGTCAGCTGCAGTGAGCGCGGGATGGGCGTGGCGGTCATTACCAACAGGTGCGGATTATTGCCTTTTGCCCGCAAGGCGGCGCGCTGCTGAACGCCAAAGCGGTGCTGTTCATCCACCACGACCATCTGCAGGTTCTGAAAGCTGACAGGGTCCTCAATCAGCGCATGGGTGCCCACCAGGAGTTTGACATACCCAGATTGAAGACCTTTAAAAATTTCGCGGCGTTCTGATGCGCTGGTATCCCCGGTAAGCAAGCGCACCTGGTCTGACGCTAAGAAAGCAGGTTGTGCAGGCTCGGCTTCGGTGAGCAAGCGAAGAATCGTGCGGTAATGCTGCTCCGCCAGGATGCCTGTCGGCGCCATCAGCGCGGTTTGACCTCCACCCTGAATGACGATGGACATTCCAAGCACCGCCACAATGGTTTTCCCAGAGCCCACGTCGCCTTGCAGCAATCGGTTCATTGGGTGTGGGCTGGCCACGTCTTTACGGATTTCTTGCAGGGCTTTCGTCTGCGCGTTGGTGAGCGCGTAAGGCAGCCCTCGCATGCGTTCTACCAACCAGGCATTGCTCACAGAGAACGGCGTCCCGGTCAACTCCTGCCACTGCCGCTTCTGACGGATAACCCCTACCTGCAGAAGGAATATTTCATCAAAGGCGAAACGCCTTTGAGCTTCCCGCAGTCGTTCATGAGAATCAGGAAAGTGGATTTGCGCCAATGCTTCCTGGAGCGGCACAAGCCCGGCGTTTTGGCGGACCGTGTCGGGCAAAAATTCGGGCACTCTGGCAGCCCAAAACTGGGAAACGTTAAACTGAGTCTTACGCAGCCAACGCTGCGTTATTTGCGAGCTTAGTGGATAGACCGGCACAATGCGATTGGTATTCAACTGCTGCTGGTCAACTGACTCATAATCCGGGTGAAACATCGCCAGCCGGCCGCTGCTCGTTTCTACTTTTCCTGAGATGGTGATGAACATTCCCAGCTTCAGGTAACGTTGCACATAAGTCTGGTTAAACCAGACAAGCCGCAACATCCCCGTAGCATCTGAGACGATGACTTCGGTGACCAACCTACCCCTGCCGGTTTGCAAGGTCTTGATGTCCACTACCTTCGCGAGAATGGTTACTTCCTCGCCATAACGTAGCTGCTGAATGGATTTCAACTGTGAATAATCATCATAACGGCGCGGAAACAGATATAGCAAATCTTTGATTGTAAAAACGTTCAACTTCTCCAGGTTTTTAGCTTGTTTTTCCCCAATTCCCCGGATTTTCACCACGGGCGCGTTCAGCCCAATGGCGCCAGTATCAGCCGAAACCACGCTGCTTAGCTTGCGGGATGCCTGATTGGATGTCTTTCTTTTGGACGTGCTTTCCAGCTCAGTCTGCGGCGCGGAAGCCAGCGTGGAAGGGCTTTCGCCTGCTGGCGGCGCAGGAAGTTCACGCATACTGGATATCTGCAGCAAGCTGCCAATTTCTAGGAGCGTTTGCCGACGACCGGCCGCGCTTTGCTCGTGATAACTACCCAGCTTTCCTGCAACCTCCGCGATCAACGTTTCAGGCAAGCTTGCTTCGCGCGCATCGGAATACCATGTGGAAGTCAGGCTCTGCAGGCCCTTATACACAACTTTATCCTGGTAACCCTTTGCTGCTTCCAGGAGGAAGATTTTCGCGTATTTCTCGGTGATATTCGCCATACTTGAGGATAATCATACCCGATTATGGATCTGGAAAGCCTTTGTATTAATCAAGTTTAGCGCCTAGAGAGAAGCAATCTCCCAACAAAAAAAACCGGCGCGCAAACGCCGGCTTCCTCAAATATTCGGACTTTATTCAATCGCTACGATGAGTTGGTAATACGGCTGCCCGCCGTCGTGCACTTCCACTTCGTGGTCTGGGTAGGTCTCGCGGATTTTATCCACCATCTGATTAACGCGCGGGAGGATCATATCCTCCCCGTAGAAAAGCGTAATCCGCTCGAAATCCTCCACTTTTGCGGTGGAAAGCAGCCGGGCAAGCGCGTCATCAATCGAATGCGTGGAAATGATGAGCTTACCATCCAGCAAAGCGATCACGCTGTTTTTCTCAACATGCACATCGTCAATCGTCACGTCGCGCGTCGCGGTGGTAATCTCACCCGTGTGCACTTCGGTGATTGCTTCTTTCATGGATTCTTCGTTTTCCGACAGTGTTCCTTCAGGGAGTAAGCGCAGCATGGCCGCGAAACCCTGGGGCGCGTTGCGCGTGGGGATCACCGCGATTTGTTTCACACTGACCTTGGCGGCGTTTTGCGCTGCCAGGATAATGTTTTTATTATTCGGCAGAATGATTATTTTATCAGTCGGAAGATTTTCAAAAGCGGCTACGATTTCTTTTACGCTCGGGTTCATCGTTTGTCCGCCAGAAACAACCGCGGCAGCGCCAAGGCTGGCAAATATTCGGGTCAGCCCCTCTCCGGGAGAGACAGCCACCACCGCCACCTGCCCGGGCGCGACCGGCGCGAACTTTATCTTCGCGCTATCTTCTTTCTTGGAATTCATCTGATCCTGCAGGTTTTCCATCGCGATTTTCTTGACGATGCCCAAACCTTCGGTATAAGCGATGGGTTCATAGCGTTTATCCAACGGGACGTGGATATGCATTCGGTAAATGCCGTCCCCTTCGCCCACCTGAATGCTCGTGCCGATTTCACTCAGACCGTTGTAGTATCCTTCGAGAGAAAATTCATGATGAGGTGTGAAGTCAATCACGACTTCATAGTCCTGGCCTTCCTCGACGGTTTCCAAGGTATTGGCAAGGTCCAATTCAGAAAGCGGCTTCACAACCGCAGTGGAAACATCCAGCGGCTTGCCTTCCAGCAGCCGCAGCATGCCTTCAAAGATATAAAACAGCCCGGTTCCGCCGGAATCAACTACACCAGCCTGTTTGAGAATCGGCAGCAGTTCGGGGGTGCGTTTGACGCTCTCATCACCGGCAGTGACAATTGTGATTAGCAAGTCACTTAGTTTCGAATTAGCGCTTATCTGGGTCTCCACAGCGGCCGTAATATCTTTGATAACCGTTAATATTGTGCCCTCAACCGGTCGGACAACACCTTTATAGGCTGTATTGCGGGCTTCTTGCAGCGCCCTGACGAATAAAGCGCTGTCCATGTTATCGTAATGATCCAATGCGCGTGAAAAACCGCGCCAGATTTGGGAGAGGATGACCCCTGAATTACCCCGGGCGCCCATCAGCGCACCCTGGGCGAAGGTATGCGCCATCTCACCGACGTTTTTTGTTACCTGAGATTCAGCCTCAGTAAATGCCGCCTGCATGGTGAGCACCATATTGGTGCCAGTATCGCCATCGGGCACAGGGAAAACATTTAAAGAGTTGACATACTGCTGGTTCGTTGTCAGCCAGATGAGACCGGCTTCTAATAATAGTTTTAATCCTTCACCATCCAACGGAGACTGCACCAGGCGGTGCCGCTCAGTCTCGGTTAGAATGGCTATCGACTTTCCATTCATAAGACCTCTGTGAACAATAAAATAATAATGCCTAATCCGGATTGCTGATTCTCAGACCGCGCACATGCACGTTCACCCGAATTACAGGGATTCCCATCGTTTTTTCGACGTTGTACTTGACAGCTTCTGCAACAGAATCGGTTACCGTCTTGATGCGCAGGCCATATTCGATGACAAGGTTTATATCCAGGTACAGACCTTCATCATCTGCTGTAACGTTGATGCCGTAAGAGTTATTCCTGCGTAAAAGCTGACCCGCGGCCTCGAAAACGTTGGCCGGGGCAAGGCTTATAACGCCGTAGGATTGCAGAGCAGCATGCCGAGCAACGGATTTAATCGCCTGAGGGAGAATATAAATTCGTCCTAATGGATTTTGCTGACTTGTCATATTCAGTTATCTCTCTTCTCTATTTACGCCTTGATTCTTGTGCCATTGTGTGATATTATCAGCGACTGCTTGGGTCGGTCAATCCTTCCCAACCTCGACATTATACTGTATGAAAGGAAATCGAGATGGCAAAGTGCGATCATTGTGGTAAATCAACCAGTTTCGGTCATAATCGCAGCCACTCTCTTGTCGCGACCCGGCGCGAGTTCCGCCCAAACCTTCAGCGGATCACAGTGTTCGAAAACGGCAAGAAAGTTCGCAAAGTTTTGTGCGCGCGCTGTATTAAGACCCTGACCAAAGCATACAATTAATTAACACGCAAACTGATAAAAAGTCGCTATCGCGGCTTTTTTTCATTTAACCAAAGCCTGCCGCAGGCTGGCAATGCCAGCGCTGATGCCGCCGGGATGCCCAAAAACCGCTGTCCCTGCCACGAAATCTCTCCCACCAGCTTCATAAACCGCTGCAATTGTTTGCGCGTCAATGCCGCCGTCCACCTGAATTACCGCTTCTGAACCAATTTCCATCAGCATCTTTTGCGTGTCGCGCACCTTTGAAAGCGCGGAGGGAATAAACTTCTGCCCACCGAAACCCGGGTTGACTGACATAATCAAGACCAGGTCAAACATTCCGGAAAGATACCGCAACCCGTCCACCGGCGTGGCGGGATTGAATGTTATTCCTGGTGCCGCGCCCAGGTCGCGGATGCGCTGCAAGGTGCGGTGAATATGCGGGCAGGTCTCATAGTGCACGGTGATGGCGTCCGCGCCTGCCTCCACAAAAGCTTCCAAATGTTTTTCAGGCTCAACAATCATCAAATGCACATCCAATGGCAGTGAGGTGGCGTGTTTACAAGCCTTTACGATGACCGGTCCGAAAGTAATATTCGGGACAAAACGCCCGTCCATCACATCGATATGAATTTTGTCCGCGCCCGCGCTTTCACACTCCCGTAAGTCGTGGATAAGATTTGCCAGGTTAGCTGACAGGATGGATGGGGAAATGGTGGCGCGCATAGAAAGCCTCACGGTCTCAGAGTCAGGTACACATACAGCCAGAAAGGAATCAAGCCAAACATAGCCGAGGAGGCAAGCAGCCAGAGCAGAAGCGTTCCCCAATCCGGGCTCTTTCTTTCTGGCCTGATATCATTGCCAGAGCTAAGCGTAGGCGCTGATGCGTTCAGAGCTGTTTGCGCGGGTTCAAGAACAGGCAAGGCTGCTTCCTGCTGCGGCATGGTTGTCGGACTAATTGCCGGGACTGGAGCAGCGTTTGTTTTGTAAGCCTGCATCCCAGTCAACAGCCTCCCCAATTGATCCGCTGTGCGATAGCGCGCGGAGGGTTCCTTTGAGAGCACTTTCAGGATGATGTCTTCCAGAGGTTTAGGGATTTCAGGATTGAGAGCGCGGGGAGGTACTGGCCGCCCTTCGCGGTGCATACGCGCCAACTCAGCCGCATCCGACGAATTGAAGGGCAGCTGGCCGGTCAACATTTCATACAAAATCACACCCAGCGAGTACACATCCGAAGCAGGGGAAGGCGGTAATCCTGAGGCTTGTTCCGGCGAAAAATAGAGCGGAGAGCCCCACACCACGTCGCTGCGTTCCTCTGGCGAAATTGTCGCCAAAGCTCTGGCAATGCCAAAATCAGTCACCTTAACGCGCCCATCCGGGCTAACCAGCATATTGTGGGGTTTGATATCGCAATGGACCAAACCTGCCCTGTGCGCGTACCCCACACCCAGACAGGCCTGGGACATCAACTCCAGCGCTTCTTGAACCTCAAACCGGCCTTTTTCACGGATGCGCGTCTTCAGGTCTGTGCCAGGAACAAATTCCATTACGATGAAAAGGTGTTTCTGATCCAGTCCAAAATCGTGCACGGTCACGATATTGGGATGAGAAAGGTTTGCTGCGGCTTTGGCTTCTTGTCGGAAGCGTTCCCGAAAGGCGGCATCCACTGAAAAATCCTCGCGGAGGACCTTCACCGCGACAAAGCGTTCAAGCATCAGGTCCTTAGCTTTATATACGAGCGCCATCCCCCCTGTCCCAAGGGGCTCGATTAATTGGTAGCGGTCGTTAAGAATTCCAGGTGGTGTCATTTGACCCCATTATAAAGCAAAAACTAGCCCATTTATTCTGCATGCGCAGGGGTAATCCACAAGATGAATCACCCAATAAGATTGAATTACTTAATAAGTGGGAAGCAAGCTGCAAACTGCCATTAATCCTCCGAAAAATCAGAAAATATCTGCAATTTGTGTGCCAAAACCCTTGCATTTTCACCAGAAAGGGTCTATAATGTGGGAAATAATGTCATAAAGTGTCACGAAGTGTCATTTGGAGCGCTGGAACCATCCCAGCGTTTCGCGATTAAAAGGGAAATAGAACTTATGTTCTTAGGACAGTTTGACCACAACATCGACGCGAAAGGGAGACTCACCGTCCCCTCCGACTTCCGGGAACAAGCCCCCGAGGGTTTTTTTGTGACATTGGGCTTCGACTCCAATCTAATCGCTTATCCCCGGGACGATTACGAACGCATGGCGGAAAATATCAATGCGCTTTCTGTCACCGATCCCGAATCCCGCGCGCTGCGCAGAAAATTCTTTTCCAATACTGTCGAGCTGAGCTATGATACCGCCGGCCGAATTCTGCTGCCTGCTTTCCTTAGAGAGGCGGCGCAAATCACATCCTCCTGCATGCTGGTGGGCAACGGCGAGAATGTCGAAATCTGGGCGATGGAGCTTTGGCAATTGGAAAAACAGAAAAATGGTGGAGCAGAAAAAGACAGCAGTCGCTGGGCTGCTTACAATATTTCAACCAGAGGTCATTGATGACCGTGGGAATGGGGGATGAACCCCATCACCTACCTGTACTTTACCAACAAATTCTGAGTTACCTTGCGCCCTTCAGCCCGGGGAAATACCTGGACTGCACAGCCGGCGCGGGTGGGCATTCCAGCGGCATTCTGGAAGCCAGCGCTCCTGATGGAGCCCTGCTTGCCATAGACCTGGATCCTCGCGCAGTCGCTCTTACCAGCGCCAAGCTGGCCCCTTATGGCGATCGCGCGATTGTCCGGTACGGCTCTTACTTGCACAGCGGCGAATTCCTGCGCGAGCTTGGCTGGGAAAAGGTGGACGGCATTCTTCTGGATCTGGGAGTGTCCTCCATGCAGCTGGATGAAGCGGAGCGCGGATTTTCTTTCCGACAGGACGGACCGCTGGATATGCGCTTTGACCCAAGCAGCGGACCGAGCGCGGCAGACCTGGTAAACCACCTGGAGGAAAAGGAACTGGCGGAAATTCTCTGGAAGTACGGCGAGGAACGTTTTTCGCGGCGAATTGCCAGGGCGATTGTGCGCGCCAGACCGCTTCAAACCACCTCCGAACTGGCAGGCATAGCGCGGTCAGTCTTAGGTAGAACGCAGGAAAAGCAAGATCCTGCTACCAGAACTTTTCAAGCGCTGCGGATTGCCGTCAACGATGAATTGGCAGTTATTGCACAAGCTGTACCGCAGCTCATCGCACTTTTACAGCCAAACGCGCGGATAGCGGTAATTTCTTTCCATTCGCTGGAAGATCGCATCATCAAACATGCCTTTCAGCGGGAAAGCCGGGACTGCATATGCCCACCAGAGCAGCCAGTCTGCACCTGCGGGCATCGCGCGAGTATCAGAATTATCACCCCTCACCCGGTAGAAGCCGGAGATTTGGAAAAAAAGGAAAACACCCGCGCACGGAGCGCAAAACTGAGAGTGGCAGAAAAGTTATCGGAAATGGCATAGAATCTGCAGCCTTACGACTATGAAAACTAAGAACATCATTCAAGCATATAAGCAAGCCCCCTGGCGTCTACAACTGCAGTGGATTGGCATTTTTCTGCTGATTCTTGTGAGCATCGCTGCTATCGCGGGAGTCTACTTGTCTCTCAGTGGCAAGGCGGCCGTAACCGGGCGCAGAATCCAAAAACTGGAATTTACAGTGAGCGCGTTGGAACTGGAAATAAACGACCTCGCCTCCCAGTTGGCATATGCCTCCTCCGCCCGTGTGATGAGCGACCGGGCAAAGGCTCTGAACATGGTTCAACGTGACCCCGCGCAAGCAGTTTACCTTCAGGTGCCAGGCTACAGTCCCGAGAGTTTTGTGCTGGCACCCGCGCCAAACGTTGATAAAATCCCCAGCCCCTCCATCCTGCCGGAATTCACATCCTCCCTTTGGGATTGGTTGGCTGAGCAACTGACGCAGCTGCCCGACTCCGTTGAAAGCACTCAGGAGGCACAGCCATGAACAATACATCCTGGACTCGTTACATCCTGATCCTCTTGATTTTTGTTCTTCTATCGGGCGGCGTGGGCGTCAGAATGGTCAGCATCCAAAACATTCCTGCGGCGCAGGTCATCCTGGAGAACAGCAAGAATCTCGTCGGTGTAACGCAAACAATCTACCCTGAAAGGGGAAGCATCTACGATTCCCAGGGAAGGTTGCTGGCTGGCAACGAAACCGTCTACGAGGTCGGACTGGACTTGCGAAGCATCGCTCAACCGGAAACCATCGCGGCTGTGGCAAGCAGCGTCCTCGGTTTGGATTACAGCGAAACCTTGGTGCATGCCAAAACCGAAGCAATAGACAACAAAAAACTGTACATAGTGCTCGACTCCTTTGTCGAAAAGGAAAAAATTGAGCAGCTTGAACTGATCGAAGACGATTACGAAAATCGTGATATTGGCAGAAACGAAACGCGCCCAAGCCTTGAAGGGCTTATTTGGACGCCTTATAACAAGAGAAGCTACCCCGAAGGAGACGTAGCGGCAAATTTGCTCGGTTTCTATGCCTTTTTGGACCGCCGCGATGGCCGTGGGTATTACGGCGTGGAAGAGTCCTACAACGATATGTTGGCTGGTACGCCCAAGCAAGTGTATACGCCCTTTGATCCTCAGAAAATCACATCGGTCGAAGATATCCCGCCTGGCGCCAGCCTGGTTTTGACCATTGACCGCGAAATTCAGGCTATGGTGGAAGATCAACTCGCGGAAGCCATCGATTGGTCTGGAGCGGAATCCGGCACGATCGTGGTCTACAATCCAGAAGATGGCAGTATCATCGCGATGGCGACCACTCCCAGGATGGACCCCAATTATTACTGGACCCAGGGGGAGGTTTTCCCCGGCAGCACGCCGTTCAACAGACCGATCAGCGAGACCTACGAACCCGGTTCGGTTTTCAAGGTCATCACGATGGCATCCGCCCTGGATGCCGGCGCAGTGAAACCCGACACTATCTTTACAGATACCGGTTCGATTATGGTTGGCGGCAGTACGATTACCAACTGGAACTACGGCGCATGGGGCGATCAGGATATGACCGGCTGTATGCAGCACTCCTTGAATGTGTGCCTTACCTGGATTGCCACCCAGCTCGGCGCGGACAGGTTTTATACCTATTTGAAAAATTTTGGGTTCGACCGGAATACCGGAATCGACCTTGGGGGTGAATCGCATTGGCCTTTGAAATTGCCTGGCGACAACCAGTGGTATGAGGTGGACCTGGCAACCAACTCGTTTGGTCAGGGCATCTCGGTGACCCCCATCCAGATGGCCATGGCAATCGGCGCGGTAGCCAATGAGGGGCGGATGATGGCGCCGCATATCGTAAAAGCCATCATCATCGACGGACATCAATACGAAATCAATCCCGTCATCGTCGGCAACCCCATCAAGGCCGAAACCGCGGAAATGCTGACCCGCATGCTGGTGACTTCTCTTGAAGAGGAATCCTCTATTGCGCTGGTCGAAGGATATACCGTCGCCGGCAAAACCGGCACTGCCGAAATCCCTACTCCCTTTGGGTATACCAGCTCGGTAACCAACACGTCATTCGTTGGTTGGGGACCGGCTGAAGATCCAAAATTCCTGGTATATGTCTGGCTGGAGAAACCGTCCATCAGTATCTGGGGTTCGGAAGTTGCCGCTCCGGTGTTCTCCAAAGTTGTGCAAAACCTGGTGGTTTTGATGGATATCCCGCCAGACCAAATTCGTTTGCAGGCTTCTGTGGAGGACAGATAAAATGCTAACCCTCCAACATATCCTGAAAGCCCTGCTTGGGCATGGGGTTGGCGAGCTTGATTTCCGGCTTCCAGATGCCTATATTGACTCACGGGCGGTGAGCGAATCCAGCATTTTCTTCGCGCTGCGCGGAGAAAAGACGGATGGACACCTTTATGTGGATGACGCGTTTGCCCAGGGAGCCAGCCTGGCGGTGATTGACCACCCCATTCAGAGCGCTTACCCAATTGTTGACCTTGGCGCTGCGGACCCACAAGTTCCAAGTCAAGCGCCTTTTAGCCTACTGACCAATGATGTTCTGCTCGCCTTGCAGAAAATCGCGGCATACTGGCGCAGCCAATTCGATATCAAGGTGATTGGGATTACTGGCAGCGTTGGCAAGTCCTCCACCAAAGAATTGACAGCAAACGTACTCTCCAAGCGCCTGGTTACGCTTAAAAATCCAGGCAACATGAATAACGAAATCGGAATGCCACTATCGCTGTTGAAGCTCACTCAGGAGCACGAGGTCGCGGTATTGGAGATGGGTTTCTACGTTCCCGGAGAAATCAAACTGCTCTGCGATATTGCTCGCCCCCAGATTGGAATTGTGACGAACATAGGCACGGTGCACGCTGAACGCGCTGGTTCAATCGAAGTCATCGCGGAAGGCAAATCTGAGCTCGTGCAGGCGCTCCCAGCCGCGCCAGTGGGCGTGGCCATTCTTAATTACGACGACGAACGTGTGCTTGCTATGGCCGCCAAGACCAAAGCGCGCGTTTTTACCTACGGGCTCTGCCCACAGGCTGACCTTTGGGCTGACCAAATCGAGAGCATGGGTCTGGAGGGCATCCGCTGCCGCATCCACCACCAGGAAGACTCTTTCTACCTGACTGCCCCCTTGATTGGCCGGCATTCTGTCTACACTATGCTGCGCTCCGCTGCCTCTGCGCTCAGCCTTGGTTTCTCGTGGGATTGGATTTTCTATGCCCTTAAGACCAGCAATCTTCAACTTCGGATTGCCACCACAAAGACCGCTTCGGGCGCGTTATTGATTGATGACACTTACAATGCCTCTCCAGATTCCACCCTCGCGGCTCTTAACCTATTGGATGACCTGACCGGAAGGAAAGTCGCAGTTCTAGGCGACATGCTGGAGCTGGGTCAATACGAGGAAGACGGGCACCAAAGGGTCGGCATTCGCGCGGCTCAGATAGCGGATGAAATAGTGCTCGTTGGTCAGCGCAGTCTAAAAACGCAAAAGGCCGCGATTGAGAGTGGTTTTTCGCCAAGCAAAATTCATTGGTTCTCTGACCAAAGCGAAGCTGCCCTCTACCTCAAAGATAACTTAAAAGAACATGATATTGCCTTGATTAAAGGTTCCCATGCCATGCGCATGGACCTGATCGTGGCAAGTCTGGAGGTTGTTTCCTGATGCGTGGATCATCCCTGGCAATAGCCATCAGCGGTTTCAGTTTCTTGCTTACGGTGATTTGGGGTTCGCCATTCATCAAGCTATTAAAACACCTGAAAATCGGCAAGATTATCAGCATGGATGTGCCGGAATCCCACTTGGCGAAGATGAACACCCCCACCATGGGCGGTTTCATGTTCCTGATCCCGATTACCATCCTGACCGTCATCCTGAATGCGGTCTCGCTGTTTGGGTCACGGCTGTTTGGTTCATCCATTTTTGTCCCGCTGGCAACCCTCTGGCTGTTCGCGCTGATTGGCGCGGTAGATGACTGGGAAGGTATTCGCGGTCCTCGTCGTGGTTTGGGCATGAGCGCGCGCACCAAGTTCGCGCTGCAAGCTGTTGTAGCCATTGCCATAGCTTACAGCCTTAAAGAACTGCTGATTGTCCCCAATTTATACTGGCCGACCTCCGCGGTTCCGCTGAACCTTGGGTGGTGGTACATTCCGATAGCGGCATTCATTATCGTCGCGATGGCGAACGCGGTGAACTTCACAGACGGAATTGATGGTCTCGCTGGCATGATTTGCATGACTATGTTCGGCATGTACGGCATCATCGCTATCTTTCAGGGTCAAGTCTATCTGGCGCGTTTCTGCTTCTGCATCGTTGGCGCGTTGGCAGGTTTCTTGTGGTTCAACGTGAAGCCAGCTGAACTCATGATGGGAGATACCGGCTCCCAGGCTTTGGGCGCGATGTTAGCAGTGGTCGCGCTGATGACCGGGCGCTGGGTTTTCCTTCCACTTATCGCCATTATCCCTGTTTCGGAATTGCTCAGCGTCATCATTCAGGTTTCCTACTTTAAGCTGACCCACGGTAAGCGTGTGTTCAAAAAGTCACCTATCCATCATCACTTCGAAATGCTGGGTTGGCAGGAGAACCAGATTGTGATGCGCTTTTGGTTGATTGGCCTTATCGGGGCAATGCTCGGTTTCGCGCTAACCTTTTTAGGATGATTATGAAAGACTGGATGGATAAAAAAGTCATCGTTCTGGGAGCCGCCCGCCAGGGAACCGCTCTCTCAAGCTACCTAGTGGGTCAGAAAGCGCGCGTGGTGCTTACAGACTTGCACGGTCCCGAAGCGTTATCGGCAGACGCGCTGTCTTTGCAGGAACGCGGCGTGGAACTCTGCCTGGGCTGCCATCCGATGGAATTGCTAGAAGGCGCGGATTTAGTTTGCGTTTCTGGCGGTGTACCGCTCAACATTCCCTTTTTGCAGGAAGCATCCCGCCGGGGGATAAAGCTTTCCAATGATTCGCAGGTGTTTATGGAAGCCTGTCCGGCTCCCATCGTAGGCATCACCGGTTCAGCGGGAAAAACCACCACCACTGCCCTGCTTGGATTGATGGCGCGTTTGTATTACGAGATGAAAAACAGCCCGCGCCGCGCCTGGGTCGGCGGCAATATCGGCAATCCCTTGATAGACCAGGTTGCGGAAATGCATGAAGACGACCTGGTTATCCTCGAGCTTTCCAGCTTCCAGCTTGAGCTGATGACAGTTTCTCCGCAGGTAGCGGTGGTCCTGAACATCACCCCGAACCATCTGGATAGACATGGAACCATGCAGGCTTATACAGCAGCCAAAGCCCGCATTTTGCATTACCAGCATCAGGGTGATGTGGCAGTGCTGAATCGTGATGATGCCGGCTCGTGGGACCTTTCAACGCAGTTGAAGAGCGACCTGATTAGTTTCGGTTTCAATCGCCCTGACGGGAATCAGAACGGCACCTACATCCAGAAAGACTCTATCTGGCTGCAGATTGACCGGCAGCAGCTCAAAATGCTGCCTCTGGATTGGATTCAATTGCGTGGGCAGCACAACATCAGCAACGTTCTGGCAGCTTGCGCTGCTGCCGCTGCGGCTTCGTTGGCGCTGCCAGCAATTCAGAGCGCTGTGGAAGACTTTACCGGAGTCCCACACAGGCTGGAGTTTGTACGGAACGCTCGCGGCGCGGATTGGTACAACGATTCAATTGCTACCGCCCCTGAGCGCACTTTGGCCGCGCTGGAGTCCTTTGACAGCCCGCTTGTTCTGCTGTTGGGCGGCAGGGATAAAGACTTGCCCTGGGAAAAGCTGGCAGAGCTGACGCATAAGCGCGTGCGGGACGTGGTTTTGTTTGGCGAAGCCGCGGAATTAATCCAGAAAGCGCTTGGACCAATAAAACCAAACGAAAGTTTACAGACCATTACCCGCTGCGAAAGCCTGCAGGAAGCGGTGCAAAAAGCCGCGGAACTTGCAAGGGAAGGCGATGCAGTATTGCTTTCCCCAGGCGGCACCAGCTACGACGCCTTCAAAGATTTTGAGGAACGAGGAGAGTACTTTAGACAATGGGTGAACGCGCTGTGACCAATGATTTCGTGAAACCGGCTGCGCGTCGGAGCAGCGCATCCAAACTGCCGTTTGATGTTCCGATGCTGCTGATTATTGCCAGCTTGTTGGTGATCGGGCTGCTAATGGTATATTCCACCAGCCTGGATGCCTCTTTGCGTATGGGTGAGAAACCAACCTACCTCTTCACGCGTCAGATTATGTGGGTACTGCTCTCCATTGGAATGGCTGTGGGGTTAAGCTTTATTGATTACCGCATTTATAAACCCTTTGTTCTCTGGGCTCTGGCAGTAGTCCTGATTTTGCTGTTGGTTGTGCTTATCCGAAACGATGTGCGGTTCAATTCCAGCCGCGCGCTCTTCGAAGGCTCTTTCCAGCCTTCGGAATTCGCCAAACTTGGCATCATTCTTTACCTTTCTTTCTGGCTCTCCTCGCACCACGACACAATGAACCTCCTGGGAGATGGCTTGCTGCCATTGCTCTTGATTGTAGGCGTCACAGCCGGCATGATCGTCCTTCAACCGGATTTAAGCGCAGCTGCGACGGTCGTATTGCTTGGCATTTTGCTTTTCTTCCTGGCTGGTGGCGACCTCAAGAAATTGTTGATTTTTGTGGTATTTGTCGGCGGCATCGGCGCCATTGTTGTCTCCATCTCTCGCACTGGTCAGGCGCGCATCAGCGACTATCTGAGCGGCCTCAAAGACCTCACCGGCAGTTCATACCACGTGCAGCGCATCTATGAAGCCATAATCAAAGGCGGTATGTTCGGCGTTGGGATCGGAGAAGCTGACACAAAATTTACCGGCCTGCCCCTGCCGCATACTGACAGCATCTTTGCGGTAATCGCGGAAGAAACAGGTCTGCTTGGCTCGTTTTTGGTCGTAACGCTGTACGTGCTGTTGCTTTGGCGTGGAATGGTAATTGCCAAACGCGCCCCGGATCAGCTTGGTTCGCTGATAAGCTTCGGGCTCACCAGCTGGATTGCCCTAGAGGCTTTGATGAATATCAGCGTAATTGTGGGCTTGTTCCCGTTTACGGGCAACGCCCTGCCGCTCATCAGCGCCGGCGGCTCGAGCATGCTGGCGACGATGGGCGCACTTGGAATAGTGATGAACGTTGCCAGGCGCGGCGTGGCAAAAGAAACTGCGGAAAGGAGCCAGACCAGTGCGATTGTTGATTTGCGCGGGCGGGACAGGTGGCGGAGTGTATCCGGCGCTGACCGTTACGGAAACTCTCAGGAATGACGCTCACACGCTCCTTTGGATCGGTAGTGAAGGCGGCATGGAAAAAGCGCTGGTGGAACGCGCCGGAATTCCTTTTAAGGCCGTGCCTGCCGCAGGCGTGCATGGGGTTTCTCTCCGAAAGCTGCCTGGCAACCTGCTGCGGCTCTGGAAAGGCTACTGGAAATCCCGTCAGCTGCTCAAGGAGTTCAATCCGGACGCGCTCCTTTTCACGGGAGGCTACGTTGCCATCCCGATGGCAGTGGCAGGGCTCAGGCGTCGGTCTTTGCTCTTTGTTCCGGATATCGAGCCAGGACTCGCCCTCAAGGTGCTGGCCCGTTTTGCCAGCCGCATCGCGGTCAGCGTGGATGAATCACGCAGGTTTTTTAATCATCAGGAGAAAATCACGGTGACAGGTTATCCGTTACGAGAAGAACTCAAAAAATGGCAAAAAGCTGAAGCGCAGGCTTACTTCGGTTTTGACCCTCAAATCAAAACAATACTTTTTTTGGGCGGCAGCAGCGGTGCCCGCTCTATCAACCAGGCAGTGATGGAAATTGCCGCGGAGCTGATTAACAAATATCAGGTAATCCACCTGACTGGGCACCTGGACTGGGAAGATATTCAAAAGCATACCAACCAGCTCAGTCCTCGTTACCAGGCATTCCCATATCTGCACGAGATGGGCGCGGCTTTGGCTTGCGCGGATCTGGTTGTCTCCAGGGCCGGGGCATCTATTTTGGGCGAGTATCCCTATTTTGGCCTGCCCGCGATATTGGTGCCCTACCCCTACGCTTGGAAGTATCAGAAGGTAAACGCGGATTACCTGGTTGAGCGCGGAGCGGCGCTGCTGTTGGAGGATGAAACTCTCAAAACCAGCTTGCTGCGCACAATTACATCCTTGATGGCAGACCCGCAGCGCCTGGCGGTTATGAGCGCCGCGATGACCGCACTCGCCAATCCCAATGCGGCGCTCGCGATATCGGAGCTGCTGTTCGAAATGGCTGGAGCATGAAACTGGAGCGCAAACAATGATCAGCCTGAGTGTCCTCTTCTACGTTCTTGTCGCCTTGTTCGTCCTGATTGGCGCGATGCGCGGTTTCGGAAAAGAAATCGTGGTCTGCGCGTCCAGCATTCTGGCGCTCTTTACGATTGAAGTGGTCATTCCCAGAATCTTTGGTGACCTGACCGGCTCCAAACGCTTTTGGATCAGCACGATCGTCATTGTGGTCTGTGCTTTTGCTGGTTATCAGACCCCAAACCTGCGCCGTTTTGCGGAGAACATACGATTTCAGCGCGGGCCCTTCCGCGACATGCTTGCGGGCGGGTTGTTGGGTGGAATCAATGGTTACATCATCGTTAGCTCGCTTTGGTTTTTCATGGCGGAAGCGAATTACCCATTCAAGGCAATCACCGCGCCCGATATGGCATCCGAAATGGGACAGAACGCCGCGAAAATCCTCGCGTCTGCCTTCCCAACCTACATGAACGTTCCGGTGGTCTACTACGCCATGGTGATTGCTTTCTTTATGCTGATTGGAGCTTTTGTCTGATGAAGCGCGTGCACTTGATTGGAATTGGTGGAACTGGCATGTCAGCGATTGCCGTCGTGCTCCTTGAAAAGGGGTACCAGGTGACCGGCTCTGACCTGACAGCTTCCGCCTATTTCCAGATGGTCAGCAAACGCGGCGCGCAGGTGGTCCTCGGGCACGACCCCCAGCTTGCGCTACAGGCAGACCTGGTCGTACGCTCTTCCGCTGTGAGGGATGATGACCCTGAGGTCGCGGCAGCTCGCGCCGCCGGGATCCCGGTAATCAAGCGAGAAGGTTTCCTTTCCGAGCTTACCTGGGGAAAAGAAACCATAGCTGTGGCGGGATCTCACGGCAAAACCACGACCACCGCGATGCTTATTTGCATGCTGGACGCGCTGACCTATGACCCCAGTTTCATCGTCGGCGCGGAAATCAAAGAGCTTGGCACAAATGCCCGCTGGGATGTTGGCAGGCACTTTGTGATCGAAGCCGATGAGTACGATCGCATGTTCCTTGGGCTTACCCCACAGGTGTCGGTCGTGACGAATATTGAACACGACCACCCCGACTGCTTTCCAAGCATGCAGGATTACATAGACGCTTTTGAAAACTTCATCAATTGCTCCGTGCCACACGGAAAAACGATTTTATGCGGCGACGACCCAGGTGTAGCCACTCTGCTGAGACGTGAGCTGCGCCCGGATATCACGTTGCTTACTTATGGTTTCAATGAAGGCTGCGATTACCGTGTTACGAATTACTCCTGGCAAGAAAACGCCTCTCACTTTAGCCTGACGCGTTATAGATCCCACCGCGCGCCTGAAAAACTGGGCGATTTTATTCTCCACATACCCGGGAAGCATAATGTCGCCAACGCCACTGCCGCGCTCGCGGTTATCGACGTTTTAGGCGGCAGCGCAGCCAAAGGCGCGCCATCATTGGCTGATTATGCTGGCACCGAACGCCGTTTTGATATCGCGCTCGAAAGCGCTGGTGAAGTTCTGATAAACGATTACGGACACCATCCCACCCAAATCCGCGCGACCCTAAGCGCCGCTCGGGACCTATTTCCACACAAAAAAATCTGGGCTGTTTGGGAACCGCACACATTTACTCGCACCGAAACTCTGCAAGCTGAATTCGCGCGCGCGCTGGATTTGGCTGACTCGGTCCTCATTACCCGGATTTACGCGGCACGCGAGTCAGACGATGGCTTTACCCCCCAGGCAATTGTTGAGCTGATGCCGCAGGGGAAAGCCCAATACATTCCCGATTACACCGCGCTCGTGGATACACTCAGCCAGCAGTTAAGTGGTAATGATGTCATCGTCTTCCTCAGCGCGGGAAAAGGTCCTCAAATTTGCGCGTTACTGCGGGAAAAAATCCTCAGGGAAAACGGGGAGGCTGCTTTATGAGCATTCCAATCCGTAAACTCCAGGAAACATTTGGCGCGCGATTACAGGAAAACGTGCGTATGGCCAACTACACCACATCTCGCGTGGGAGGTCCTGCCCTGGGATTAATCGCAGTCAATACCTTAGATGAAATGCGGGAAGCCGCTAACGTGCTGTGGAGCCTGGATGTGCCGTTCAAATTGATCGGAAGCGGTTCGAACATCCTGGTGAGCGACAAAGGTTACCAGGGCGTCATCCTGCTGAACCACTGCCACAACATTCGGATTAACACGCAACAAACACCGCCTATGATTTTTGCCGAAAGTGGCGCGAATCTCAGCAATATTGCCCGGCAAAGCGCTCTACGCGGGCTAAGCGGTCTTGAGTGGGCCGGCAGCGTGCCCGGTTCGGTTGGCGGCGCGGTGTATGGGAATGCGGGAGCCTTTGGTTCGGATATTTCCCGGTCGCTCATCTCCATCCAGGCTTTACTGCGAAACGAGGGAGAGCTGACCCTGACAGCAGAGTACCTCAAATTCGCTTACCGAAGCAGCTATTTAAAACGGGAAAAGAAAGAAGTTCTGATTCTCTCGGCAACTCTGAAAGCAGAGCGAAGTTCGCGGGAGGCGGCTTGGAAAACGCTGACGGAGATGTCAGAAAAACGCCAGGCCACTCAGCCAACCGGCGCTTCTACTGGCTCAACCTTCA
The DNA here is from genome assembly GCA_017993575.1 of Anaerolineaceae bacterium. Classification (GTDB taxonomy): domain Bacteria; phylum Chloroflexota; class Anaerolineae; order Anaerolineales; family Anaerolineaceae; genus Mesolinea. The sequence goes on along the minus strand of JAGOML010000003.1, from coordinate 51,465 downwards.
AAAATCCCACCGGGGATTACGCCGGAAGGCTGATTGAGGCTGCTGGTCTGAAAGGACTGCAAGACGGACATGCGCGCTTCAGCGGTTTGCACGCGAATTTCATCGTCAATGACGGAAATTCCAGCGCTGAGGAATACCTGAAGCTAATCCGCTTAGCGCAGAAAACCGTGAAAGAAAAATTTGACGTCCAGCTTGAACTGGAAATTGAGTTGATAGGTGAATTTAATGACAAAGCCTAAGTTGAATCTTGGATTAGTTTTTGGCGGCCGTTCAGGGGAACACGCTGTATCGCTCCGATCCTCCCGTTCCGTTCTGGATGTCCTGGATCCAGCCAAGTACAATGTGCTTGAAATCGGCATTACCTTGGAAGGCGTGTGGCTAAGCGGCACGGATGCCTTGAAAGCATTCGAAAGCGGCGACACCAGCAATTTGTACGAAGTCAGCCTGCTCAACACGCAAGGAAAAGTGGGCCTCTATCAGCGTAAAGCCGCCAATTTAAACTTGCTGGCCGAGTTGGATGTAATCTTCCCCGTTTTGCACGGCACATTTGGGGAAGACGGCACCATCCAGGGTTTATTCGAAATACTGAACTGTGCCTACGTCGGCGCGGGGGTGCTTGCTTCAGCGGCCTGCATGGACAAAGCGGTCTGTAAAGACCTTCTTCAAAATGCCGGGATTCCCGTGCTTCCCTATCGGGTTTTTAGCCGCGGCCAAATCAATGATTATCTGGAAGAGGTCATCGCTCGTTCAGAATCTATTTCTGCCTACCCACTTTTCGTGAAACCCGCCAATTTGGGGTCTTCCGTGGGTATCAGTAAAGCCCGCGATCGCGCAGAACTTGAGGCAGCGCTAAAGAAAGCCGCCCGTTTTGATCGGCGCGTCTTGGTAGAGCGCGGCATAAACGCCCGTGAAATAGAAATCAGCGTTCTTGGAAACGATACTCCCATCGTTTCTGTGCCAGGAGAAATAATCCCGGAGGATGATTTCTATACCTACAAGGATAAATATCTGAGCGGTGACCCGGAGACAATCATTCCCGCGCCTTTTGATGCGGAGATGACCCGCGCTATTCAGGAATACGCGTTGCGGGCGTATCGCGCGGTGGACGGAGCGGGACTTTCACGCGTGGATTTTCTGCTGGATAGAACGACCGGTGAACTTTTCCTGAGTGAAATCAATACCATGCCAGGCTTCACCAGCATCAGCATGTATCCAAAATTATGGAAAGTCTCGGGGCTGGAATATCCGGACCTGGTTGACCGCCTGATCACGCTAGCCCTGGAACGGAAAGCAGACCAGGACGCGACGATTCGAAAATATGAGGATTAGGTACTAAGATGGCATCTCGTTACGAGAATATGACCAGAGCGGATCAGGTAAGAGCGCGACGAACGATTGAGCCCGCGCGCCGAAAACCAATTCCGCAGCCGGATAAGTATTCCAAACGCAATGCCGAAAGTTCAGCGCGAGTCACGGTCCGGCGGGCGGACCTGAACATGGCAAAACCAAGCTCCGCGGCATACACGCAGCACCGGCGCAAGTTTTACGTGCCCTCTGAAAACTCGGGCACCGAAATCGGTCTGCCTTCATTGCCAATGGTCAGGCTCAGCTGGCGGTTGGCTTCGGCGCTGTTGGCAATCCTGGCAGGCATTGGCATCTACCTGGTCAGTTCCTCTCCCACGTTTATGGTTTCAGCTATCAACCTGAGCGGCGCGATGCGGGTTTCCGCGCAGGAGATTCTGGATACGATCGACCTGGAAGGAACGCAAATCATCAAAATCACCCCGGACCAAATCAAAGAAAAGATTGTTGCGGCATTTCCCGATATAGACTCCGCGGAAGTAGCCGTCGCTTTCCCGGCAGTTGTGAACGTGTCCGTGAACGAACGCATTCCTGCCATAACCTGGGTAGAAAATGACACACCGCTCTTCTGGGTGGACGAAAAAGGTTACACCTTTCCAGTACGAGGAGAAGCCAGCATTCCGCTGGTCGTTCACGCCAGCGGAGAACCACCCCGTCCATTAGGGTACTTGACCGAACAGGACGCAGCACCTGCGGGAGAAGCGGCGACCCCGGAAACACCTGCCGCGCCAACACCTTCGGTTGACCCTCAGTTCGTGGAGATGGTGCTTAAGCTGCGCCCAATACTGCCTCCAGGTACCGCGCTGCTGTACAGCGCTGAAAATGGATTAGGCTGGACGGACCCTAATGGTTGGCAAGTATTTCTTGGAACTGACCCGGAAGATATCGACATGAAACTGGCAGAATACCAGGTAATTGTCGCGGACTTGTTGGAAAGAAACTTGCAACCTGTTTTGATCAACCTCGAATATTTGCACGCACCTTATTATCGATTGGAGCATTAACATGGAAGAACCAATTGTCGTCGGACTTGATATTGGAACCTCAAAAATCTGTACACTGGTAGCCCGCGTCGAAAATGGAACGAACCTGCGCATCCTGGGCGTTGGGATCGAACCCTCCCAGGGCATTCGCAGAGGGACAGTGGTGGACATAAACTCGGCTTCGCAATCCATCGCGCGCTCGATTGAGAAGGCTGAACGCACCTCGGGTTACGAGATTAATAGCGCGCTGGTCAGCCTGGCAGGTTCACACGTAAGCTCCATGAACAGCCGCGGCGTCGTGGGTATTTCTGGACGGGTCATCGACCAGGATGATGTTTACCGCGCCCTGGATTCAGCTCAGGCTGTTGCCGTCCCTCACGACCGCGAAATCATCCACGTAATTCAGCGCGGATTCACAGTCGACGGGCAGAACGGCATCCGCAAACCTGTCGGTATGCACGGCTTCCGGATGGAAGTGGAAGCGCACATCATCACCGCTTCAGCGTCCACGGTCGAAAACCTGCGGCAGTGCGTGTCAATGGCAGGCATCGAGGTTTCGCAGTTTGTGTTGAATCCGCTGGCTGCCGGCGAGATGGTGCTTTCCGATTCTGAACGCGCCATGGGCGTGGCAGTTGTCGACCTGGGCGGCGGAACGACCAACCTGGCAATCTATATCGATGGGGACGTTTGGTATACGAATGTTTTAAACGTCGGCGGTGGACATGTGACATCGGATATCGCCCAAGGCTTGAGGCTGCCAGTGGAAGTGGCAGAAGAAGTCAAACTACACCACGGCTACGCGGTGTTGGAAGAAATTCCGGAAGATGAAAGCTTCAATATTGTGTCCTTCGGCTCAGAACAGAGTCGCAAAGTCTCCCGCAGGGAATTAACGGATATTATCGAAGCCCGCGTGGAGGAAATTTTCATGCTTGTCCACAAGGAAATCAAACGCTCCGGGTATGATGGTATGCTGCCTGCCGGCCTCGTCCTGACGGGCGGCGGCAGTTTGCTGCCGGGAATTCGAAAACTGGCTACCCGCGTAACCGGGCTACCCGCCCGGATTGGCAAACCAGAGAAAATGGTGGGGTTGACAGACCAAATCAGTACGCCTGCGTTTGCTACCAGCGTTGGTCTGCTGCAGTGGGCAATATTGATGAGTGAGACTAACCAGATTGCGACGGAGCATTCTGGAAAATCCAAAAAGCCAATCGATGTCAAAGCGGAGAAGATAAAGAGCTGGCTTGGGAAACTATTACCATAATTTTCGTAATTCAAGAGGAGATTCAAAATGGATGCTAAACAGACTGAAGTAAATGCAAGAATCAAAGTAGTAGGCGTCGGCGGTGGCGGCTGCAATGCCATCAATCGCATGATTGCCGAAGGTCTCTCGGGGATTGAATTCATCGCGATCAATACCGATGCCCAGGCGCTGCTAAAATCCAGCGCGCCAACGCGCGTGCGGATTGGCGAGAAATCGACGCGCGGCCTCGGAGCTGGCGGTGACCCCAAAATCGGACAGGCAGCCGCGGAAGAGTCCGCCGAAGAACTGTATGAAGTGCTGAAAGGCAGCGACATGGTCTTCGTTACAGCTGGCCTTGGCGGTGGAACAGGCACAGGCGCCGCGCCAGTTGTCGCCCAAATTGCCAAGGAAATTGGCGCGCTCACCATCGGCGTTGTCACCCGCCCATTCAGCTTTGAGGGCAACCATCGCGCGAAAGCGGCGGAAGAAGGCGCGATGCGTCTCAAGGAGCACGCCGACACTCTGATCGTTATTCCAAACGATAGGCTGCTGCAAATTGTGACCAAAAACGTCGCGCTGCAGGATGCCTTCCGCATCGCGGATGATGTGCTTCGCCAGGGCATCCAGGGCATCTCCGAATTGATTACTATCCCCGGTTTAATAAACCTGGACTTTGCGGATGTGCGCACAATTATGTCTGAAGGCGGGGCCGCGCTGATGGCTGTCGGCGAAGCTTCGGGTGAAGACCGCGCCAGAATCGCTGCTGGACAAGCAATTTCCAGCCAACTGTTGGATGTGACCATCAACGGAGCCCGCGGTATTATCTTTAACATGACCGGCGGCTCGAACTTCTCGCTGTACGAAGTTTACCAGGCGGCAGATATCATTAAAGAGACAGCCCACCCTGATGTCAACCTTATCTTTGGCGCAGTGGTCGACGAATCCATGGGCGACAAAGTCCGCATCACCGTCATCGCTACTGGATTTGACAACGCCCACACTCCTGCAGAGGTGGAGAGCAACGCGTTTTTTCACAGCGCGTCTCCCCGAAAACCGGAGAAGATAGCCGCTGCCGAATTCACCAAGCGGCAGGAACCCGCGCCCCAGGCGCAAACGCCTGTTGAGAATTACTCGTACGCGTCCAACGCAGATATTGATGTGCCGACCTTCCTGCGGAAGCGCCGCGACCAGCAGGGTAATTAACACGAATTAGCGCGCCTGACCTCCTCTTGGGATTTTTGCGCTTATGCTTCCTTCCTCCCCGTTTTCAGCGGAGGAAGGAAGCTCACCAAGCCAATCTTTTGAGGCAGGAATTTTAACGGCTGCCTTGCGCTCGGATTAAAAGAACAGGAAAACCTGTCATCGGAAATTGTCATTATTGGCACGCTGCCCGCCGGCTCCATAAGAGCCGCTTGCGGGCAGTTATTCTTTAATAAATCAGTTTGCGAACTGTGAGCATAAATGAATTGTGTTGAAATAAACACTGTTGTCAAGGAATAAAACCCCAACAATAAAAGCTGAAACCCCGTTTGCTTCGAGTAGCTCTAAGGCAGTATTAATCCTTTTTCAGGTGCTAATTCCTTTGGGGGAATTAGAAGCTGGTCAGGAATTTGCTCAGTTATGAATTACAACAAGAATATGTGCTTTTATATATGCCTTCAACGAGAGAATATCAGAAAAATCCAGGTCAAATTTCTGTCCGCTCGGAAGTCGCGCTCCCTTATGTCCAAAAACATACGGAATCTTAAAGTCTGGTGATTTTTAAGATTACGTGGCTCTAGAACCTTGCCCCAGTGCAAAAAGCGTGCTAAAATCCCTAAACCATACAGGTGGGGGACATTGCGATAATCACCACCATATATTGGGGTAAACCAAGCGAAGGAGGATGCGATGAATTGCCCATTTTGTCAACACCCGGATTCCAGGGTTATTGATACTACCAAAGATTCGCACGGCGGAATTCGTCGACGCAGAGAGTGCGCTTCCTGCCATCAACGCTTTAGCACGATGGAACGGGCAATTTTGGTTACCCCCATGTTGATTAAACGCGATGGGACGCGTGAAGAATTCAACCGTGAAAAACTGCTGCAGGGGCTGCGCATCGCATGCGCCAAACGCCCCGTTTCGGCGGCCGCGCTTGAGCAGCTGGCCAGCTCTATCGAGTCCGAGCTGCAGAAAAAAGGGCGTCCCGAAATAAACTCACGGATTGTTGGGGACCTGGCAATTAAAGGCCTGAAGGAACTCGACCATATCGCGTACGTGCGCTACGCGATTGTGTACTTGCGGATGGACGATCTGCATACCATCCGGAATGAAATTGATCATCTGCTTTCCGAAGAAACTAAATAAGGACAGACAATGAAACATTCAACCACCCCGCCCGCGGGTCTCTTGCCGACCCCCTCTATGCCTCCCGACTTACCCGTCATCGCCCTCAGCGAAAACTCTCGACAAATCCTTACTAAGCGCTATTTACGCAGAGATGAGAATGGTGACGCAGTAGAGAGCGTTGAAGAAATGTTCTGGCGCATTGCCTGGCATGTCGCGGACGTGGACGCTGAAGATAATTCTGAAGAAACCGCCAAGGCGTTTTACCGCCTCCTCGTAACAAAATCCTTTTTCCCGAACTCCCCCACCTTCACAGGCGCTGGCACGCCTCTTGGTCAGCTGGCAGCCTGCTTTGTCCTGCCCATCTCAGACGATATGGGCAGAGCCTCTGACGGCATTTTCACGACGCTGCGCAACGCTGCCCTCATTCAACAGACCGGCGGCGGAAACGGTTTCAACTTCTCCCGCATTCGCCCCCAAGGCGCCATTGTAAAGACTTCGTCTGGTCAGGCTACCGGACCCGTGGGATTTCTCAAAGTCTATGACCATGCCTTTGGGGAAATCGCCCAGGGCGGCACGCGCCGGGGCGCGAATATGGGCATCCTGCGCGTGGATCACCCGGATATTGAAACATTTATCAGCTGCAAAACCAACGAAAACGCGATTACCAACTTTAACATCTCCATTGCCATCACCGACGCTTTCATGCGCGCTGTTGAAGAAGACGCGGACTGGGATCTGCGCTTCCCCGATGTGAGCAATCCTGCTTATAAGACTTTCTCCGGCACAATGGAAGCTGCTGAACGCGCAGGGATGCCTATACGCACTTATAAAACAGTAAAAGCGCGCGACCTCTTTAACAAGTTTGTTTCCCAGGCGCATCACAATGGTGAACCCGGCGCCCTCTTTTTGGACGCTGCTAACCGCGAAAATCCAGTACCGCACCTCTACGACCTTGAAGCCACCAATCCCTGCGGTGAACAGTGGCTTGGGCCTTACGAAAACTGTTGTCTTGGCTCAGTTAACCTGGCCACCCACTGCGCTCCGGATGGAAAAGTAGATTGGGAAAAACTGCGCGAAACGACGATTCTTGCTACTCGCTTCCTGGATCACGTGGTGGATAAGAACGCGTACGTACCCGCGGTTCCTGAATTGAAAAAATCAGCCTTGAACGCCCGGCGCATTGGCCTTGGCATCATGGGCTTGGCGGACCTGATGTATCATGCCGGAGTGCGTTATGGCTCCGAAGAATCACTGGAATTTGCCGGGCAGTTGATGGAATTCATCCGCTTCCACTGCATGCTTACCAGCATCAGCATGGCGCGGGAAAAATCCCCGTTCCCCGCTATTTCCGGCAGCATCTATGACCCCGCGGATTTGCGCTGGTCCGTGCCCGAACCGCTCTTCCCTTACACCCGGGATTGGGGCAGACCGGCTGTAGATTGGCGCCTGGTTACGGATGGAATTCGCCAACACGGTATACGCAATGCCGCCCAGACCACCATCGCTCCAACTGGAACAATTGGCACAGTCGCGGGCTGCGAAGGTTACGGCTGTGAACCAGTTTTTGCCCTGGCCTACATCCGGCATGTCAATGATCATGGCAAGGACCTGACCTTGAACTATGCCAGCCCGCTCTTTCAGGCGGCGCTGGATAAGGCTGATTTCGATGCTGAACAAAAGGAACAAATCATCAGTCAGGTAATTGAGGCCGGAAGCTGTCAGCAGATTGCACTGCTCCCGGAAGAAATGCGCAATGTGTACGTCGTTTCCGCGGATATCAGCGCTCACGAGCATATTCGTCTGCAGGCAGCTCTGCAGCGTTTTGTGGATAACAGCCTGAGCAAGACCATTAACTTCCCCGCAGGCACCACCGAGCAAGAAGTCGCGGAAGCATTCCTGGAAGCCTGGAAATTGGGCTGCAAAGGCATCACAGTTTACATTACCGGCTCCCGCGACAAAGTCGTCCTGGAGACCAAGGCAACCATGCAGGCTAAGCAAGCCGCGGTAGAAGAAAAAGCCACCCCAGTGCCAGACACTTTGGTCAGCCAACCCGCGTTTTGGAAGGACACCAAAAAGCCCCGTCCGCGCATCCTGAAAGGCTACACCTATTCCATAGAAACCCCACTTGGCAAAGCCTTTATCACCATCAACGAAAATGGCGGCGACCAACCCTTTGAGGTGTTCATCAACACCGCGAAAGCTGGCTCCGAAACTGCGGCTCACTCCGAAGCATTGGGGCGTCTAATCTCCTATGTTCTGCGAATCGCTTCGTCGATTGAGCCAAGGGAACGTCTGAAGGTGGTGATGGAACAGCTGGCGGGCATAGGCGGCGGCAGGTCGCTTGGTTTTGGCCCGAATCGCGTCCGCTCGCTGCCAGATGGGATAGCCAAGGCTCTGGATGAATACCTTTACCAACAGCATTGGGAGAAGGAGGAAGAACCAGAGCCCCTCCCTGGCGAACCCCTGCCCTTCCTTGATGATAAGAAAGAAGTCCGACCGATTGGCGAACTCTGCCCTGAGTGTGGTCAGGCAACCTTGATTAACGAAGAAGGCTGCCGAAAATGCTACACCTGCGGCCACAGCGAATGTTAATTTTCGGAGGTATATGCCTGCGGGCAGCTGGATAGTTGGCGAATGTTTTATCCGGGGGCAGCGGCTGGCATATGCGCGCACCGGCGGCGATCGCCCTCCTGTTGTCTTATTGCACGGCTTTACTGAGGACAGCTCCACCTGGTTTGAACTTGCGCGGGCTTTGGAACACGATTATGAACTGATCATGCCAGATATGATCGGACACGGTAATTCCGACCGGTTATCCTCTGACGTCCAAATCGACCTGCGGCAAGATCTCGCGAACCTTTTCGCGGCGCTTCAACTTCCAAAAGCGGCTCTTCTGGGTCATTCTCTCGGCGCTCTAACAGCGGCGCAGTTTGCAGCTGAGCGCCCCGAGCTTACGGCGCTGGTAATTCTGGAAGATATTCCCTGGTTTGATCCTGCTGCCTTGCCTGTAATCCCCCAGGACAGCTACAGCGCGGCAAATCCAACCGTTATCAAGCGCCTCTCCGCGGGTAACTTATCACAGGCGCAAGCCTATTGCACCGAGCACTTCCCGCGCTGGAACGAAAGCGCCCGCAAGGCCTGGTCGGAATCGAAACTGCGTTTCGATACGAAATGGTTTCTTCAGCCGCTCCAAAACCAACCAGAGTGGCGGGATACAGCCGCGAATTTCACTTTCCCGTCCATGCTTATCAGCGGCGATAACCGCCTGGGGAGCCTGATTTCACCAGGCTTCGCGCTGCAAGCTCTTAAAACAATTCCCGACTTGCAATGGTGCCGCATTCCCGGCGCGGGGCACTATCTGCACTACGACGCGCCTGAAGCGTTCATCTCCTCAGTAAAAACCTATCTACGCATGCATTACCCACCCAAAAAAGGATAAGATGACTGCCCTGTTAAGAACCAAAAAATTCGTGTTAATGGCTGGCAATATTGGCAGCGGAAAGACCTCTCTAACCCGCTTGGTTGGGGAGAAACTAGGCTGGCAAACTGCCTATGAATCGGTTGCCGATAATCCTTACCTGGCCGATTTCTATGAGGACATGCGCCAGTGGTCCTTCCACCTACAGGTTTACTTCCTTGGCAACCGTGCCCAGCAGCACCTTGAGCTGGCCCAGTCCCCACGGTCAGCGATAATTGACCGTAGCATCTACGAAGACGCGCGAATTTTCGCGCGCGCGTTGAATACCATGGGCAACCTGCAAGACCGTGAATATCATGCCTATTTGCGCCTCTACGACCTGATTGTGAACACGCTGCCCAAGCCCGATTTGCTTATTTTTCTTAAAGCGCCGGTAAGCGTTCTGCTCAAGCGCATCCAAATTCGGGCGCGCTCAATCGAAGACAGCATTGACCCTGACTACCTGGCCTTGCTCGAGAAGTATTATGAAGAGTGGATTGAAAGTTTCGATCTTTGCCCGGTTCTCACAATTGAAAGTGACGCGGTGGATTTTGTGAACCGACCGGAACAGCTGGAGCTTGTCACGCAGCGCATGCTGGACCGGCTGGCTGGGACTGAGAAACTTATCCTTGATTAGCACTGGCCGCGATTATCAAATCCTGACTTGGATTCAGCCCGATTTTCAGGGTTTGCTTTACGAAGTTAGAAAGACTTTTGCGGGAAGTAAATCGTAATTAGCGTATGCAAACTTGTAATTACAGGACCACAGCACCTTGACAAGATTTCTTGCTTATGGTTAAATTATTCCGTTCACCGATTGGGTGCCCCCCTCACCCAGTCGGTGAACATTTTTAATCCTGCCACTCCAATTCATACTCACCGATGCTGACAGTATCGCCTTCTTCAATGCCTGCTTGCCGAAGGGCTTTTTCCACTCCCAGGCCAGTCATCAGGCGTTGAAAGCGCCGGACAGAACCAGGTTGATCCCAGTATGTCATCGCTGCCGCGCGTTCAATGATTTTCCCTCGCACCACCCAAATCTCATCTTCTTTTGCGATAGTGAAACCCTTGGGATCTTCCTCGGCGCGATAAATCGGCAGCTCAGGAGCAATTTCCTCGATGGGCGCGTTTTGCAAAGCATCGTGCACTCGCCACAATGCGGTTTTCAAGTTAATGTGGGCGACAGCGGATATTGGGAGCAGCTCCTTGCCTTCCTGGGCAAATTTTCCGCGAAGTTCTTCAAAGGCCGCAGCTGCGTCGGGCAAATCCATCTTGTTAAGCACCACGATTTGCGGTAGCCGACCCAGGCGTTCATCGAAAAGCTCCAATTCCTGGTTGATGGTCATGTAATCCTCGTAGGGGTCTTCTGAGAGCCCGTCCAAAATGTGGATTAGAACGCGTGTGCGTTGGACGTGACGGAGAAAATCGTATCCAAGACCAATGCCTTGATGCGCCCCTTCAATCAATCCCGGGATATCTGCCAAAACCAGGCTGTTTTCTTCATCCAGCTCCACAACACCGAGGTTCGGCTCCAGGGTAGTAAAGGGATAGTCCGCGATTTTTGGTTTCGCGTTTGTGGTGGCAGCCAAAAAGGAAGACTTGCCGGCGTTGGGCATTCCCACCAGGCCAACATCCGCGATTAACTTTAATTCCAGGCGAATGACAAAGATTTCTCCCGGTTCGCCGCGCTCAGCCGTCAACGGCATTTGGTTCCGGGAAGAAGCAAAATGTTGATTTCCTCTACCACCTCGCCCCCCTTTGGCAACGACCAGCGTCTGTCCGGCGTTGACCAGGTCTCCCAGCAGTCGGGTGCTCTCATCATCATAAACAATGGTCCCTGGAGGAACAGGAATGATTAAATCCGGCGCGGATTTTCCGGATTGGTTGGACGCGCCGCCGTTTTTGCCGTTTTCCGCGGCAAATATTTCGTTATGGTGGAATTTATTCAGCGTGTTCAGCGTCGGAACCACCTGAAGGATTACGCTGCCGCCTTTGCCGCCATCGCCGCCGTCTGGTCCGCCTCTTGGGCGGTATTTTTCACGGTGCATGTGCACCATGCCATCCCCGCCCTTGCCGGACTGTACTGTAACTGTCACTGAATCGATGAACATCTATCTACCTCGTCGAATTATTCGCCGCCCTTATTATAAATCAGGGGTCAGGCATGCCTGACCCCTGAAAAAACATCTGAATAAGCTTTTACTGACTTACTTTCCGAATTTGGCCGTCAGAATATCGGTCAGGGTCGGTTTTCCGATTTCTTCCAGGTCATAACGGACGCGTTGGCTGGGTTTGTTCAGCTTTAGCACGCGTGTCAGGTCGATCGGAGTGCCAATCACGACCATGTCCACATCAGCGTTCTCAATGGTTTTCTCCAGGTCGCGCACCATCTGGTCGCCGTAGCCCATCGCGGGTAGAATTTTGCCGGTTCCGGGATATTTCTTGTAAGTATCCAGAATGCTGCCCACCGCGAAGGGACGCGGGTCCACGATTTCAGCTGCGCCGTAACGCCGTGCCGCGACGTATCCCGCGCCGTAAGCCATGCCACCATGGGTAAGTGTCGGTCCGTCTTCAACCACCAGGACGCGTTTGCCGCGGATGGCTTCCGGATTATCCACAAAGATGGGCGAAGCGCCTTCCACTACGATGGCTTTGGGATTCATGCGGAATAGATTATCGCGCACAGCGATGACACTGTCAGGATTGGCGGTATCCACTTTGTTAATCACAAACACATCCGCCATGCGCACATTGGTCTCTCCCGGATAGTATTCTGATTCATGCCCTGGGCGGTGCGGGTCGGCGACCACAATCAATAAATCGGTGGCGTAGAATGGGAAATCGTTATTCCCACCGTCCCACAGGATAATATCCACTTCCTTTTCTGCTTCACGCAAAATGGCTTCATAATCCACGCCAGCATACACAATCACGCCCGCGTCAATGTGAGGTTCGTACTCCTCGCGCTCTTCAATGGTGCACTCGTGCTTGTCCAGGTCGGCATAGGTGGCAAAACGCTGCACCTTTTGCTTGACCAGGTCACCATAAGGCATGGGGTGGCGGATGGCGGCCACTTTGTAGCCCAGTTTGCCAAGGATGGCGGCAACTTTGCGGGTGGTCTGGCTCTTGCCGGAACCAGTGCGCACAGCGCAGACGCCAATGACTGGTTTGATAGATTTGACCTGGGTAGCCTGGCTGCCCATCAGTCTAAAATCAGCGCCCAGCGCGTTAACTTCCGAGGCTTTGTGCATCACATAGGTATGAGGCACATCACTGTATGCAAAAACAACCTCATCTGCCTTTAATTCTTTAATCAGCCGGGGAAGTTCCGCTTCAGGGTAAATATCGATCCCATTTGGGTAAAGACTGCCCGCCAGTGCGGCTGGATATTTTCTGCCTTCGATGTTCGGAATCTGGGTGGCGGTAAATGCCACAACTTCGTACTTCTCATTGTCGCGGAAGAATGTATTGAAGTTGTGAAAATCCCGGCCAGCTGCCCCCATGATGATAGTGCGGATACGACTCATAACTTGATCTCCTTGTTTTCCTGATTAATTTTCTAACACTTTATTTTACATCACTTCCGGCGCGCGGATTCCCAGAAGTCGCAAAGTATTGCCAAGGCAGTAGCGCGCCGCAGCCACTAATAAGAGCCGCGCCGCCCGCAATCCAGGCTCAGCGCTTAAGACCGGACATTGATTGTAGAAATCATTGAAGCCTTTTGCCAGCTCATAAGCATAATTAGCAAGCAAATTTGGCTTAAGTTCTCTGGCTGCCCGCTGCACTTCTTCCGGCAGGTGAGAAATCAGCTCAATCAAATCCACCTCACTGGTATGGGACAGCTTGCCAAAGTCAGCTTCGGTTTCCTGTAGATTGCCAGTTTTCCTTAAAATGCTATTGGCGCGCACGTGCGCATACTGAATATACGGCGCTGATTGGCCGTTAAAGTCCAGGGCGCTCTCCCAGTCAAAGGTCACCATCTTGGTGTTCTCTCTGGAGAGCATCGGATACTTGATAGCCCCTAAAGCAACGACCTCGGCGATCTCGTTCATTTGCGCTGGATCCAATTCTGGGTTCTTATCTTTTACGACCTCCAGCGCGCGGCGAGTGGCTTCGCGAATAAGGTCATCCAGCAGAACCACCGTTCCCTCACGTGAGGACATGGTTACATTTCCGGGCAGATTAACAATCTCATACGCGAGATGATGAATTTTCTCTGCCCAAGGATAGCCCATCAGCTCCAAAATCTTGCGGAATTGCTTGATATGCAAGGTCTGCCGCACGTCCACGACATAGATCGATTTTTCCAGGTCATATTCATTGAATTTCATCACCGCCAACGGGATATCTTTGGTAGCATAGAGCGATGTGCCGTCCGACCGCAGAATGATGACCACGCGATATTCCTCTTTGGTGCCCAGGATCTGATCCAGGTTGACCACCACCGGCAAGTCCGGACGTCCATCCTCCGCCAGGCCAGACTTGATTAACTGCTCGACAGCTGTCTTGCCCGGTTCTTCCACTTCACTCTCGAAGTAGATTCTGTCAAAGTGTTCGCCCAACAGGTTATAAACCTGTTTAAAGCCTTCCAATGACCATTCACGCGTTTCTTTCCACAGCGCGAGGATGTGCGGGTCGCGTGCGTCCCAGCGGGCAAAGTATGCTCGCACTTCCGCCTCAAAGCCTTCTTCATAGGCGAAGCGCCGATCGGCTTCTGTGAAAAGGTCGCCCATCCAACGGGTTTTGTCTGCTCCAGGCTGCTCCCCTTGATGGTATTTCTCATAATTGCACAACCACTTGATGACATGTAAGCCAATGTCGCCCAGATAATTTGCGCGAATAACGCGCTGGCCGCTGGCCTCCAGGATGTTGCAGGTTGACCCACCCAAAATGACATTGCGCAGATGGCCGACATGCAGAGGTTTGTGCGTATTCGGGTTGGAATACTCCACCATCACAGGCTTGCCTTCAGGCGCGCGGCTGCCGTAACGGCTGCCCGCCGAGAGGACGGAATCAATAACCTTACGGGCATATTCGCTGGCTGCGTAATACAGATTCAGATAGCCACGCACAGCTTCCACGCGGCTAAAACCCGCAGGCAGCTGGATTCTATCCCGCAGCGCTTCGGCCAGCGCCTGAGCATGCTGCGGCACCGGTTGGCTACGAGCTGGGTCAGCCGCTGCTAATGGGAAAAGCGGCGCGGCAATGCCCCACTCCCCGCTGAAGGGAATATTGCGCCATTCCAATTTACCTGCCGGAAGCGATCGTTCCTGGCAGAACCTGGTGATTAAATCGTCCAGAACCTTTTTTTCCTGATCAAACATGCGCTTTTCCTGTGCTTAGTTTTGTGGATTATAACATTCCAAATCCGCTTTTTCGGGCGTTTAACAACAAATACGGGAGCCGGAAGGCTCCCGTATGAACGAGCCGTCAGAGCGTCTACTGCAGGGAATTGAGTTTCTTGACCAGGCGGGATTTGCGGCGGGCGGCGTTGTTCTTATGAATGACACCCATGGTGACCGCTTTGTCCAGAGCCTTGATAGCGTTTTTGACTTCTGCCTGCGCTTTATCTTCCACGCCGGTTTTAATCGCGGCCTGAGCTTTGCGGACAAAGGTGCGGGCGGCGCCGCGGTAAACGCGGTTGCGCTGTCGCTGTGCCTGGTTCTGTTTATTCCGTTTGATTTGAGACTTAATATTAGCCAACTTCTTCCTCCGAACTATAATTCCAATTTCACGAAACTTTATTTTACAGCAAATCCTAAAATTGTCCAGTTAAAACTGGCTGATAATGGTTTTTTTTACAGAAAAGATTACCGTCGGCAGTATTTTACCCCAAAACACAACAATTCTTTGCACGATTTTCACCGGTTTTGCCTTCAGCGCAGCGCGAGTTTCCCATTTGTTGTTTTTCCGCGTGGGCACGGACTCCGATTGACTTTTACTCTCCTTTTGGATATGATGAACTTGCTCAGGTCAGTCGGGTGTGCGCGCTGCTTTTTTGGCAGTGAGGAAAGTCCGTACACCATAGAGCGGGAAGCCAGGTAACACCTGGAGAGGCGCGAGCTTCTGGATCGGGCCACAGAAACATACCGCATGCGCGAGCGTGTGAGGGTGAAAAGGCGGTGTAAGAGACCACCGGCGCGGGCAGCAATGCCCATGGCCAGGCAACCCCCTTCCGGTGCAAGGTCAAACAGGGGAAAAGCATTTTCGGATGCCAGCGCTGACTCGGTGCTGTTGATCCCCGGGTAGACCGCATGAGCGTCCTGGTGACAGGACGACGAGATAGATGCACATCCCCGACAGAATACGGCTTACAGGCTGACCTGAGTGCTTCGCCTGCTTCACCAAGGGACTATTATTGTTCGAAACACAGTGAAAACACAAAATCGCCTTCCCACCCTCTTACTGATTACTCTTGCATGTGCCCTCCTGCTTGGCGCCTGTTCCTCCCAGCCAGACAACTTCGTGATTATCGTAATGCCCTCATCCGGCGCTTTTCTGTCTGTGCAGCAGGAGACGCAAATCATCTCCCAGGTTGTCGCAAAGCGCGGTTGGTCCCGGCTGGAGCTGTATGTAAATGGCGAATTGGTGCGCGTGGACAGCGCCACCGCGGACACGATGTACTCAGCAATTGTCAAGCAACCCTGGATTCCGACGGTGGAAGGCCCCGTCCTCATCAGCGTGATCGCCGTTAACGAGAGAGAACGCCGCATAGCTGTGGCGGAAGCGGCGGTACTGGTTGGCTCACCCAGCCCTACTGCCCAGCCCTCTACGCCAACCCAAGGATTCACGCACACACCCGTGCCGCAGCTCAGCCCGACCCAATGCGCTCCGCAAGCCGCGCTCTTGCAAGATGTCAGCATTCCCCCGGGTACGGTTCTGGAGCCCGGGCAATCCTTTACGAAAACATGGCGGGTGCAGAACACTGGTTCCTGCTCCTGGAACGCGTACCAGCTCGTTTTTATTAACGGCAACCTTCTTGGGGGCAAATCCCCAGCAAGAATTAGCGACCTGGCTCCTGGAGGGGTATTCAATATTTCGGTTGACTTGATTGCGCCGCGTTACCAGGGTGATTATTCAGGGGTTTGGCGGCTGCAGACGGACAAAGGCATCCTTTTTGGTCCTGAGCTCAACTTCAGCATCCGCATCCCACAACCAACTGCCACAAAGTCGCTTACCCCAACAGCAAGCGCCACGCCAACGCCAACCGTGACACCTACCCAGACGTTGACGCCTACGCAAACCCCTACCCAGACGCCGACACCGACACCAACACCCAGCCCAAGCGGAACGACTACTCCAACACCCAGCCCAAGCGGAACGACTACCCCAACACCGCCCAGTTCTGAACCCTAGGAAATAGAAAGAAGATAGTAAACGCGGGCTGAATATGCGCCCGCGTTTTTGTAATTCATCTGGGTGGAAGCGCGGCTCAAACCAGCCGCAACATACCGGTTTTAAAGTCAAGCCTGTTAATCACTCGTAGATCAATTCCTCCAGGGAGCGTTTGGGTACATGGTGTACGTCCTGGGCATCACGGTAATACTTGATATCACCGTTACTTCCGACATCCTCTATCATTACCCTTTCAGCAGGCTTGCCCAGCGCCAGTACTAATACAATTTCGAGGTAAGGCGGCAATTCCAACAGCGCAGCCAGTTCTTCCCGCTTCACCGAGCTCATCATGCAGCCGCCAAAGCCCTTTTCCACTGCGCCCAACATCATCGTTTGCGCGGCGATGCCGGTATCGAGATCATATTGACGTTTGATGCGTTCATCCCCAAGCACCACGATGTACGCTGCTGGTCTTTCCCCTTCCGCGGGACCGTCCCAATCTTTGAGGTAACCCGCGAACTTAAGCAGCGGAAATACCTGGTCGGTCTGTTTTTTATCGCAAATCAAACCGAACTTAAGCCCTTGCAGATTAGCCGAACAAGGCGCGTGCCGAGCCAGATCGACCAGCTCCACAAGCGTTTCGCGCGAAATGCGTTCTGTCTCATCAAAACGCCGGTAACTTCGGTTTCTTAACACCAAATCTTTAAACATTTTCATCACCTTTCCTGGAATGTGACAGCCGGCAGTTTGCCGCGCAGTAGGCGGCAGCCAAGAGCGCCAGGCCAGCCGCGTCGAAAATGATATACCGTATTATGCTTGACCTTAAGACCAAATAGCTGTCATTAATTCTTCCTAACAGCCAGGTTTCTCCTATCAGCCCAATGGTCTGCATGATGGTCGCTTCGATCAGTGAGGTTTTTCGTAGCATGGGATTAGACAGGGCAAATACGTATGGCACCTGCCACATCAGGTATAAAATTCCCACGCCTGCCACCGCGGCTGACCCTGGAACCCCATTTAGTTCAAAAAACGCACTGTATGCCTGTGGATTAAGCAGATATGAGATTGCGGCCTGCAAGTTCAAGCCCAGAACCACGGCAATCAGCGCTCTGGCAATCCAATTTCTGGAGTTTGCTGCTGCCTCTGACCTGGGATTCATTGTTACCTCGCGTTTAGGCTATGTCAGTTCCGGGAAACTAATCCATCCCGTACCCGCCAAATTTCATGATTCTGTGTAAACTCAATCGGAAACATATCCGGATCGGTTGAAGTAAGCAGCGCCTGCTCCACCTGGCTAAGGACAGCCAATAAGCTTGACCGACGTTCCGGGTCCAACTCTGCCATGATCTCATCCAGCAAGAGCACCGGCCACTCACCCGTTCGCATTCGCATCCACTGCACCTCCGCCAGCTTGAGGGAAAGGAGCGCCGTCCTCCCCTGCCCTCGGGAGCCATAATCCCCCAAGTCAATCCCGTTGCCAATAAAGCGGAATTCATCACGGTGGGGTCCAAGCGTCGTCATTCCCCGGCTGATGTCTTCACGATACGCTCCATGCAGAGCTTTGCGGAAACCAGCCTCAATTTCCTCCATGGAAAGCTGGGAACGGCCCACAGCTGTCTGCACCGGCAAGGAAAGCTGCCCTTTTGGAGCGGGTAAAGGCTCATAAGAAGGCTTGTACTGCAGTCGGAAAATTTCTGTTCCGCGGGTTAGCTGCTGGTGAATCGGAGCGGCTTGGTCTTCCAGCTCTTTTAAAACCTGGATGCGCGCCAGCATCATTTCCGCGCCATGTCGAGCCAGCATTTCATCCCAGACTTCCAGCTGGCGGGCATCTCCGCCGCGCTCGGAAAGTATCTTTAATAACGCGTTGCGTTGGTTTAAGGCCTTGGTGTAATCGGCGTTGTGTCGGGCGTAGCCTGGCAGCGCTTGTGAAAGCGCGTCATCAAGGTACTGCCTACGGTCGGAAGGCGAACCTTCGATGATGCGCGCCATTTGCGGCAAAAAACTGACCGCATTGAATTGCCCATACACCTCGCCCATGCGCTTGCGAATGCCATCAAGCAGAATTTCTTTACGGAAACGCGGAGCGTTTGGATTGCCGTTGTATTCCTGAATAAAGCGAACTTCGAGGGTGTGAGATTTTAAACCGCGCTGGTACTCCCCGACGATACGACCCACCAGCACAGGCTCAGGCTGGAGGTTGAAATTGAGCAGCTGCCTGTCAGTAGCGGCAAAGAATGAGGAAAAATTGGCCAGGTAAGCGACTGCCTCGAGGATGGTGGTTTTGCCCTGGGCATTTGAACCTGCAAGGAGAATAATCTTCTTTGGAAACTGCAGGTCCAGCCTTGAAAATATCCTGAAATTCGTCAGCGCGAGCCTGGTAAGATGCATCAGTCCTTTATCTGTTCCATCTCTTCGGCGGTAGGCTGGAACACGTGGGTAGCGCGGTCAATATAAAGAACGCCGTCAATGTGATCGATTTCATGTTGAAAAATGCGCGCCAGCCAACCGTTAGCCTTCACTTTGATTGGTTTCCCAAAGCGGTTTTTTGCCTGGATGATGACAGCCTCGTGTCGTTCAACTTCCCCCGCTAAACCAGGCACCGAAAGACATGCTTCCACATCGCTGACGGTTTCAACGGATTTATGCAGATACTCAGGATTCACCAGGACGTATTTCTTTGGTTTGGCATCTTCCCGTTCATCATCAGTGTACTCAACCACCACAACCCGCAGCGCTTCCCCAATCTGCGGCGCGGCAAGACCAACGCCTGGCGCTTCCCGCATGGTTTCAATCATGTCATCAACCAGCGTCTGAAAGTCTTTGTCAAACACCTGGACTGGTTTTGCCTTTAGCCTAAGTGAGGGTGTAGGGAATTTAACTATCTCGCGAACAGCCACAATAACTCCAATATCACATGTCTAGTTGGTTATTGTACCTTAGAGAGGTGGTGGGCTCAATCTTTTTGTAGGGTCTTGGGTTTGGGTTTGGTCGTGGTACACGCTGAACCAGCGCGCTACGCGTTCACGTTCCGCATCGATGTCACGTTCACGGGAGGCAGCCGCCGCGGTTTGCATCCTTCGAAAAATATCTTCCTGAACCTTGGAGGGTTGGTAAACATTATCAAAGGTCAGCACTTCGGTGGATACGCGGATAAAAACGGTGCCAAAATTGAGCAGCATCGGGATAATTCCACGGCGTTCATATTCGACTGCCAGTATTTTTTCCAACGGCGCGCTGCGCTTCGATTCCCGACCAAGCGGCTTGCGGTCAATATCAATCACCTGGTCTGGTGTGAGACGAAAGATGTCGTTGCGCCAATCCGCATAGTTGTAAATCAACCACACAAAACCCACCAGGGTTAAAAGAATTCCAAAAAAAACCGACGCGTTATATGGCAAGAGCGTGAAATTCCAGGTAAATACAGCCGCCAGCAGGATTATTCCACCCGCTAATACCACAATTGGCAACAGCGCTTTGCGCAGTAAGATGAACCAATGCTTTCGGTAGGTAGTGATCCCGCCAATTTCGTTGCGAACCTTCAAAAAATCGCCAAATATCCAGGCAAAGAAACTTTTTTCTCGCAATGGCAAGTCAGTTTCCATGGGCAGATTATCAGCTTCTTTTGCCTTCACACGCAGCGTATCCCCCGAGCCGGTCAACTTCTGGCGGAGCGCCGCGCGCATTTTTTCTTCTTCAAAAGCGGCTTCGTCAGACTGCCTGCGCCGCCAAAACACCTCGACCAGGTGCTCTATGACATTCGCGTCCGCCACCCGATTGAAGCGCACATTCCCGATAATGGTGCGCACAACCACATCCGCGTAACCCAAGATCCGGCCGGCTTGCGTGCTTTGAACCCCTACGGAAACCACCATTCCCAGCGGCGCTTCCTGGCGGGATTCGTAGAATCCAGATACTTTTTCCACCCAGACCATGCGGTGGTTGGTGATGATGTAGTAATCGTTAGCCCAGTTATGATTATTCCATGCCAACCAAAGCGAGCCAATAACAAACCCCGCGATAATCACTAACACAGCCAGGTCTGGTCTCTGCGACCCAAACCAAGCCGCGCCAATTACTAATAACGCGAAACTAAGCAAAGGCAAAAGCAGGCTGAGCAGCAGAAAAACCGGATGCTTGCGGGTGATTAAGTGAACCTGCTCATCCTTCTCGAGCCAGCTCATGCGTACGCGCTCTGCCAAGAGCTTGCTTTGTGTCAACACCGAGCGGGCCTGCGTAATTTGCTGATTGCCAAGGAAAGCCTCTTGGAGCTGTGCGCTGGGAAAGAGCCAGCAAGCGCAATCCGTTTGCGCTCGGGCGGTCTGCGCGCGAATGGTCTGTCCATCCAGGCATTCATCGCCAATCAGCTCTCCGCTGGTAATTGTTCGGGTGATTCCAGGATTTACAAAGGCGGTGAGTTCAATTCTTCCCGCGGCAATTAAGAACGCGCCATCCGCGTTGGAAGCGAAATCATATAAGGTTTTTCCCGCTTCCCATGTCTGCAGCTGCGCTGAATCAGCTAATTCCCGCGCGTTTTCCTCATCCAAAAGGCTGAACAGAGGATGCGCGGACATTAATTCTTTAAGGGCGTTAGCATCAGCGGGCATACTTCTTTTACTTTTCCGCTGCTCCTGGTGGAAACAGCTTCTTTCGAACCTGAGCGTTTAAATATTGCTGCGCTGCCCGCTTTCGCGGGCAGCGTTTTTCTACATTTGGTTTAGATGTTGTCAGATGTGGACCCAGAATTCGCGCCCTCCCTTTTTGTGAAAGTGAGCGCGCCTTCCGGATCTTTGTCTACGAGGACAACATCGCCCGGCTGATAGCCGCTGGCCAGGAGCTGGGTTGCCAGAGGGCTTTCCAGGTATTTCTGCATAGCCCGCTTGAGCGGCCTGGCGCCAAGCAAAGGATCATAGCCTTGGTCTGCCAGCCAGGAACGCGCGGCGGCGCTGATTTCCATCGAGACTCCGTACTCATCCAAACGCTCCTGAAGTTCATCCAACTGAAGCGTCACGATGCCCATCACATTTTCGTGCGAAAGCGGCGAGAATATGATGATGTCGTCAATCCGATTCAGGAACTCCGGTCGAAAGGCGTTCTTGAGTGCCTTTTGAATCTTTTCCTGGGAAGATTTCACATCTTCATCGTCACTGTCATCCAAGAAGCCAAGCGCTCCGCCCTTCTTGACAAATTCGGTGCCAAGGTTGCTGGTCATAATCAGAACAGTATTGCGGAAGTCCACAATGTGCCCCTGCCCGTCGGTCAGCCTGCCGTCATCCAGAATTTGCAGCAGCGCGTTCCAGACTTCCGGATGAGCCTTCTCAATTTCATCAAATAGCACCACGCGGTACGGTCTGCGGCGAACAGCTTCGGTGAGTTGACCGCCTTCTTCATAACCAACATAACCAGGGGGCGCTCCAAACAGACGCGATACGGTATGCTGTTCACGATATTCGCTCATGTCTATACGCACCAAGGCGTCTTCGTCATCAAACAGGAATTCTGCCAACGCTTTGGCAAGCTCCGTTTTACCGACCCCAGAAGGCCCGATGAAAATAAACGAACCGCTTGGCCGCCTCGGGTCTTTCATTCCCGAACGCGCCCGACGAATCGCGTCAGAGATCGCTTTAATGGCCTCGTCCTGCCCAATAATCCGTTCGTGCAGGCGGTCTTCCATATGCAGCAGCTTTTGGGCTTCACTTTCCATTAGCTGTGTTAGTGGTATGCCTGTCCATTGATGGATGACGTCAGCAATGTCGTTAATGTCAACGACCTCATCCAGTTTTTGTTCAACTTCCCACTTCTCGCGCTGTGCGTTAAATTGCTGCTCAAGCTGCAGTCGTTCCGCTTTCATCTTCACGGCGCGCTCATAATCGCGCTCCACACTGGCCTGTTCTTCCTCCGCCGCCAGGCGCTCAATTTCTCGTTTTTGGTCGCGCAGCGTTTCAGGCATGGAATACAACGCCACCCGCAATTTCGCTGCGGCTTCGTCCATCAAATCAATAGCTTTATCGGGAAGTTTGCGGTCCGTCATATAACGAGAGGAGAGCTTGGCAGCCGCGCTAAGCGCCTCATCCGATATCGTCACTTTGTGATGCGCTTCATAACGGTCCCGCAGACTGCGCAGCATCTGGATCGTATCATCGATGCTTGGTTCTTCCACGAAGATAGGCGCAAAGCGTCTTTCCAGGGCGGCATCCTTCTCAATGAATTTGTGATATTCGTCCAGGGTTGTCGCGCCAATGCACTGTAAATCTCCCCGCGCCAAAGCCGGCTTGAGCATATTCGACGCATCCATCGCTCCTTGAGCCGCGCCTGCGCCTACCACGGTGTGGAGTTCATCAATGAACAGGATAACTTCTCCCGAAGATTTTTGAATCTCCTCAATAGAGTCCTTCAAACGCTCCTCGAACTCCCCGCGAAAACGAGTGCCAGCAATCATCGCGCCCAGGTCGAGCGCGACCACGCGTTTGTCTTCCAGGATTTCCGGCACATCATTATTCGCGATTTTTTGCGCCAGGCCTTCCACAATCGCTGTCTTCCCCACCCCAGCTTCGCCAATCAGTACCGGGTTATTTTTGGTTCTGCGGCACAAAATCTGGATTAACCGTGAAATTTCCACCTCACGGCCGTAAATCGGGTCAAGCTTTCCTTCCCGTGCTGCCTGGGTCAGGTTGCGTGAGTATTTATCCAAAGTCTTGTACTGGGGTTCGCTGCGAGTTTCCGAAAACTTCTTCACACCGCGGATATCTTGTACTGCTTCCATAACCTTGGCGCGGGTTATGCCGTATTCCTCCAGTTTGCGCGCCAACATGGTGTTGCGTTCCGCCAAAATCGCAAGAAAAAGATGTTCGGTGGAAATGTACTCATCGCCTAGCCGGCTGGCCTCGTTCTTGGCGACATCTACTGCCATCTTGACGCGTGGCGTCATAAAGATCTGCCCTGAATGACCGCCAAAGATATTTGCTTTGGGCGTAACACGCAGCATATTATCAATAAATTCGGCTAATTCGGACGAGTCGACTTTCAACATGTCCAGAATTTGAGAAACCATTCCCTCCGGCTGCTCAATTAGAGCCAGCAGGATATGTTCTGTGTCGATTTGTGTGTGCCCATAGCGCTGGATTATCTCCGCGGCACGCGCGGCGACGTCCTGCGCTCTTTCAGAAAATTTATCAAAACGCATCATAATTGGGTTACCTCAGTTTTTTGACGTACTTTCATTAGTTGCAATACTTGTTCCAGTACTAGTGTAAGGGATGGAAGTAAGAATTTAGTTAACTTTAGAGAATAAGCATCGCGTCGCCAAAGGAATAGAAGCGATATCCTTCCTTCTTGGCAATCTCGTAAGCATTCAATACGCTTTCGCGACCGGCGAACGCGCTGACAAGCATGATAAGCGTGGATTTGGGCAGGTGGAAATTGGTTATCATACCGTCTGCCACCTTAAACTGGTATCCCGGCAGGATAAACAGTCCGGTTTGCCCGCAAAACGCGGCAAGCTTCCCCTTCTGGTTAGCTGCCGCCGCGCTTTCTAATGCGCGCACTGAAGTGGTTCCAACCGCAATCACGCGCCCACCTTGCGCCTTTACTTCATTGATCTTCTCCGCGTTTTCCACGCTCAGCTGGCACCATTCCTGATGGATTTTATGGGTGCTTGGGTCCGCTTCCGTCACCGGCGCGAATGTATCCAACCCAACGTGCAAAGTAAGTTCAGCCAGGCTGATGCCCTTCTGGTTTAACCGGGCAATTAAAGCCTCGGTAAAGTGCAAGCCAGCAGTTGGCGCAGCGGCAGACCCGGGCACCTGGTTATAGACTGTCTGATAGCGTTCGGGATCAACCGCTTCGTTATGAATGTACGGCGGGAGGGGCACGTGCCCGGCTTGCGCATAATAACGCTCAATAGCGTCGTCAAAGGCAACCACGCGCTTGGAGCTTTCCAAAACTGCCTCAACGCGAGCTGCTGGCCCATTTTCGATAGCTATTCGTGCCCCTTCGCGCAGACCTTTGCCGCCCACCAGGCACTCCCAGGTTCTTTCGTCTAGCTGACGCAACAGCAGCACTTCCACCCGACCGCCGCCTGGCACTTTGCGTCCGTACAAACGCGCGGGTATGACCCGGGTGCGATTAACGACCAGCAAATCCCCTGGTTTCAGATAATTGTCTATGTGATAAAAAAAGTCGTGAGAAAGTCTGCCGGATGCACGGTCCATTACCAGCAAGCGCGAATGGTCGCGCGGTTCAGCTGGCGTCTGGGCGATAAACTCAGGCGGCAGAAAATAGTCAAAATCGTCTGTTCTCATGGCTGAAGTTGGAGATTAACTATTTTGGTTAAAAAGGGGTGGTTGTTCACGCGAACCATTGTAAGGTTTTCCCAGGTGGGCGTGCGCTAGCGGCGTCGCCACCCTGCCCTGGGCGGTGCGTTCCAGGAAGCCAAGTTGCATCAGGTAGGGCTCTACCACATCCATAATCGTGTCGGATTCTTCGCTGACGGATGCCGCTACAGTATTCAAGCCAACCGGGCCGCCGCCATATTTCTCAATGATGCACAACAGCACGCGGCGGTCCAGGTCATCCAAGCCCATGCCATCAATATTCATTAATTCCAGGCTCTCGACTGCCACCTGGGGCGTAATGCGCCCGTCCGCTCTCACTTCGGCGAAATCCCGCACGCGTCTGAGGATGCGCAGAGCAATTCGAGGCGTGCCGCGCGAACGTCGGGCAATTTCCAGGATGCCCTCCTGGTCAAACGGCACGTTCAACAAACCCGCTCCACGCCGGATGATTTTTGCCAGGGATTCTTGATCGTAATAATCAAGGCGGTAAACCGCGCCAAAACGAGCTCGCAAAGGGGCAGTCAGCAGCGCCAGGCGCGTGGTCGCGCCAACCACGGTAAAGCGCGGCAGCTTTAGACGTACAGATTTTGCGGCAGGGCCTTTTCCAATGATAATATCCAGCGCGAAGTCTTCCATTGCCGGGTAAAGAATTTCTTCCACGTTGCGTCCGAGGCGGTGCACTTCATCAATAAAAAGCACGTCTCCGGCATGCAAGTTGGTAAGTATTGCTGCCAAATCACCCGCGCGTTCCACTGCCGGGCCGGAGGTCACTTTAATGTGTACCCCCATCTCAGCAGCCAGAATATGGGCCAGGGTGGTCTTGCCAAGCCCAGGCGGGCCGTAGAACAGAACGTGTTCAAGTGCTTCACCGCGCTGCTTGGCTGCTGTAATTTGAATTTGCAGGTTCTGCTTCACCTGCTCCTGACCTATCAGGTCACGGAGGGTGCTTGGCCGCAGGGCAATATCCGCCGGGTCATCTGGTTGCCTGTGCCCAGCGAGGATGCTGTCATTCTCTTTCGCGCTCATTGCCGGAATTATACCCGTTTTCGGCTCTGACGGCGCTCGGCTGCGCCTTGTTGGCGGCTTGCCCGGCAATAGAACTGCTCTGATTTTCTCAGAGCTTCTCTGGGTATAATTGGCATACAAATACAAAGGCGGAGGGAACGTCCCACCGTTCTGGAGGTAAGATGAAGCTTTCGCTGGTCGTTCCGGTATATAACGAGGAGGAAAACCTCCCCGAGTTACTTCCGCGCATTTATCAGGCTGTGCAGCCGCTGGGAATGGAGTGGGATCTCACCCTGGTCGATGATGGCAGCAAAGACAACAGCGCTGCGGTGCTTCGAAAAATGGCTGCTGAAGACCCCACGCATGTGCGCGCGGTTATCCTGAACCGCAACTACGGTCAGACTGCCGCGATTACAGCTGGCATTGACCACTCGGACGGCGATATTGTCATTTTGTTGGATGCCGACCTGCAAAACGACCCCGCTGATATTCCGCTCCTGCTGGAAGAGCTTGAGAAAGGTTATGATGTGGTCAGCGGTTGGCGGAAAGATAGACAGGATAACAAACTCACACGCACAATCCCGTCCAAAATTGCCAACAGCCTGATTTCCAACGTAACGGGTGTACACCTGCACGATTACGGCTGCACTCTCAAGGCCTACCGACGAGAGATTTTCAAGAAAATCAATCTATACGGCGAAATGCACCGCTTTATTCCTGTGTACGCCGCGGAAGCTGGCGGGAAAATCAGCGAAGTGGTTGTCCATCATCACCCACGCATCCATGGCAAAGCAAATTACGGCCTCGAGCGTATCT
Source organism: Anaerolineaceae bacterium (assembly GCA_017993575.1). Classification (GTDB taxonomy): domain Bacteria; phylum Chloroflexota; class Anaerolineae; order Anaerolineales; family Anaerolineaceae; genus Mesolinea. The sequence continues at coordinate 24,606 of JAGOML010000003.1, read as the reverse complement.
TTAAGGTCGTCCTGGACCTGATAACCATAAAATTCTTGCTGAGTTATGCCAAAAAACCCATTTATTTATTTGGTGGGGTTGGGCTCAGCTTGATGGCAGGCAGTTTTGTCGTGCTTTTATCGCTGGCAATCCGACGCGTGGCCGTTGGCACGCCAGTGCTGGGTTCTCCCTGGTTTCAGATCAGCGTCATGTCGTTTATCCTTGGATTCATGTCAATTCTTTTGGGATTGATTGCCGAGCTGCTGATGCGCACCTACTACGAATCGCAGGACAAACGCACCTATGATGTGCGGGAAATTCTTAACCCCCAAACCGAATAGCATTTAAACAATTAACTAAGGTTGGAGCTTAAGCAATTCATCTTTTAGCGTCTGCTGCCCAAGCGGGATAAGCAAATGCGTGCCACCCTGATTCCAGCGGAGGACGGGTTCGTATTCCTGCAGCATCGGCTGCAATACTTTTATTACCCATGCATTATTCTCAACCCCAAAAGATTTATCTTCCCCTTGAATGCGCGTTGAAATCGTATCGGTGATAATTGCCTTGAAGCGGTGCTTCGCCAAATCAGCATAAAAAGCTTGCAGGTAAGGCTGATTGTTGCCCATCGCCATTTCCATCAAGAATACTTTTTCATACTCAGGTACCACCTGCACGCCTTCCAGCATCTTAAAACTGAGCAGTTGGCGTTCGGAAATGAACAGCACCTCATCTGCTTGAGCGTCAATGAGATTCAAAGCGCTTTGCATGCGCAAAAGTTCCGCTCGTTGCGTTGAAGCAGATGGAAAATTCAGGGCTGCAGCGTGAGAAAGTGCAAAGTAAAGCGGCACCACGGCGGCAAGAATAAGCCACAAAGCAGCTGTCGCATCCGTGGGCTTGACCATTGTCTGCTTTTCTTCTGGCGTATATGCGCCTGTCAGCAAACTGCCAACGATGAGCATCCAAAACACCAGAAAGCCGTCCAGATTGTGCAGATCTCCCCCGCCGCCAATCTTCAGGCTCACCAAAACCCCACCCAAAAAGAAAACGCCAAGGATTCCGATTAATCCAAGCCAACGCAGCCAATGCAGGGAGTATCTCTGTTTTACACGGACGCGCTGTGCCAGCATGCCCAACCCAGGCATGCAGACCAGCAGAATCGCTGGCAAGATGCCAAGCTTGAAGGTGGCATTTGGCATTAAGCGGGACCATAACAAGGCGGAACTGAAAGCTGAGTTAAAGAGCGCAGGGTTTTCTCCGGATATTCGGATATAGACTTGCTGCGCAAACCAGGCTGAACCAAAACCAACCGCCGCCCACAGGAAAACTGGAGTCAGGTATTTATGCCATTTTTCGCCTTCAAATGGATAGTCAAGCAAGTAAAGCGCGCCAGCCAGAAGCCCAGGCAGAGGCATCCAGTTAACCCGGCTGATGCCTGCCCACAGTGATGCCAGGATAACAAACGCAAGGGTGCGCCAGGTTGCGTCCTTTCGGTAGCCAATCAGCACAAGAATCACGCAAACCATCAGATGGTAATAAACCGCTCCCTGAAAGAAGAACAGGGCAATCCAAACAGTCAACAATCCGACTGAGAAATCGTGGTTCTTTCCCAGGCGGCTGGCAAAAAGCCAGGCGCCCCAGGCGCTCATGCCTAACCACAGCAGCACCTGCCAAAGGCGGTGCACAAGGATGTCCTTGAGCCCGAGCAGGAATGGAAAAGCCTGCAGCAAGTAGCGCGAGGGATGCAGAACTGGCAAGGGTAATTTCTGCCCATAAATTCGTTCTGAAAGAAAAAGCGAAGCATTATAAAAACGGCTGCCTTCCGACCATCCCAAAGCGAATGGACCTGGCTGCAGTTCCGGGAGAAAAGCTGTCACGCGGTATAGCGCTCCAAAAATCAGCAAAGCAGTTAAGAAGTTGCGCTGTGGAGAATTAGGCGAATTGGCAGCAAAAAATAAAAGCGCTGATACGCTAGCAGCCAAAACTGCCAGCAGAAGCCGGCCAATGGTCGAATCGACCAGCTGAAAACTACTCGTAACCAGGACCATCAAAAGCCCGAACTGCAGAAGGCCGCTCAGGGCGTAAGCTAACCAACGGGGTATCTTGAACTGCATGGTCTCATGCTTGCTGGAGTACTGGTTCACAAACCAAACAAGGAGAATTAGCAGAGGTAGTAGGGCGGCAAGAGCCCAATAGGAGCGGCCGCGTTCAGCCCTGTTTTCAACCAAAAAAATTACCGCCAAGCCCAGGCTGACAACAAGTAATTGTTTTAGGAAGCTGTTAATCCTGCGTGTTTCCATCGTTGTTTTCCATTCCGGGCTCCGAAGGTCTTTTGCCTCCCAGAATGCCGCTGACGAAAAAGGCTCCTGGCAGGCTGCCTATCATCCAGATAACCCTCAGTATCACAGCCAGGCTAATGCTGGTGGAAGGCTGCAGCCCGCCTAACACCGAGAAGAGATTGGTAATCGTTACTTCCTGAAGACCAAGTCCATTGATTGAGATAGGAATGAGGGAAATGAAGTAGGTAAGGCTCCACAAGCCCGCAATTTTTGTGAGAGGAATACTCTCACCCATGCCTTCAACCAACACTTTGACAATAAGAAATACTGCCAGCATGTGGATAAAGGTATATCCCAAAGCCTGCGCCAGGATAAATGGGTGCTTTAGCCAGTAGCCAAAGTTCGCGAACACCTTGCCCACGGCGTGCTTAACCTTGCCAGTAAAAGCAGGGAAGAAGCCTGCGGCTCCTAAACCTTGCAAGGCCCTATGCGCCGCCGTGGCTTTAAAGTAGGCCGCAAGCGCAGGTACGGCAAAAGGCAGCATCAGCGCCATGCCAGTCATCCCCACCAGTCGGTCCGCGACGAGCGAAGCGGCAGACAGAGAGGCTGAAATCCCAAGCCGGACTGCCCCCGCGAGGCGCACGACATCCCCCCCGATGGTGGTCGGGAGCACATTCGAAGCAAACAATCCTGCATAAGTCAGACGCAGGCTGTCCTGCCAACGTACGCGCACATCCTGCACCTGCAGCAGGGTATGCCAGCGCCCCCATGTGGCAAGCCGTGAAATCGAAACCAGACCCAACACTGCCGCGATGCGCCACCCGGAGATTTTCCGAACTGCCGCCCAGGTTTCCGCTGCGCCAATCTGCCTGAAGAGATACACCAGGATGCCGATGGACAATAGGGTTCCCGCCCAGCGTATGATAAGGTTCCAATTGATTTTGGTTTTTTTGTTCATATCAGAGAAGGCTCGTTCCGCGAATATTATACTTCAGCGATAGTTTTAGCCGCCAAATACGATAAAATTGCTTCCATTATCGTACGCCGGAGGAACGCATGACGCTTCAAACCATTTCCCCAACCGCACTGCTTGTCAAGCCATTCGAATTAATCAAATATCAGACGCTTGTTCTGGCTAGCGGCAGTTTTTCGGAAGGACGCTTCAATACGATGGTCATCGGTTGGGGTTTTCTTGGCTCTATGTGGAGCAGACCTTGCGTGATTGTGCCTGTCCGACCCACGCGTTTCACCTTCGATTTCATCAATCAAGCGCCAGACTTTACGCTTTGCGCCTTTCCTGAAGCCTATAAAGAAGATGTGCTCTATTTGGGCACGCACTCAGGCAGAGATGAAGATAAGCTCAGCCGCACCAGGCTGACCGCGCAGGCTTCGTCGCTTGTCAGCGCGCCAAGCTTTACCGAGGCCGAACTGGTGATAGAGTGTAAAAAGATCTATTGGGAGGACCTGGACCACAGCCGCTTCCTGGACCCCGCCATTGAACTTAATTATTCCACCCAGGATTACCACCGAATGGTCTACGGTGAAATGGTGGCGGTGCGCGCTGACCCCAAGTTTGTCGGGGGCTAAAGCGCAGCACGCGCGGCTTGTTAACAGATGAAGTTAACAGCGCTTTTTGGCAGTATAATGTCGTTATCAACGCGGAGGTAAAGGGATGCCTGAAAAGAAGATACGAGTTCTCATCGCCAAACCCGGCTTGGACGGCCATGATCGCGGCGCGAAGGTGATCGCCCGGGCGCTGAGGGACGATGGCATGGAAGTCATCTACACCGGCTTGCGCCAGACCCCCCAGATGATCGCGGAAGCCGCGCTGCAGGAGGACGTGGATGTGGTCGGGTTATCCATACTCTCCGGAGCGCACAACGCTCTGGTCCCTCAGGTACTCGAAAAACTTAATGAGAATGGCCAGAATGAGGTTTTTGTTTTTCTTGGCGGGATTATCCCTGAACGGGACATCCCAGAGCTACTAGCCAAGGGCGTAACTAAAGTTTACGGACCTGGCACGGATACCCGTGTGGTATGCCAGGATATCCGCGCGGCGCTGGCAGACCGCGCCTGAACCATGTCAGATTTTTCATTGGAAGCAATCAGAAAGGGCGATAAACTTGCCCTTTCTCGCGTTTTAAGCCGGGTGGAAGCTGACGATGAAAGCGGCCGGACCGCGTTGGACGCGCTTTTCCCTTTCACCGGCAAAGCGCATAAAGTAGGCATTACCGGAGCGCCTGGCTCAGGCAAGAGCAGCCTCGTAAACGCGCTCGCGCACCATTTGCGGTTAAGTGTCCCGGATTCCCGGGTAGCTATTATTGCTGTGGACCCGACCAGTCCATTTACTGGCGGCGCCATCCTGGGAGACCGCGTGCGCATGCCCGACCTGCAGAATGACCCCGGCGTCTTTATCCGGTCCATGGCCACCCGCGGCGCGCTGGGTGGGCTGTCAGATGCTACCCTCGCGCTCAGCCAGGTATTTGATGCGGCAGGTTACGATTACGTTCTGATCGAAACCGTCGGCGCTGGCCAAGCGGAGGTGGATATCGTCAATCTGGCCCATACCACGATTGTGGTGGATACCCCGGGAATGGGGGACGATATCCAGACTATCAAAGCAGGCATCCTGGAAATTGCCGATATCCTCGTCGTGAACAAAGCAGATTTGCCCGGGGCAGACCAAACCTACCGCAATCTCACGGCGATGATTGAAATGGGCTACCGCGGCACGAGCCGGATTAACAGCGGTCATCACCCCCAAACTGAGCTGCTTACATCTCCAGCGGAGGAACCGCGCGGCTGGGTGCCCCCGGTCTTAAAAACAACCGCGATAAGCTCAAAAGGAATATCTGACCTGGTAAGCGTTATCCGGCAGCACCGCGCCTATTTGCTGGAGACGAATGCCTGGAATGAGAAAGAAAATGCCGCGCTACAACACACGGTCAACCGGCTGGTGATCGAAGAACTTGCTAACAACTGGCGGCAAAACTTAGCCCCAGGGCAGTATGAGTCTGTTATGGAAGCACTTAGACAGCGAAAAATGTCGCCCCGTGCCGCGGCAAGCGCGCTCTTGGCGTATAATCGAAAATAAGAAAATTTGGTTTTATTGGAGCCGTTATTATGGAAAAAACACCTATTAAAGACCTGAAAAAACACCTGGGAGAGGTGGTTAAACTGCAAGGTTGGCTGCAAACCCTGCGTGACCAGAAAAGCATGCAGTTTCTCATCCTGCGCGATAGAACAGGTCTCGTCCAGATTGCCCACTGGAAAAAAGGCAACCCGGAGCTGGCTGAGCTCATCTCAACGCTCGGCACGGAATCCGCGCTTACGGTCACAGGAAAAGTTGTGGAAAATGAAGTTGTTAAGTTGGGCGGGATTGAGTTGCAGCTCGAGAGCCTGTCAGTGGAAAACAAGGCTGAAATTCCGCTGCCTTTTGACCCATTCGCCGAAACCCTTCCTGACCAGGATTATAGGCTGGACTGGCGCTTTCTGGACCTGCGGCGTGAGCGCAACCGCTTGATTTTTGAAGTGCAAACCACCCTCGAAGCCGCCATGCGCGAATACTGGCTGGACAACGGTTTCATCGAGATGCATTCCCCGAAAATTATGGGCGCGCCCAGCGAGAGCGGCGCGGAGCTCTTCAGCCTGAAGTACTTCGAAACCACTGCTTACCTGGCGCAGTCGCCCCAGTTTTACAAGCAAATGGCCATGGCGGCTGGTTACGAAAAGGTCTTCGAGATTGCCCCGGTATTCCGTGCTGACCCATCCTTCACTTCACGCCACATGACCGAATTTACCGGCGTGGATTTTGAGATCTCCTGGATTGAAAGCCACGAAGATGTCATGTCCTTCGCCGAGCGTTGGCTGGCGCATACTTATAAACGCGTGCAAGAAAAGCACGGGGAAGCAATCAGCTCTGTGTTTGGCGTGGACTTGCAAGTACCGGAAGTTCCGTTCCCTCGCCTGACCATGGCGGAAGCTTATCAAATCCTTAAAAACCAGGGCTACAAGCTTCCTCCGGAACGCAAAGGAGACCTGGACCCTGGCGCCGAACGCGCGCTGGGCGCTTACATCAAAGAGGAAACCGGAAATGACTTCGTCTTTGTAAAAGACTGGCCATTTACCGTGCGTCCGTTTTATCATATGGTCTACGCTGACAACCCAACGCTTACCAAGAGCTTTGACCTGCTTGGGCGCGGATTGGAAATTACCACTGGAGCACAACGCGAACACCGTTACGAAATCCTAAAGAACCAGGCGCTCGATAAAGGTCTGACACTGCCCCCAATTCAAAACTATTTGAATTACTTCCGCTACGGGTGCCCTCCGCATGGGGGTTTAGGGCTCGGCCTGAGCCGTTTGCTGATGGTGATGCTTGATTTGCCCAACATCCGCGAAGCTGTCTATCTGTTCAGAGGTCCCAACCGACTTGAACCTTAGGAGGCTCTGATGCCCTCGATCTACAGTGAAAGATTACGCCTGCGGGCTGCTGAAAGAACGGATATTCCCATGTTCGTCCGTTGGATCAGCGATCCGGAAATTACCGAACATTTGCTTCTGCGCCTGCCTATGTCTTTGGCGGAGGAAGAACATTGGTTTGAAAGTATGATTGCCCGGCCAGCGGCCCAACATGTTTATGTGGTCGAGGCGAAATTGGCTCCTGCTCCAGGAAGCGACGAAGCGCAATGGCTTCCGATTGGCAACACGTCATTCATTGATATCCTGGAAATTGATCGCTGCGCTGAAATCGGCATCATGCTCGGCGAGAAAACCTGGTGGAATAAGGGTTACGGCACGGAAACCATGCGCGCGATGCTGCGTCATGGCTTTGAAACGCTCAATCTGCATCGCATCTGGCTGCAAGTTTACGCCAATAACAAACGCGGCGTCAAAGCATACGAAAAAGCAGGCTTCCGCCACGAAGGCATGTATCGGGAAGGCCATTATCAGGCTGGGAAATATCACGATGTACTCCTGATGAGCGTCCTGCGCCAGGAGTGGGATTCGCAAAACATAATGAAAGGTGAATAGTATGACATCTCCCAATATGCGGCACGATTTACTGTACGGTAACATCCGCCTGTTTGCCGGCACCTCCACCCCTGAACTCGCGCAGGAAGTTTCGGAGTATTTGAATATCCCTTTGTGTGGCAGGGATGTCATCGAATTCACCAACGAAAACCTATTTGTCAAGCTGCATTCATCGGTTCGCGGTCAGGACTGCTACATTATCCAGACGACTTCCATACCGGTGCATCGCAATCTGATGGAACTGCTCATTATGACCCAAACTTTGCGCCTGGACTCCGCCGGTAGGATTACGGTTGTGGTGCCCTACATGTGTTACGGACGCTCAGACCGCAAGGACCAACCTCGGGTACCCATCACCGCCCGCTTGGTCGCGGATATGATACAGGTGGCCGGCGCGGACCGCTACATCACAATGGACTTGCACGCCGGACAGATCCAAGGCTTTTTCTCAATTCCCGGGGACGTGCTTTCTGGCTATCACATTATCAAGCCCTATCTGATGGACTTGCTGCCAAATATGAACCGACCCGTGATGCTTACCGCGGACCTCGGTTTCGCGAAGCGCGGCCGCCGTTATGCCCAGGCTCTCAACATTCCGCTGGCCTTCATTGAAAAACGCCGCGTGGATAATGAAGAGCACTCCGAAGCGCTTTCTATTATTGGGCAGGTCTCCGGCAGAGATATCATCCTGATTGATGACGAGATCGATACCGGCGGTTCGATTTGCGAAGCTGTGCATCTGGCCAAGCAATACGGAGCCGGAGAGATTCTGGTGGTTTTTGTTCACCCGGTGCTCTCCGCGAGCGCGGTGGAAAGATTGGCAAACCTGCCGGTGAAGCAGTTCATTACCACCAACTCCATTCCAATAGCGCCCGAGAAAAAAGCTCTCTTCGGAGATCGCCTGACAATTCTGAGCATCGGTCCATTAATTGGTGAAGTTATCAAGCGTGCCAATGAAGGCACCAGCGTCGGCGCGATGTTCAACGAGTAATCGTCCAGATCTGGAGTGATACACCGTGCCTGAACTGCCGGAGGTGGAAACCATTCGCCGGGGACTTCTTGCTGGGGATGCTTGTACGCCCTCCCTTATTGGGCAGCGCGTTTGTGCGGTTTCGATTCTATGGGAGAGGACCGTTGCCTACCCTTCTCTGCAGGAATTCGCGAATCTAATTCAGGGAACAGTCGTCAGCGAGATAAATCGAAAGGGTAAATTCCTGCTCATCACTGTGGATGAGCGCTTTGTCATTTTTCACCTGCGTATGAGCGGAGATCTTCGCATGCGCCGGGAGTCGGATGAGCCCTCACAACACGACCGGCTTATCCTGCACTTCTGCTCCGGCTGGAAACTCACATTTACCGACACCCGCAAATTTGGCAGAGTGTGGCTGACACCAGATCTACAAACGGTGATTGGAAAACTGGGTCCTGAACCGCTGGCAGCCGAGCTTACAAATGAAATCTTCCACGAAATGCTGCTCGCGCGTTCCAGGCAGCTAAAGCCGCTTTTGATGGATCAGAGTTTTTTGGCAGGGCTGGGCAACATCTACACGGACGAATCGCTATTCACTGCTGGCTTGCACCCGCTGCGTGTCAGCAGCACGCTGACAAAGAAAGAGAGCAGCGATTTGTTAGCCGCTATTCGCCTGGTGCTGGCTAAAGGAATCCTGGAACATGGTTCCAGCATTGATTGGGTATATCGCGGCGGAAATTTCCAAAACCATTTTCAGGTCTACCAACGCGCTGGGGAATCTTGTTTACGCTGCGGTGCTCCCATTCAGAAATTCAGGGTTGGACAGCGAGGAACGCATATCTGCCCCGTCTGCCAACCTGAAAGAGGTTGACCAAATGTATGATAAATTCGCGTCTCAATACGATTACTTTGTAAACTGGAAGTCGCGCCTGGCATTCGAGATGCCCTTCATTCAGGAGCAACTCTCGCGCCTTTCTGATGCTCCAGAGCGGTTGAAGGTGTTGGATGCTGCTTGCGGAACTGGACAACACGCAATTGCTTTAGCACGATTAGGCTACGATGTTTCCGGCGCAGACTTGTTTCCTCAGATGCTGAGTTTGGCAAACACCAACGCCCTTGCTGCGGATGTCAACATCACCTTCAAAGCCGCGGGTTTTGGCAGTATCGCCGCAGTATTCCCCGCAGAGCGCTTTCAGGCGGTTTTATGCCTGGGCAACTCTTTGCCGCACGTAAAATCAAAGACTGAACTGCAGCAAGCACTCGCAGACTTTGCCGCGGTGACAGCGCCAGGCGGATTGCTTCTACTGCAGCAGCGCAATTTTGACGCAGTCATGCGCGCTAAAAACCGCTTTATGGAACCACAAACTCACAGTACAGGGGAACAAGAACGGGTCTTTTTCCGCTTTTATGATTTCGAGCCACAAGGTCTGATTCAGTTTAACATCCTGACGCTGACCAGAAAGCCCGGAAGCTCCTGGGAAAGCGCGATGACTTCCACTACTCTTTTCCCAATTCTGCATGCTGAACTGCAAGGAGCGCTTGCAGAGGCTGGTTTTGTCGATTTGTGTTTCTATGGGAACATGAAGGGCGAGGAATTTAACCTCAGCACGAGTGGTGATTTGATTGTTGTCGCTCGGAGACAATAAAAAAAGCCGGCAAAACCGGCTTTTAAAAATCTTATTGCGCTCAGGATTTTTGCGTTTTCGTCCGCGAGGCAGAGATAGTCTTGTGGGCATTTGCTTTCCACCAGTCCACAGTTTCCTTGATTGAATCGTAAAGCCGGCGGGGTTGGTAACCCAGTTCGCGCTGTGCTTTGCGAGAGGAAATCTTGGAATTACTGCGCAAGGTTTCAATGGAATAACGCGTAAATTTGGGTTTGGTGCGCGTGATTTTGTAGAAGAATTCAGCCAAAGGAGCGACAAAAGCCGCGAGCCGAGCCGGGAATTTAATTTCCGTGGTATCAATGCCAGCCGCCTGCTGTACAAGGCTGCGCATTGTGCTGATTTGCAGTTGTTCACCCGAGAGCAGGTAGGTTTCCCCGCTTTTGCCTTTTTTTGCAGCCAGGATGTGCCCAAGCGCCACATCCCGCACATCCACAAAGTCGAACTTCCCTTGCACGGACAGGGAAGGACCTTTTTTCATCCAGGAGAGCATCATTTCGCCCAGTTCAGAGCGTTTAAAGTCATAGGGACCAATAACACCGGTCGGGCAGACTACCACGGCATCCAGACCTTGCTGCGCTGCCTGGAGCACCAGCAAGGTGGCTTCCGCTTTTGTGCGGTCGTAAGGGCCGGCAGGGTTATGCGGGTCAAAACGGAGCTTCTCATCAATCGTGACGTCCGATTTTGGTCGTTCCAAGGCGTGAATGGAACTGGTGTAAACCAATCGGCGCACACCAGACTGGCGAGAGGCATCGATTACGTTGCGCGTGCCCTCAACATTTACCTTATGCATCAAATCAATCTTGTCTTCTGTGATTGCGACCAGGGAGGCTAAATGGAAGACAAGCTCTATTCCCTGGCAGGCTTCGAGCATCCGAGGAAAATCAAGGATGTTTCCTTCGAAAACTTCCACGTCCAAATCCTCAAGTGGAGTAAGGTTTTCCCCCGGAAGGACTAACGCGCGTACTTTTTCATGGCGCGCAACTAATTCACGGACTAAAACATTGCCAAGGTGCCCAGCCGCGCCTGTAACTAATATCATTCCCTTAACTCCTTAAGCTGTTTATCACTAACTCCAAACCACTCCTCGCGAGAGCTGGCCAGTCCTGATGTTCGGGACTTAGAGCCGCTTGGAAGAGATATCCCAGCACGCACGCCAGCAAAAGGTGAGACGCGGCTGCCAGATCGAGTTCCGCGCCGACGACGTTTTCTTGCTGGGCAAGCAGCACCTTACTCTGAAGCGAATTCAACAGCATTTGTAGAGGCTGCACGCTTCGCGCCCAGACCTCGGGGGTCTTAAGAGCTTCTTTCCAGAATTCAATCATAACTGAGAAATGCTTTTCGGTGGTCTGAAAGAGCTCTACAGAGTGGTCGGTCATTGCAAGCAAGCTGGCTGGAAAGTCATTTTGCGCGCCCGTTTCGCCTTGAAGAGCGCGCTTCGTCTGGTCAATCCAACTCTCCATGAGCGTGAGAAAGAGGTTTTCTTTGGTTGAGAAATAATGATAAAAAGCGCCTTTGCTAACCCCCGCTTTCATGCATATCTCGTGAACACTGGTCGCGTCATAGCCATCTTGTGAGAACAGGCGCTCAGCGGTCTCGAGAATTTTATCCCGTGATTTCTGTGTTCTTGCCATTTCGCCACTCCCTTTCCAATTGCCTGGAGTCACAAGCCCGCGCAACAAAATTGGGGAAACTCATCTAAATAGCGGCTTGAGTTAAATCAATAAGAAGCTTAAAACCTTTGCTGGCAATATTGATTATTTTTTACAAAAATTGATAATTGGATAACTTCATTATACAGTTATTTTTTTTAAAAGGATAATTTTTGGAAGACAATATTTTGTAACCTGATCAGCTTAGCTTTTAGGTATAATGACTTAAAGGTAAAAATTGAACAAAAAGGACGCATATGAAACTCGCAATTGGTTGTGACCACTCGGGGCTCGAACTGAAAAGCGCTCTAATGAACTATCTGGACAGCCGCCTCATCCCCTACGAGGACTTTGGCACCTACTCAGCGGAAAGCTGCGACTATCCGCGCGTTGCCGAAAAAGTATGTAAGGCCATTCTCTCCGGTCAATTCGACCGAGGCATCCTTATCTGTGGAACCGGCATCGGAATGTCAATCGCGGCGAATAAATTCCCCGGCATTCGCGCGGCAGCTTGCAGCGAGCCATACTCCGCTATCCTTGCCAAAAGGCATAACAATGCCAATGTGCTCTGCGTGGGAGCAAGAGTAGTCGCCAGCGGTCTGGCTGCTCTGATTGTTGAAGGGTGGTTAAATGCCAGCTATGAAGGTGAGCGCCACCAACGCCGCCTGGATATGATTACCCGCATTGAACAGCGTAACGTCATCCCGCCGGTCATTTCCGCGCCCTGTGAAGATAGCGCTCCCGCAGCTAATTCCCAGCCAGAAGAAACAGAACCAGAAGCAGGCACATTCGCACCCTACGAGGGCACGCAGCCGCTCTAATTCAGCCTTGCATATACTTATTTCTCGCAAGTTCTTCTGGAGATACGCTATAATTTTTACTGTTGACCCAAGATTTTTTAGATTACGGAGGCTGTATGAGATACCGCATATTTGGAGAAAAACTTCCTGCTGTAACAATTGAATTTGAAGCTGGTGAAAGCATTTTCACACAGGCCGGGGGCATGACCTGGATGACCGACAACTTTACAATGGAAACCAACGTTAAAGGCGGCATGATGAAAGGATTGGGCAGAATGCTCACCGGGGAATCCTTGTTCATGGCTACCTATACCGCCAATGCCCCAAAAGCTGAACTGACACTGGCATCTTCCTTCCCAGGCGCGATTCTGCCGATTGAGCTGGATGGAACCAAAACCTGGATTGCTCAGAAATCCGCTTTCTTATGCGCTACTCCCGGCGTGGAACTCTCCACGTACGTGAGCAAGTTCAAGGTCGGTTTGTTCGGTGGCGAGGGCTTCTTGCTGCAGAAATTAGCTGGCCGCGGTATTGTCTTTCTGGAAATCGACGGCAGCCTGGTTGAAAAAGATTTGCAGCCCGGTGAGCGCATCAAGGTCGACACTGGCAATGTGGCAGCGTTCGAAAGCACCGTGAAGTATGAAGTTGAAACGGTCAAAGGTTTCACGAACATCCTATTTGGCGGCGAGGGCTTGTTCCTGACTGTTCTTGAAGGACCCGGGAAAGTCTACCTGCAAACCGTGAATGTCTCTGGTTTTGCCGCGCGTCTCAAACCGTTCCTGCCTGCAAAAGGCTAACCCAAAATTCCACGATAAACAGGCTGTTCTATGAAGAACAGCCTGTTTTTATGTTTACTGGTATCTCTCTGAAACGCTGGCTTCTATCCATCCACCACTAATCCTGAGCGCATTTTTTGCATTAATCCCGGAAACGCTCAGAGGGTTTTAATCATGTATAGCTCCCCGGGCTCAAACCCACGGGCGGCATAATATTGGCGCGTGCCAACCGCGGAAATGACAGCCAGCCTGTGAAAACCATGCTCCAGCGCGACGCGTCCGGCTTCGATGAGCAGGCGCGTTCCAAGGCCAGCATGCTGCGCAGCACCAGGCATCCCCGCACCCACTTCGAGAGATTGCCCGTAAACATGCACTTCCCGGATGACCGCCGCGCCTTCCAGGTCTTCCAGCTGCAGGATATTGCCATCAAGCGGCAGAGAAAGCCTCAGAAAGCCAGCCAGTTTATCCTCTGCAGTATCAAACGAAAAGAAATATTCTGCAGTGCTTCCGGTGTTGTAAACCAGCATATTCAGGCGCAGCGCGTTCACATCCACCTTTCCGCGCCGGACTTCCCTACAGCGAATGCAATTACAGTATGCTCCTCGGCGCTCAAGCTCCCTGCCCACGTCTTGCCGCAAGCTGGTGTTGCGGTTGCCAGCCACCACATTTGGCGAAGGGATATCCCGAATAACCCGGTTTATTCGGCAGTATCGCGGCACGGTCGGTTTGATATCCGCTAAGAGCTGGATGAGTTCATCTTCCGTGTACGGTTGGTAGTCCCCACGCTCCCAGTATCGATAGAGTTCCGCGCTTCGCAGCAGCTGGCAGGGGTAGATTTTCAATTCATCGGGCTGAACGCTGCCCACTTGCCATAAACGCGAAAAGTCCACGCGGTCGCTTTCCAAAGTCGCGCCGAGCAAGTTAGGCATCCAGTGAGCGACCAGCTTGAATCCAGCGGCGCGGATTAATCGCGCGGCTTCGGCAGCCTGAGCGGCGTTGTGCCCTCTGCGATTCATCGCCAGCACCCGGTCGTCCATGCTTTGCACTCCAATTTGCAGTTTCGTCGCGCCCAGCTGGCGATTAAATATCAATTCATCGCGGGTGATTAAGTCCGGTCTGGTTTCGAGCACCAGGCCAACGCAGCGGTGCGCGGAGCTCTCGTTGCGCAGGTGCGCTCCGGTTATATCCGGGCTGGCCTGGTTATCATCAGGGTTTTCCGCGTTCAGCGCTTCAAAGCAGCGTCGCACGAACCATTCGCGATATTCGCGGGAGTAAGCGCTCCAGCTTCCGCCCAGGATAAGCAGCTCAATTTTGTCCGTTGGGTGCCCTACTTCCCGCAGCGCTTTAAGTCGAGAACTGACCTGCCTATAGGGATCAAATTGATTTTCAACCCCTCTCCGCGCGCCAGGCTCATCCGGCAGATAAGACTGCGGCATATCTATTTCCGTTGGACAAAAAATGCATTCGCCCGGACATGGGAACGGCTTGGTAAGCACCGTAATAGTGGTGACCCCCGAAAGCGTACGCACCGGCTTCATGCGGATGCGCGCCAGCAGTTCCGCATCGGCAGCCCCTTCACCGCTTTTAATCAGCTCGCGGTATGCCGCGACAAGCGTATGTTTTGCCAAGAAACCCTGCCCACCCGGGAGCGGATGCCGTCGCAGGGCTTTTTGGACTTCCATTCCAGCGCGGATGTCCGCGAGTGCTGCCTTAGCCAGTTCAAGTTCCTCAGGACTGTAGCTTCTCTTTTTATGCCAATCTTCTGCGCTGTTCATAGGATTATTGTACCTGTTCCCCAGCACGATTTTCGTTCTGCCGAACCTGATATACTCTCAGCATGCATCCTGAGACCCGCGAAAAGCTGCTGGCCATCAACCGCCAATTTTACGAACGCAGTGCGTCAAGCTTTTCTCTTACCCGCAAGAAACTGCAGCCAGGCGTGAAACGCTTGCTTGCTGAAGTTCCTCCTCGAACGGACATTCTGGACCTGGGCTGTGGGAATGGTAATTTCGCCCTGGCGCTTGCCAAGACCGCTTACGCGGGCCGTTATCTGGGGATTGATGCCTCGGAAGCCTTGATAACCGACGCACGCGCTGCTTTGGCGGATGTGCCGTCGTTGGCGTCCTTCCAATTTTTCCAGGCTGACCTCACAGAGAATGAATGGGCGGCAGAACTTACTGGTCGGGTATATCCGTTGATTACCTGTTTTGCTGTTCTGCACCACATCCCGGGCTCGCTGGCTCGGGCGGATTTATTGAGATCTGTTTCTGCTTTGCTCGCTCCCGAAGGCCGTCTGCTGCTTTCGGTATGGCAGCTGTTTAATAACCCACGCCTGGAGGGACACCTGCTGCCCTGGGATTCTGTTGAGATAGATTCCGCAGACCTGGAACCGGGAGATTGCCTGATGGATTGGCGCGCGGGCGCGTGGGTAAACCAGCGCTATGTGCATGTATTTACGCCTGAAGAATTGCGCGCGCTTGGTTGGTCAGCTGGCCTGCAGCTGTGCGATGAATTCTTTTCAGATGGCAAAACCGGAAACCTGGCGCTTTATCAAATCTGGAATAAAGCAGCTTAAATCAACCTTACCCTAAAGCGACATCCAGCAGCATCATCGTGGCAAAGCCCAACATCACGCCAATGGTTGGGATGTCGGAATGGTCTGATGCGCTGTTTTTTGCTTCCGGGATGAGCTCTTCCGCGACAACATAAATCATTGCGCCGGCCGCGAATGCGAGCGCATAAGGAAGCATATTCCGCATGGAAAGGACCGCGAATGCCCCGATTACCGCGGCAATTGGCTCCACCAGTCCGGAAAGCTGCCCCCAGAAAAACGCTTTTCCACGGCTGATATCTTCCCGCCTCAGCGGCATGGAAACCGCCATACCTTCAGGAAAATTTTGAATGCCGATGCCAAGCGCGAGCGCGATGGCTGAACTGAGCGTGGCTCCATTCAGACCAGCATGCACCGCCCCAAACGCCACCCCCACGGCCAGCCCTTCCGGGATGTTGTGGAGCGTAATGGCAAAAACCAACAGCACGCTGCGCTGCCAGGAGGTTTTGATGCCTTCAGGATTTTCCTCGCCAGGGTGCAAATGCGGCAGCAATTTGTCCACCCCGTAGAGAAACCCACCACCCAGAAGAAACCCAATAACCGCCGGCATCCAAAGCGGGGTATCCAAACCCGCGGAAAGGTCAATCGCAGGAGCTAATAGCGAGAAGTAGCTGGCGGCAATCATCACCCCAGCCGCAAAACCCATCATGCCGTTCATCAACTTAACGTTGATTTCTTTGCCAAAAAAGACGCCGGCCGCGCCCGCGGCCGTCATCGCGTAGGTAAAAGCGGTCGCCAGGAGTGCCTGGAGGACTGGGTTAAGAGCAGGGAAAAAAGTGAGCATATGCCACCTTACAATGATAAGATTGAGCTGGAGCAATTGTACCTGATGAAAACCATTCCAGCGACACCGGATTTTGAATACGAACAAGCAGCAATGTTACAAAGCCAGCTGGCTGTCTGCCTGGAAGCCAGAAGTTCCTTACTAAATGACAACCGTGAAGGCGCTCTGCGGCTCTTCAATGGCTTTTACGAAGGTCTCCCTGGTCTGGTAGTGGATCTATACGGCAAGACGCTGGTCATTTCCAATCACGCCCGTGACCCGGAGGCTGTGCGTAAAGCGGCGGAGCTAGCGCTCGCTTTTTACCAGGACAAATTGCCTTCGATTTCTGCCGCGCTCCTGAAAACCCGCGCAGCGAAAGAGGTTCAGAGCCAGCGTGGAGAATTGGTTCTTGGTACGAACGCTGACAAAGAAATCACAGAAAACAAGGTCCGCTACGCGCTGAACCTGCGCCTGAACCAGGACAGCAGTTTTTACCTCGATACGCGGCTGTTAAGGCAATATTTGCGGAAGAATTCAGACGGGAAGTCCGTATTGAACTGCTTTGCCTACACGGGCGCGTTGGGCATTGCCGCGCTGGCGGGCGGCGCGCGCAATGTTCTGCAGACCGACCTGAACGCGGACGCGCTGAAGTTGGCAAGGCGTTCTTATGGGCTCAACCACTTCTCCGGAAGTATGAATCTTCTCCCGCTGGACTTTTTCAAAGCGGTGAGCCGATTCAAAACCAGTCGGATGTTATTTGACTGTGTCATCCTCGACCCGCCTCTGTTTTCCACAACGGAAGCCGGCACAGTCAGCCTGACCGAGAACTGGCTGACGCTGGTCAACAAGGTACGCCCATTGGTCGCCGATGGCGGGCTGCTGATTGCCATTAACAACGCGTTGTACCTTTCCGGCGCGGAACTTTCTGAAAGCCTGGAGAGTCTCACGCGGTCTGGATATGTTGAGATTGAAACCCGCATCCCGGTGCCGGAAGACATCACTGGCTACTCCGCGACCATTAGAGACAAACCACCCGCCTCACCTGCGCCCTACAATCACCCCACCAAAATCACGGTTCTCCGCATTCACCGTAAGGACGGCGCAAAAGCGAACACCTGATCCGCGTATAGGCAGACTGCCGAAATAACATAATTGCGGATAATCCGATGTGCAGCCTGATAGGAGTGGAAATGCGATACTCAGCTCCCGTTAACCCAAATTGGATTTGACAAGTGTTTTTCCTTATGCTAAAATCTCAACCACTTGAAGCCAGAAGGCTGAAAAGAAGGCAAGCGCGGGTGTAGTTCAATTGGTAGAACGTCTCCTTGCCAAGGAGAAGGTCGTGGGTCCGAGTCCCATCGCCCGCTTGTTCGGAGAAACTGATATAATAGCTATATCAGTTTTTTATTAAGGCGACGTGGCCAAGTGGCAAGGCAAGAGTCTGCAAAACTCTCATCATGGGTTCAAATCCCATCGTCGCCTCTTTTTTACGCCAGTTTTCTCCGGTTCACCGCAAGTTTTCCCACCGCGTTTTTAACTCCCCCTCACTTTTAACAATTTTGCTCAGTTATCACGGCCAGGCCTATTCAGTTTTTCCCGCGCCGCTTCTAACATTTCCCCCAGTTCCCCCAGGTTCTCGCAAACGTAATCCGGCTGATAGGCAGAACCCGCCAAATCCTCCAGCTTCGTTTCTCCGCTGAGCACTAACACGGTCGTCACCCCGGCAGTCGTTCCCATCGCGATATCGGTGTACAGCCTGTCCCCGACCATCACCAGGCTTTCAGGCTTAAGCTTCAGCATCCCGGCCAGTTGCTCTATCAAGTTCCGGTCGGGTTTGCCAAAAATCTTGTCTGGCCAGCGCCCGGTCGATTTTTCCACCATCGCCATCATCGCACCGATATCCGGGATGGGTCCTTCTGGTGTCGGGCAGTTCACATCCGGGTGCGTCGCCAGGTAGGGCAGCCCCTGCCGCACAAACCCACACAAGCGCGTAAGCTTTTCGTAAGTCAGTTCTGTGTCGTACCCCAACACGACCACAGCCGGCTGCTGGTCATCCAGGCGAATGCCCGCGGCGCGGAAATCTTCTTGCAGGCTGCGGGTGCCAATCAGGCAAACGCCTTTTCCGTCAAAATGCTCGCGCAGATAGCGGATGGTAGCATCCCCGGCGGTGAACACGCGCGCGTCAGTTTCTTTCACCCCCAGCCCCATCAGTTTCGTGACGTAATCCGCCCGGCTGCGAGACGTATTATTCGTCAAAAACGAAAAAGGCAGGTTCAAGCGGTTTAGCAGAGCCAGAAATTCCAACGCGCCAGGCAGAAGCCGCTCCCCCAAAAAGAAGGTTCCGTCCATGTCCAGAATAAAGCCCTGCGCTTGCCGTAATGATTTCATGTATAGACTCATCGATTGAAATTCAATTCCACCTGACTACAATGGTACGTATAACAATAATTAGAAAGCAGGAAATATGACCAGCAAAACCTATTTTATCCCGAATATTCACTGCATGCACTGCGTGATGCACATTAAGAACCGCCTGAACGAAATTGAAGGCGTTGAAAACGTGGAAGCCAACGCCCAGACCCGGGAAGTGGAAGTGGAATTCAGCAGTCCCGCGACCGAGGAAGCCATCCTGCAGGCGCTCGCTGAAATCAATTACCCTGCGGAGCTCTAAATGTCTGATAAACAACAGGTCACGCTGCCCATTCTGGGGATGACCTGCGCCAACTGCGTTGCCGCCGTTGAGCGTGGTTTGTCCAAGGTCGACGGCGTGGACGCGGCGGTGGTAAATCTCAGTTCTGAACGCGCGTCCGTCAGCTACGACCCGCACAAGACCGGCATCCCCGCGCTGGTGGAACAGGTCCGCCAAACCGGTTACGATGTAGCCCTGGGCGAAGCATCACTGGGGGTCATCGGACTTTCCGACCCCGCGGACGGCGCGCGCCTGGAAAAAGCGCTGAACGCTGTGGAGGGAGTGCTCTTCAGCCAGGCAAACCTGGCCAGCGAGCGCGTGGTGGTGCGCTATGTTCCTACGATTCTCAGTCAGTCCGAAATCCGCCAGGCTGTAATGCGGGCTGGCTTCCGCCTGGCTGAGGAAAGAACCCTTTCGGAAGACCCCGAAGCCGCCGCCCGCCAAAAAGAGATCGCCCACCAGAAGCGCATGCTCAGCATCGCGCTCATCTTCACTGTCCCGCTTTTCATCCTTTCGATGGGCAGGGACTTTGGACTGCTGCCAATGGCGATTGCCCACGCACCCTGGATGGACTGGCTGTTCTTTGGGCTGGCAACACCGGTGCAGTTTTACGTCGGTGCCAGCTACTATGTCAACGGCTACAAATCACTGCGCAACAAATCCGCGAATATGGATGTGCTGGTGGCTTTGGGCACGTCCGCGGCGTATTTCTATTCCATTTTCGTCTTGCTCGGCGTGGTGCCCGGTCACGGTTACTTTGAGACTTCAGCGGTCATCATCACGCTCGTGCGCCTGGGCAAGTTTCTGGAAGCGCGTGCCAAAGGCGGCGCGAGCGAAGCCATCCGAAAGCTCTTGTTCCTCCAACCCAAAAAGGCGACAGTCATCCGGGATGGCATGGAAACTGAAGTCCCGGTTGATGAGGTCGTTATCGGCGATGTGATTGTGGTGCGTCCGGGCGAAAAAATCCCTGTGGACGGCTCCGTGCTTGAAGGCAGTTCCAGCGTGGATGAATCCATGCTCACCGGTGAATCCCTGCCAGTGGAAAAAAGCGCCGGCGCCCCGGTTTTCGGCGCCACTCTCAACAAAAACGGCAGACTGGTGTTTGAAGCCACCAAAATTGGCCGCGATACCGTGCTCTCCCAGATAATTCAGCTGGTTGAGAATGCCCAGGCCAGCAAAGCTCCCATCCAAAAGCTGGCGGATAAAATTTCCGCGGTTTTTGTCCCGATTGTCATCGCGGTCGCCACGCTAACCTTCCTGATTTGGTATTTCCTGGTTCCACTACCGGCAGATTCAGAAGTCTCCCTGCTGGCGCGCGCGCTGATTAACATGGTCGCGGTGCTCGTGATTGCCTGCCCCTGCGCCATGGGCCTGGCCACCCCGACCGCCGTGATGGCAGGCACCGGGCGCGGAGCGGAACTTGGAATTCTGGTTAAGACCAGCGAAAGCCTGGAAATTGCCGGGCAGATTGACACCATCATCCTGGATAAAACCGGCACCCTCACGCGCGGACAGCCAGCGGTGACCGAGATTGTGCCGCTCGTCAAGGGCTGGACTGAAGAACAGCTCTTAGAGCTGGCAGCATCCGTGGAAGCTGGCAGCGAGCACCCACTCGGTGAAGCCATCACCGCCGCCGCAAAATCGCGCGCGCTTGGCCTGCGAACCGTGGACCGCTTCAGATCCTCCTCAGGCAAAGGCGTCTCGGCGGAAGTAGACGGTAAAAAGGTTTCAGTTGGCAGTCGGCGCTACCTTGAAGGCCTTCAGGTGGATACCAGCAGCGCCGCGGACGCCCTGGCGCGGCTCGAAAACCAAGCACGCACAGTGGTAATGTTAGCCGCGGACGGAGAGATGCTAGGCGCGTTCGGGATTATGGACACGTTAAAGGAAAATTCTGTCAGCGCGGTGGCAGACCTGCACCGATTGGGGCTGAAGGTGGCTATGCTCACCGGTGATAATGCCCAGACCGCTCGGGCTGTGGCCAGCCAGGCGGGGATTGATGAAGTCTTCGCGGACCTCCTCCCCAAGGACAAATCCGGGCAGGTGCAAGCGCTGCAGGCGGCCGGGCATAAGGTCGCGATGGTTGGCGACGGCATCAACGACGCGCCCGCGCTCGCGCAGGCGGACGTAGGCATCGCCATTGGCACCGGCACGGACGTCGCAATCGCAGCCGCGCCAATTGTGTCCATCAGCGGCGATTTGCAGGCGGTTCCGCTGGCGGTGCGCCTATCCCGCAAGACGCTGAAGACAATCAAGCAGAACCTGTTCTGGGCGTTTTTCTACAATGTCATCCTGATTCCAGCCGCCGCCGCGGGATTTCTCAATCCCATGCTGGCAGCTGGGGCGATGTCTTTCAGCAGCATCTTTGTGATTACCAACAGCCTGCGCCTGAAACGCTTCAAGTAAGCCGCGTCGGCCAGCTGCTTTTCCAGCTCCGCCGCGCGCTCCTGGGCTTTCGCCAGCTCGCTCTTGTTCGCGTCTTCCGCTGCTCGCTTCTGCTGCACCAGCGTCTTCAGCTCGCCCAGATCGGCCAGCCCCACATCCGCCAGAACAGCCTTCAGCTCGCGTTCAGCCCGCGCCTTGATCATCCGGTTCACTTCGTCCTGAGAAAACACCTGCCCGCCAGCCCCGCCGCCGTTCGCGGTCGCTTCTCCGGCCTGTTCACTGGTCTGAGGGTTTTCAGTTCCTTGATTGGCTTCTTGTTCAGCCATCTCCACATCTCCCCACCGATTAACCGCTGGTGTCGCGTATTTGAATCAAAAAAACCCGAAGCTGCGTCATCTCTCAAAAAGATGGGCAACCCCGGGAATCTATGCCTTCTGTCAGGTTATGCGCTTTCGCGCTATTCAATTACAAGACTCAGTTTAGCACAAAGAATCTAATAATGCAAATGTGTCAAACTGACTTAAAGCACACCGCCCCGGGTGAAAGGGGCGGGGCTGACGGAAGCGGGGAGCTTTTTGTCATTTTCAAAGATTTAGCTCATAGAGCTGATCTGCTGTAAATATTATAGGTTCTTTTTGACCAAAGTCAAGTTAATCGATGATTGCCCCTGACGGGATTTGAACCCGCAACCTTTGATTTAGCAGATCAGCACTCTTCCCGTTGAGCTACAGGGGCATTCCCCAATTTTACTCGTCCCACCCAAGATTCACAATAAAAAAAACGCCCCGTTGCTGGGGCAAGGTTTGATTTGTATTTCCCTCCAAAATGTGCTATACTGTAATCAGCCAGTAGTGTATTCTGCCCAAAAGCACACCCGCGAGGGAAGGTTGAGATGGTGGGCGGTCTCATCTGGCTTTTTTATTTCCCTTGTTCATGCGCCCGTCTGACAGTAAGTAAAAACGAACCAGTATCACTTTTCTTGATTACAAAACTCCAGTATCTTCCAAATTCATCCTTTACGTAATTCATGGAAACATTCGGGTCGGAGTTGCTTGGCGTTATTGACAAAGGATGCTCAACTGCCTCTCGAAACAAGCTTGCAACTGTGGTCAAACCGACTTCCGGGTGTCTTTCAAAAATATGTCCGAGACGTTCATACGTCAACCGAATGCCTGCCACGCTGTAATAATCATTTCCCTTGAAGCCCGCAATGAATTTCTTGTACAATTCAGCCTCGGTCTCACCGACAAGCGACGCAAGACTTGCCGCTCCCCTGCCTGCCCCCCACACAGGGCTGTAGGTCTTCTTCGCCAGCTGCGTGAACTCAAACTTCCCTTCCTTCCAGGCAAACCCCCACACCGCAGGTCGGGGGCAGCCACTTTGCCGGTCCATTACATCCGCCTACCCCTCAGGAAACAGCCGCTTCTTTACCTGCTCCGCTTCCTCTGCGGTGATTATGTCATAGTTGGACCAGCCATCACCGGCTCCAATAATATCAATATATGCCTGGCCTGCGTTCTCTGGTTTAATCCAATTTTCGTTGCCAACATATTTCTCAACCTGCCGATTTTCCGGATCAAAGCGATATAGGCTAAATATCTTCCCATGAAGCGGGTCAGCTTTTGAAACGCATAAAGTCCATTTGTAATATTTCCACATCTTTTACTCCTTATGGCCAATCTTTGTAGTAATCGTAGTTTTCAGGCCTTACAAAGCCTTCCCACTGCTTTTTCATCCATTCATCCGTCAGGTCTTTGAGCGCCTTGCTAACATTCCCTGACCGGTTCACCTCGTAATCATAGTGATTCAAGGACTTAATGCGATAGGACTCTTCGGTGTGGAATTGTATTTCAAAGGTAACTTCACCGTTGGAAAATACCAGATGCAATCCTTCGTAATTTGAACCTGAGCCAAAGTAGTTTCGGATCTTTGTAACAGAATATCCATTACCTGCCATGCTTGCTGTGATGTTCCGGGCTTTGTCAACAAAATCTTTCTCTGAAAAGACAGCCGTGTATCTGAGTCCGTCTGTTATACCTCGCGCCGCAACTTCAAGCGAATTGCCACTTTCCTTTGCATACGCTGTTATCTTTCTCGCCAGGCTGGACTCGCTCTTTATCCTGAACTCGAGACCAGCCAAGTGGCCGTCCAAATCCCGGACCAGCCTTCCCAGCGATGTCGTCATTTGCGGTTCCACGGCTTGAATCTGACGCAAGAGCGACTTGGCAACTTCACCAGCCTCCGCGCTGGCCGCCCCTTTTTCGGTCCTGAGCAAACGTAAGTACTCGGAGCCCAGTTTTCTAAACTGCTGGACATTGGTAGGTCCTACAAGTTCTTTCAGGCTAATTGGCGCTCTTCCTGCTCCCCATTGCGCCGACCAGGTCTTTTGTGAAATCTGATCAAACTGTATTATACCACTTTTCCAACTTGTCCAGCGCCCTGGTCCTAAGCCCTGGTCCTAAGATTTTTATCTGCTCTTCCGCTTTCAAACCCCGGAAGTACGCCTCCCCTGTCATTTTCCGCTGCGCGTACGTCCGCTTCTGCTCATCCGACAGCTTGTATTTCTTCGCGATCTCCTCAAACGATGGACCAGATTTAAGCGCGAGTGGGCTCAACCCACGTCGCGCAATGCCTGGCACATTGGTGCCGGGCTCCACGCCGCTGAAGTCAACCCCCAGCTCAGCGCCTGAGTCCAGGTGGGCTCAACCCACACTGGACCATTCTCTTCGCAAGGGCGAAGAGCCAGCTCATCATAACGGGGACAGAACAGCTCCAACGCAACTAAAAAAAGTCGCATCTTCCATCTCGATTTTTTTACATTGCATAGATCGCCACCGCGCCCGTCCAGCAGCACAACGTGGGTTGGACATTGTATAATCAGCGTAAATAACGCATCACCGGAAAGCCGCGCCAGCTATGGAAAAGTTGCTCCCACTCCTATCCGTCCTCCTCTGGGTCTTCCTTTGGTCAACCGGTGGATTCCTGATCCTCGTCAATACCATCAAGACCCAACGGC
>JAGOML010000083.1:0-5061 GCA_017993575.1 Anaerolineaceae bacterium | reverse complement strand
GCCTGGAAGATTTCACAAAACAGCACAAGACCGCGGCAGTTGCTATGACGATGCAGGAAATGAATTACGCCATTCTCTCCAGCATGGTGCGCCCCAGCACGGCGCAAGTGAACTATGAAGTCAGCTATACGACCACGCTGTTGGGCACCATCACGCGCAGCGCCATCATGAACCTGGCCTTGGAAGAAGGCAGCTGGCAGGTTCAGTGGGACGTCAGCATGATTCTGCCGGAACTTGCTGGAGGTAATAAGCTGGAATTAACTTACGAAATCCCAGCGCGCGGGAACCTGTATGATATTTACGGGTATCCTTTGGTGGCGCAAGACGATGCCGTCGCGCTTGGTGTCATCCCGGGGCAGATTGACCCGGAAAAAGAAGCCAACATGCTCAGCCTGCTGGCTAACATTCTGGATGTAAGCTCTGATTCTCTTTATAAAAAGTACCAATACGCTCAGTCGGACTGGTATGTTGCCATTGGCGATGTTTCCGCCGCGACAGCGCAAAAATATGGAGACAGGCTTTCTTCATACCCTGGCTTGATTCTGAGTTCTTTCCGCTCCCGCTATTACTACGACGGTGGCATCGCGCCGCATGTGATTGGGTACGTGCTCTCCATTTCTCCTGAACAATTGGAACAATATCAGCGCCTGGGCTACCGCGGTGACGAAAAAATTGGCGCCAGCGGCCTGGAAGCCTGGGGCGAATCCTTCCTGGCGGGCACGCACGGCGCGTCACTGTACGTCAAAGATCCCCAAGGTCAGGTTGTAACCAAACTTGCCTCAGCCAAGGCCAAGCCGGCTGCTTCTATTTACACCACCATCGACAGCACCCTGCAATACTATCTGCAGCGCTCACTGGGCAATAACCTGGGCGCGATAGTGGTGATGGAGCGGAATACCGGCAAAGTGCTCGCGATGGTCTCAAATCCTGGTTTCAACCCAAACCTGTTCGAGCCGGTAAACTTCAATAATATGATGCTGAGCGACGTGCTCACGGATGCCAAGCTTCCATTATATAATCGCGCGTCTCAAGGCGTTTACCCGCTTGGTTCGGTCTTTAAAATCATCACGATGGCGGCCGCGCTCGAAACAGGCGTCTTTACGCCGGACTACCCCTACTACTGCGATGATAAGTGGACGGAGCTGGCAGGCACTGTGCTCTATGACTGGACCTACGAACGGGGCTTTGGAGCTTCGGGCTTGCTCACTCTTAAAGAGGGCTTGATGCGTTCCTGCAACCCCTGGTTCTGGCACATTGGCCTGACGCTTTGGAATGATGGCTACGAAAGCGCGATTGCGGATGTGGCCTCCGGTTTTGGCCTTGGCAAGAAAACAGGCATAGAAATTCCGGATTTCGAAGGCCGGTTGGAGCAGCCTGAGTCCGTTTCCGCGAATGTTCAGCTATCCATTGGGCAGGGGACGCTGCAAGTCAGCCCTCTGCAGGTTGCCGCCTTTGTGGCGGCTGTTGGCAATGGCGGCACGCTCTATAAGCCCACAGTCGTAGAAAAAATCGTTCCTGTCGACGGGACAGAGCCTGTGTATGAGTTCACGCCGGTCGAGAATGGAAAACTGCCGGTGACGCCCGAAAACCTGCAGGCAATTCAGGAAGCCATGGTGATGGTTGTGCGCAACACGCGCGGCACCGCGGCTTATCAGTTCCGCGGGCTCAGCGTGAACATCGCCGGAAAAACCGGCACCGCCGAGAACCCGGCCGGAGACTCACACGCCTGGTTTGCTGGCTATACCTTTAACGAGGACCCCAACCGCCCGGATATCGCGGTCGCGATCATCCTTGAGAACGCGGGCGAGGGCTCGGACATGGCAGCGCCGCTCTTCCGGCGGGTTGTGCAGTTGTACTTCTCAAATTACAACAATGCCGGCGGCACCATGCCCTGGGAAGAATCGCCGTATATTATTGCCACAGAAACCCCGGAGCCGTAACTAAGCATATGGCGTCTGACCGGACCCCTGCCAACGAGAGCGCGAGCTTGCTGAAAGGCCTGGTAATTCGTTCCCAGGCTGGATTTATGACTGTGCGCACTTCCCAGAGCGACGTGCTCTGTCGGGTGCGCGGCCGGCTGCGCCGGGGCCGCGCGGAAGGGGACCTGGTAGCGGTTGGGGACCAGGTGATGATTGAAACCCATGAAGACGGCTCCGGCAGCATCAATCAGGTGCTCCCGCGCAAATCCGTGCTGTCCCGTCAGCTTTCCGGCGTGAACTATGAGTACCAGCAAATCCTGCTGGCCAACCCAGACCAGGTTGTGCTGGTGTTTGCCTGCGCGCAGCCGGACCCTAGCCTGCGCATGCTGGACCGTTTCTTGGTTGTAGCGGAAAAACAGGAAATCCCCGCGGTGATTGTCGCTAATAAATTGGATTTGGTGCCGCGCGAACAAGCACAGGCGCTTTTTGAGGGCTACCGCCGCATTGGCTACGACTTAATTTACACATCCACCGTGACTGGCGAGGGCATCCTGGAGTTGAAAGACCGGCTCCAGGGAAAATTGAACTCCCTGGCAGGGCCATCCGGCGTGGGCAAGACCAGCCTGCTGAACAGCGTGCAGCCAGGTCTGGCGCTGGAAGTTGGCGCGGTAAGCCGGGGT
Source organism: Anaerolineaceae bacterium (assembly GCA_017993575.1). Classification (GTDB taxonomy): domain Bacteria; phylum Chloroflexota; class Anaerolineae; order Anaerolineales; family Anaerolineaceae; genus Mesolinea. The sequence continues at coordinate 2,462 of JAGOML010000083.1, read as the reverse complement.
CTGCAGGGCAAAGGCATGCATACCACCCAGGTTAAGCAGCTGTTCGCGCTGGACGCGGGCGGTTACCTGGCCGATGTGCCCGGCTTGCGCACCCTGGCGCTCTGGGATATTCAGGGCGAGGAGCTGGACGCGTACTTCCGGGAAATCGCCCCGCTGGTGCCCGAATGTCAGTTTAACGACTGCACCCACAGCCACGAACCTGGCTGCGCTGTGCGCGACGCGGCGGAGAATGGCCGGATTGACCCGCGCCGCTATGAATCTTATCTGCGTCTGCGCTTTGGAGGAAAATTGGTGCAGGCTGAGGACGAGGAGATTGATTTTGAGACTTTTGACTAAACAGGCGCGCCAAAACGCTCCACATCAAGTTGTTTTCCTGCTCCTGACCTTAGGGCTGCTGGCCGGCTGCGCCCAGCTCCCGACGGGAGGCCCCCTCCCCACACAGCAGCCAATCGCGTCGTCTTCACCGACTGCTCTGCCGCCCACGCCTACCGCCACGCTTGTGCCGCCAAAAGTGCTGACGGTCTGCCTGGCGGAAGAACCTGAAAGCCTGTATCGTTACGACGGGCACGCGGGCGGAGCAAAGGAAAGCATTTTCGCGGCGATATACGATGGTCCTTTTGAGCTGACCAGCGAGGGGAAGCACACCGACTCGCTATTCAGCGTTTACCCCTCTGGCGAGAACGGCGGCATCAGCGCGCTGCCGATTGCGGTGCAGCCCGGGGATATGGTGGTGGATGCCTATGGCGAGCTGAGCGTCTTTAAGGCGGGCATCTTTGCGCGCCCGGCCGGCTGCGAGAGCAGCGCTTGCGCCGTGACCTGGGAGAGCGGCGAATTTTTGATGGACCAGACCCGGGTGGCGTTCTCACTGCGGCCAGACTCGCTTTGGTCTGACGGCCAAGCCCTGAACGCCCAGGATGCGGTCTTCTCTTACCAGCTTGCCAAAGAGGTGGATTTGCCGATGGGCACGTGGGCTTTGGAACGCACCATTTCCTTTACCGCCGAAGATGACAAGACCGCAGTGTGGCTGGGGGTGCCTGGCTTCTCCCCGCGGGAGCTGGCGCCTTTCTTCTGGCTGCCGCTGCCCCGGCATCAGCTTGGGAGCGCGGACCCGACTGCTATCGGGCAGGACCCGCAAGCTGAGCGCGCGCCACTGGGGTGGGGTGCTTATAGGCTTGTCAGCTGGGAAAGTGGAAAGAGCATTCAGCTGGAGAAAAACCCTTATTATTTTGGCGCGGCAAAAAACCAGCCGGCTTTTGACCAGTTAAGTTTCCTGTTCATCCCCGAGCGCGAAGAAGCGCTGCAGATGCTTGCAGACGGCAGCTGCGACGTTCTGGATAAGTCTTACCACCTGGAAGCTTTGCCAAAGGAACAGCTTGCCGAACTTGGCAAGGCAGCAGACCTGCACTGGGAGGATTGGCAGCCAGTGGAGCAGCTGGTGTTTGGCATCCGACCTGCCAGCTATGACGACGGTTACGCCTATTGGAGCGGTGACAGACCGGATTTCTTCTCCGACGCGCGCACCCGGCAGGCTTTGCTGGCATGCCTGGAACCCCAAAGCCTGGCAGCGCAGGTACTAAGCAGCTGGCTGCCGGAAGGAAGCGACCTCAGTCGTCTGCGGCTGCCCGCCTTGGACGCCGACCCAGGCGCCCTGCTGGACGAGGTTGGGTGGAGAGACCTGGACGGCGACCCGGCCACTCCGCGCGCGGCTCAGAACGTTCCGGGAGTGAATAATCTAACGGCATTATCCCTGAAACTTTACACCAGCCGCAACGCCCTGCACCAGAACGCGGCAGCTCTGATTGTTGAGAAACTAAGCGCGTGTGGGGTGCAGGTGGACTGGCAAGCGCTGCCCGTAGCGGAACTTTACGCGCCCGGGCCAGAAGGCGTACTCTTTGGGCGCAACTTTGACCTGGCTTTGGTATCCTGGCAAGCCGGGCCTGAACCGCTGTGCGCATTATATAGAAGCAATGCAACCCCATCCGAAGCTAACTTCTGGGTGGGCACCAACCTGGCGGGCTTTCAGGACTCAAGCTTTGAGGCTGCCTGCGCTGATTTGGAGCAGGGAGAAGGCCTTGCCCTGAGCTACCCCGCGGCCGCGCTGCTGCCTCAGCTCAGCCTGTGGGTCAGCCGGACTGGACTGGCGCCAGATGCCAACTATACCTGGAGCCAGCTGGAAAGCCTGAAAGCGGAATAGGCGCGCGGAAACGCGCGGCAAATAATGGAGCGCACGTGAGACGATTTTTAAAGGATTACGAACTCGTGACCTCGGTCGATGAGAAGGGGCGCGAGAAAAAGGCCGTGGCTTACAAGGGCAGCTACTTTGATTTTGAGATAGCGGAAGAAGACTACCAGGGCTTTCGCAAGTTGGCCTGGGCGCTCATCGTCGCGATGATCGCGCTGCAGATTGGCGCGGGTTTTGTTGCTAACCGCGGAATGTACCAGATTTACATCGCTGTCCCTTA
>JAGOML010000026.1:7236-24695 GCA_017993575.1 Anaerolineaceae bacterium | reverse complement strand
GATTGTTGACTTAGGCTCAAGGGCAAAACGGTTCGCAATGACGAAACTTAGCCTTCGCTTCATGTAAGCGCAAAAAAAGCGGCTGCCAAGTCTGGCAGCCGCTTTGAAATCCACGAATCAATCTTATTCTTCTTCTTTAAGTTCCTTCTGGCGGGCATCCATCACTTCCTGCGCCAGGTGGGTCGGAACCAAATCGTAGTGGTCAAATTCCATGCTGAAGTGCCCGCGGCCGCCGGTCATGGAACGCAGAGTGGTGGTGTAGCGCAGCATTTCGGCCAAGGGAACGGTAGCGGTCACAACGGAACGCCCTTTTTCAGTATCCATGCCCTGCACGCGCGCGCGGCGGGTGTTCATATCGCCCAGAACATCGCCCATGTTCGCTTCGGGGACGACCACAGTCACTTTCATGATCGGTTCATAGAGCACGGGGTTGGCATCTTTGAAGGCAAGTTTGAAGGCTTCACGCCCAGCGATTTCAAAAGCGATTGGCTTGGAATCCACCGGATGTTCTTTACCGTCGAAGACGGAAACGCCGACATTGTGAACAGGATAGCCAGCCACCACGCCGTCTTTCATCACGGCGCGGATGCCTTTTTCGATGGGGCTCATGTAACTGCTTGAGATAGCGCCGCCAAAAACATCGTTACTGAAGCTGAAGTCCTCATCTTTAATCGGGAATACTTTTAGATGGACCTCGCCAAACTGGCCGGAACCGCCGGTCTGTTTCTTGTGGCGGTACATCGCGCTGGCTTCCTTGGTGATGTGCTCCTCGTAGGGAACTTTCGGCTCCAGCAAGTTCATGCTCATCTGGAATTTTTGCTCGGCGCGGCGGACTGCCACGTCGATGTGTTGGTCGCCCATGCCGAACAACAGCGTTTGGCGTGTGGCGGCTTCCATGTGCCAGGAGAGGGTCAGGTCTTCTTCGCACAGGCGGGTGAGGGTTGTGCTCAGTTTCGCAGCGTCGGACTGCGTCTTGGGGTTCACCGCGACGCGGTAAAGCGGGCTGGGATATTCGGGCATTGGCAGGGTGAGGCTTTGCTCTTTGGTGGTCAGCGTATCGCCGGTGGTAGTCAGGCTCAGTTTGGCAACGGTGCCAATATCGCCGCTGTGGATGACCGAAACGGGCAGGTTTTCTTTTCCGAAAGGAACCTGCATGCCAGCCAGGCGTTCTTCTTCGCCTTTGTTCGCGTTCCAGGCGCGCGTATCAGAGCTCATCACGCCCGAGAAAACGCGGAAGAAGGTCTGCTTTCCCACGAAGGGGTCCGCGGTGGTTTTCCAGACATAGGCAGCGAGAGGGCCGGAATCTGAAGGGGTAAGTTGAACTTCACCCTTAGGAGACTGCGCGACCACGGTCGGGCGTTCCAGGGGGGAAGGAGCAAGCTTGGAGAGGGCTTCGAGCATTGGCGCGATACCGACCATATGACCGCCAGCAGCAACCATCACGGGAATAACATTGCTAATCTGGATGGCTTTATGCAAGCCTTGCAGGGCTTCTTCGGTTGTCAAATCACCGTTTTCAAAATACTTCTCCAGCAGCGAGTCTTCGCCTTCAGCGGCGGCTTCAATGAGCTTGAGGCGCGCTTCTTCTGCTTCGGACTGGTATTCTGCCGGAATATCCACAACAGTCTTGCCGTCGCCCTGGTAGGCTTTCATGCTAATCAGGTCAATCACGCCCTTAAAATCCGCTTTTTCGCCCCAGGGGAGCTGCATTGGGATAAGGCGGTAATCGCTTTGCTCCTGCACGGACGCGAGCGCTTTTTGGAAGCTGGCGTTTTCGCGGTCCATTTTATTAATCACCATGAACATCGGCAGGTTGAACTTCGCCGCGTAATTCATCGCGGTTTCCGTTCCAACTTCCATGCCGCCAACCGAATCAACGAGGACGAGGACGCTATCCGCCACGCGCATGGCCGAGACAACCTCGCCAACGAAGTCAGAGTATCCGGGGGTGTCCAGGAAGTTGAGTTTCAGGTCTTTGTAGATTACCGGGATAACCGAGGTGAACAGGGAAATGCCGCGGCGGTGCTCTTCATCGTCAAAGTCTGAAGTGGTGGTTCCATCTTCAATTTTGCCAATACGCGTGGTAGCGCCGGTGAAGTGCAGAAATGCTTCGGTGAGCATGGTCTTGCCAGAGTTGCTGTGGGACGCAAGAACGATGTTGCGTACTGAAGCTGTCGAAAATTCTTTCATGGATGTGACCTTCCTTATTAGTTGCGTGGCGGGTTAGCGCCACGCGTTATAGAATAATTGGTATCGATAAATATGCCAAGTTTTTATTATATCAAAAAAATATTCTGACTCAAAATTAATTCGACGTTTTTTCAACACTTGGATGACATTTCCCATCGTTTTAAGACGAAACTTTACGTGCTTTGAGTTTTCTTTGTGGTTTCGCGATTCTGGCGGCGGCGTTATCTTTGACTTTTAGGTTTTTTTGCGCCAGCGAGACTTGGTGAAACGGTGCCACAGGAAGGATAGCGACACATCGTGGGGATACCGGAATACTACAGCTCAAAGGCAGATGGGATTATCCATCGCGATTGGTCATGCTTAGGCCTCTACCGGAGCTGTCCATAACAAAGGGACAACAAAAGGGCGGCACAATCGCCGCCCTTTGGTGCTTAGGCGAGTCCGTTTGCTGTTTACTTGCGCAGCTCGGGTATGTAAATGTCGTACGACCAGCGTTCCGCGGTGTTCAAAAAACTACCGTTATATCCGGCGATTGCGTACAGAACCGGGCCAATACTCGTGTATGCGAAGGTGCGCCTGCCTTGCAGCATCATCGCCGGCAAAGACTTCCACACGCCGCTGTAACCGATGCTGGTGTCATACACTTCGCATGTCTTGTAAAAGCTCGACCATCCGCCGCCGCAGACGTATAAGTACTGCCCGACAGCATAAGCCCCCGGCGCAGCCCTGGCTGTTTGCATAGGCGTAACGATATGCCAGGCATTATCAACAGGGTTGTAAGCCTCAATCGTATCAAAATTGCTGGAGATTGAATCTCTTCCGCCAACCGCGTAAATTTTGCCGTTAACTGTCACCCCAGCTAGAAAGCCGCGGGAGAAATTCATGGACGGCAGCGTACTCCAACGCGAGCCGGCCGGCGCGGATGGGTCATAGACATGCGCGGCGTTGGTGTAATATCCTCCTGTAGTGCCCCCACCAAATACGTATAGTAGACCATTCATAGCCGCGCAGCCAGACCCAAGGAGCGCCGTTGGCAGAGGGTCTGTCGTAATCGTGGACCAGGTATCGCTTGTGGTGTGATAAACCTGCAGCGTGTTCAAGTAGACACTAGATACATCAAACCCGCCGGGGATGTAAATATCGGTGCCTATCGCAACAGCGCAGATATTGGACGCGGGAACTGGCATTGTCCCAAGCATTGTCGTCCAGGTGTTGGTCTTGGGGTCATACCGTTCGACGGTGCTTGCCCTCCCGGAGCCGCTGAACTCGCCCCCTATGAGGAAAATCGCGCCGTTTACAGTTGCGGCAGCGGTCCTTCCGCGCCCGGTGCTGATGATTGGCGCGATACTCTTCCAGGTCCCCACAACTTCGCCCCCGATACTGAAGGCGAGATCCGGGTATATCACCCCTAGCGCTGTCCAATCAATCCAGGATGTGCCATACCCAAAGCCGTTGCTGGGGTTGATGAACTTGGCAACATATCCATTACCCGCGTCGGACGGCAAGAGCCCAAACTGGCCACCACTAGCATAATTCATGATGGGGTAGAAAAGTATCCAGTAATGCCCTGGCGGAAGCACAACCGGCGTGGATAATGACAGCAGCGTATCCGATGGGTTTCCATACGCCCCATTAAAGATGGTGACACGGGGGTCGCTTGGCGCAGCGGAAAGCGACCAAATCGGGGTACTGCCCGCGCCGGGAGGATAACCTGCGGGGATTCCGCCGGCATCCGCGTAGATTCTCCAGTTCAGAGTGGTTGCGTTGAACAAGCTTGAGAAGCCGTTCCATCCTCCGCCCGGGAAGTAAATTCTGTCAATCGCCCAGGTTTTTTGAACCACGAAGTCATCCGCAAGGTACGAACTAAAGGTGGAATTATCCGGGAACTCCTGGTCAACATAGGCGGCAACCGAACTGGAGGGCTGGTTCCAAAGCCAACCCGTGGAAGGGCAGCCTCTCACCAGGAAGGGCAGGCCTTGCTGGGTTCCAGCTCCGGTATCCAAGGCGGGCTCCCAGGTTGTGCCGTTGTCCGTTGTTTGCATGGCGTTGCCGGTGACTGTCTGCCCCAGGATGGTAATCGGAGGAGCCCAGGGACCGGAACTGACAGAACCTGAGACTGACCAATCTATCCAGTACGTGCCAGGCGACAAGCTGATGCCAACCGCCACATTTGCAGCCATAATTGGACGGGTCGCGTCGCTTGAGTTTGTGTCTATCGCCCGGTAGATGTTCGTCCAGGAAGTGCTGGTCATGCGGTTGGTGGCTGTGTCGCCAAAGACCAGGTTGCTAGCCGGGTTGTTTGGCGGGCCATCCAGGATGCGCACATACACGCCAGTCAGGGTTGAAGCAGGCGGGTAGGTGTAAGTTGAGGTTTGATAGGCGAAGAAGGTTAACGATTCGATTGTCCAATCTTCTGGACCACTTAGGGTAAATTCTTCGGTAACCCGGTTAGGAGTCGCGTGAGAATGACCAAAACCATAGGTATTCAATCCCAGTGAGGTCTGCAAAACGCTGAGGTCATTGCCGCTGTATCCCCCGCCAGGATGGGTCACAAGCGGGCCGTTATCCCAGATGACCGAATCGCAAGCCTGAATACTACCGCGCTGAGCGCTGTCCGTTTCCAAGTTTCCCTGAGGAGCAGGCAGTTCTGCGAGGTCGCTCTGTTCCTGCCAGGCTGGGGGCACCAGCCCAGGGAGATAGTCATCCGTCGCAGGAGCTCCAAAAATCGTTGGCTCATAGACGGCTTGCGGGGGCAGAAAGCCTTCCGAACTCAGCGTGGGAGGTCCCTGCTCTTCCGCCGAGACGTTTTGGATTGGTTGAACACCACCTAAAGGCAGTCCCAACATTCCAAGGCACACAATCACTGTAATAAGTATTCGCTTGTACATGGTCTCTCCTTGTTTGGAAAAAATGCTTATGTTTAACGCAGACGCTTAAGCAAAGCTCTGCAGGCGGCGTAAGCGCTGCTCAGATGGTGTATGAAAAGATGTTTATTGATGGACCAGCGGCAAGGGAACCTTACGCGCGAGCCGCTCTAATCAGACGGAAACGATAAATTGGGGTGGACTTGTGATTAAAGTATACACAAAAAGAACGCAAAACAAAAAGTTTTCCGGTTGAATTCTGGAAACTTGTGGCAAACATTTTCTGGTGAAGGGTTGTTTTTTGCAGAAAGCATTCGATAAGCGAACCAACCTAACTGTCGGTGGGGACAGTTAAAGCAGTCAAAGAAAAATCGATGGTGTTACTTCAAGTCAACGTGGAAAAAAGCTCCCAGCGTTGATTCATTGGGAATTGGCGAAACAAACGCGGGCGCAAGTTGGCGCATTGATGTGAAAGAGTCTTAAAAATTTTCGCGTTCTAGGCGTTTGTGCTGAACAGGAAGCTGAGCGGAATGTGCAGCCGGCCTGCCCAAAAGCGTTCGTGGTGGCTTTCCCCCGGGAACACCAGGCTGAGGTAATTCTGCCTGGGGGTATAGGCGTGCCGGAGCGCCAGCGCGTCCATCTTTTCCTGCCAGGGGGCGTACTCGGCATCTAAACTCTCCGTGCCATAATCAAAGTAGAGCTTGTGCCCCGCTGGAGAAGGCAGCTTCTCCTCCAGATATGCCAAAAGGGGGTCCCCGCCGATGGGCCAGTGCGTGCTCAGGCAGCCGGCGCCGCCGAAGACCTGCGGGTATTCGCACACAGCATAGAGCGAAATCAGCGCTCCCATAGAAGAACCCATCAGGCATGTTTGTTCGGCTCCGGTCAAGGTTCGGTATTTCCCATCGATGTATGGCTTGACCTGCCCGACAATCCAGCGCAAGTAGAGGTCCGACACAATGTGGTTAACGCGCCACGGGGTGCCGCGCAGATATGCCTTCAGGGCCGCTTTTCCGGATTCCGACTCGAAAGGTTTCGCGGGCAGATAATCTCCCAGGCGGTTGGGCGTGTTCCACAAGCCCACCACAATCGGCGGCGTAATCACGTTCGCATTGGCCAGCGCGCTGATTTTTTCCGAGACTTGCCAGCCCGGGTAGACGCGCGGCTTGGGTTTGAATAGGTTCTGGCCATCGTGCATGTACAGCACCGGGAAGCGGGCTTCCGGCTGTTGATGGTACTGTGGGGGCAGCCAAACTTCAACCCGGCGTTCCTGCAAACCAGGCAGGCTTGCTAGCTGATGTTTTTGGAGAAGTGGGTTTTTCATGACGCTAAAAGTTTCCTGTCTATCTGTGCAACACGCCTGACGAATTGTTTCGTGGTTTGAGGATATAATTGTAGCGGAAATATTTTGAGGAGAATACATGAAAACTTACCGCCTTGACCCAGCCAAATTGCCTGCCCAAAAGAAAACGCTCACCCTCGTCTACGGGATTACTTTTCTGGTGATGGCAGCGCTGTCTATAGGAATCAACTGGAACCGCGACAGTATGAAATCGCTGGTCTGGATGATTCCTTTGATCGCGGCACTGTTTGTCTATTCAGGCCTGCGGGCTTACAAGCAGCGCAAAGAGCTTTGGGAGGAATATACATTCCAGGTCTCTGAAGACGGCCTGGTGCTGCACCAACCTAAATACCCCGAATTGAAACTTTCCAAAGCGGACATCAGGGAGATTGAAGATGTCAAAGCCGGCGCGTACGTCTCGACCACACGTGGAAGGCGCTTATTTGCTGTCACCAAGCTATTCTCCGACGCTGATTACGCGGAACTGCGCGCGCTGATGCAGCGCTGGAGCGATGAGAATATGAACCCAGCGGGTGCGCCTGAACAAGCTAAGGCTGAAAACGCAGACACGTTCTCAGCAGAGCTGGAAGCCGCCGCTGATGCAGTGGAAACACCGGTTGATGAGGACCTGCCGGAGCAAGACGAATAACTTTACACGGTAAAGCCAATTGACCGGTTCCATCAGGAGCCGGTCAGTTTTTTAATCCTGGATTTTCCATTGTAGATTTCCGTTAGCTTGTTTTATTAACGCAAGCGTTTAATCATTTTCCAGGCCGGCTCGCGCATCGTCTGCCAGACGCCTTGGTCGTCCTGATATTGCCAAACACCCGAACTAAGCCCAATCACCTGGTAGCCGCGGCGTTCGTATAACGCGCGCGCCTTAGGGTTATCCTGCGCCACATTCAGACGCACGATGATGTATCCGCGCAGCAGGAGCTGATTTTCCACATAATTGAGCATATAGCTCCCCAAGCCCTGGTTGCGATAAGTCGGTTTGATGCGGAAAGAAAACAAATAGGCTCGGTGCCGTCCGTCAGCCACATCTTTATTGCGGGAATCGAGGAGCAGAAACACCTGCCCGATCATCAAACCGGTGCTGGTTTCAGCGACGTAAATCAGCGTGGTGCCGGCTTTTGAGGCCTCATAATGCTCCGCGTAAAGCCTTCTGAAGTGTTGATACTCGCCTTCCCATTCCAGCGCTGGCAAGTCCGACTCGCGGATAGGGCGAATAAAGATTTCTTCGCCGTCCGCGAGCTGATAAGTGCCTGCCGCTGTGGGAGGAGAGCTCATCGCGATTTCAGAAGTTGTTCGAGCAGAGCGCTCTCTTCCTGCGCGGAACTTACGCTTCCGTCGAGCCAGGCATCCCGGAGCGCGTTCAAGATTTTCTGAAATTCCGGTGAGGGCGACAAGCCTCGCGCGCGCAGGTCTGTGCCAGTGACAATGGGTTTTACGTGCAGGTAGCGCGTTATATACAATCGCAGCGGTTCACGCAAGCTGGAAGCCTCCGTGCTTTGGTAGACTGCTGTAAGCGCCAGGTTGGAGAAACCTTTTAAAGCGCGTACAACCTGGCTGGGTTTCATTAACGTCAGCTCTGGCAGCAAGCGGCGCAGTTTTCCGGTATCCAAAATCGCGGAGACGACTCTCGCGGGGATGCGCAGACGCGCGCTGACCTGCTGCAAGCCATCGTCGGTGAGGTCTTCCAACCAATAGCAGTAAGCCAGCGCCTGGCGCAGGTTTAACTGGCTCTCGTGCGTTTCCGTGCTCCACTCAGCGTGGGCTGTGGGTTGGTTTAAGTAAGCAATGCGCGCGTCGACAACAGGATTCCAAGACAAATGTGGATCGATGACTTCAAGCACGGTCAAGCGGTCCATCGCTTTCAATGCGCCGCCGATGTTATATTCCAGGAATATCAAATCCAGCTCGTGCCGTAGCCGTTGTCCCGAGATTTCATTCAGGAGGGAAAGGCTGGAGCTGAGTAAGCTGAGGGTTCGTGGGTCCAGACGGAAATCAAAGCGCGTGGAGAAACGAATGGCGCGCAAGATGCGCGTGGCGTCATCCACAAAGGAAAGCGCGTGCAGAACCCTGATGATGCGGTTCTGCAGGTCATGATAACCGCCCCAATAATCATACAGTTTTCCGTAGTATGGCGCGTCCAGCCGCAGCGCCATGGTGTTGATGGTGAAATCGCGCCGGTGCAGGTCCATCTTAATTCCGCTGCGCTCAACGGTCGGCAAAGCGGCGGGGCGTTCATAAAATTCGGTGCGAGCGGTAATTAAATCCAGGTGTTGGGGCAGAGCCTGAAAGTCCATTGGTTGGTCTGGCAGCAGCTTGAGCGCCAACTCTTCGCGCGATTCGCCAATCAACCATTTAGCCGTACCAAAGCGTGGATGCGTGACTACTCTGCCGCCGTAGTTTTCCACCAGCTTGGACGCAAAAACGCTCGCGTCACCTTCCAAAACAATATCAAAATCCTGGCTGGGCTGCTTAAGCAGTAAATCCCGGACGAAGCCGCCAACAATATAGGCTTGCATGTCAAGTTGGCCGGCAAGCTTCGCGATTGCCTGGAGCAGAATTTGGCGCGGGTAAGGGATAGCGTTGTGCAAGCGCCGCACCATGTCTTCTTGCGAGGGAATGTTGTTCTGTAAAACGTGCGTGTTAATCAAGTCTGTGCGTGTCACAATGCCGATAATCTCGCCACTTTCCTGGTCCAGCACCGGCACCTGCCCCCAGCCGCTGGAAGCCATAATCTCCTGCAAATAGTCAAGCGTATCTTCGGGGGTGACAAAAACCGTGCCAGCGTCCATCAGAATACCGGCATTAGCCATCAATTGATGGCTCAGCGCGCGGTCAACATTGCGGCGGGTAATCAAACCGACGACCTTGCCCTCTTCAATTACCGGATACCCCTCAAATCCGTACCGTTTCATCAGGTCGGCGACGGTTTCCACGGGCATATCGGGCGAAACCAGCAAAGGTTTCCGGGACATAATCTGCTGCACTCTCAAAGCGGGATGGACAATTTCAGGCAGTAAATCCACCACGTGCTGGTAGGTTTTTTTCCAGAATACCGGCACTTCATTCGGCGCTGGTCGGCTCTCCGAGCGGATTAACGCGGACGCGGCGCGTTTGTGACCGCCTCCACCAAAACGGTGGGCCAGCTGCGCCATATCAATCTCATCCGTGGTGGACCTGGCGACCAAGCGGATGCCTTGTCGGGTGGAGACTAACAGCACCAGGCCGTCCGGGTTCAGGAATTCCCGCATGTGATGCGCGACGGTCGAGATTTCGTCCTGAATATCAATCGCGTTGGCTTTCGCGACGAGAATAGTTAGGTCGTGAACTTTATGGGTGGAGATATCCTTCATCAAGCGATCGTAAAGGAGCATCTGCGCATTTGAGAGCGGTGGGTTAAGGAAGCGTGAAGCGATGGTCAGGTCCGCGCCGTGCTCAAGCAAGAATGCCGCGGCAAGCAAATCCCGGGAGTTGGTCATTGCGTACCCTAAAGAACCGGTATCCTCGTAGATGCCAAGCAAGAGCAGCGTCGCCTGGATAGTCGTTAACGGCACTTGGGCGTCCTTGATTTGTTCGACCAGGACGGTGGTGCAAGCCCCGGTATTGTGCAGTTCAATATTCCAGTTATCGTTTGTGTGCGCTTTGCGCGGATGATGGTCAATAACGGAGACTTCCAGCCTCGGGGAGAGTCCCTTAAGCGTAATGAGCGATTGGGTGTCCACGAGTTTCACGTGAGTGATAGATTCGTTCGGAAGGTCTTTGACTGAAACAAAACCCAATTCCTGCTGGTATCTATGCAGGAATGCCTGGCCGTTGCGGTTTATCTGGCGCGGCAGCAAGGCATGAGCCTCCTTGTCCAGAAGATGAGCGCCCAAAAGGGACGCCAAAGCGTCCAGATCGGCTTGCTCGTGGGTTAGGATGATTCTCATTGCCAGCTTCCTGTTCAGCAGGGAAAAGTTCAATATTTATCCGCCAGGCAGCCAGGCCGCCTGCTGCTGCAGATTAAAGGCATTATAAATGACTTGTGAAAGACGCGCAAAAAGCCAGTTGCCTTTGTCAAAGATTAACTGTCTGCTGCTGTTAATGAAGATTATCAGCACGTAATCTCCGCCCGGCGTAGAAACGATGCCCGCGTCACTCATGGTATGGAGCAGCCCGTCCAGGTCGGAGGTCCAGCCGTGTTTGTGAGCGGCCGAAGCCTCGGGGGGCAGTCCAGCTTCGATTAGCGCGCCAATTTTGTTCTGCCCGAGCATATCCAGCATGGTTTGGCACTCGGATGGGCTTACCTGCCCATCAAAAAGCCCGTTCTCACTCCCAGACTCAGAATGCGCGCAGTGATAGACGCGCGTGAGCAAATCACCAATCTCAGAGGGAACAGTCTGGTTGTAAAAATCTGGATCCAGGTAAACGTCGGTACGGGAGTTGGCAGGCGTGTTGAAGCGCTGCAAAAGCGGAGCGCCGGCATAAAAGTAACCCGCCAGGAAGGTATTCTGGTAACCCAAAGCCCGCATATCATCGGTGACGTACAACGGGCCGAGGTTTTCATCGAGGTAAGTTTGCATAAGCGCGTCGCTGGGCGGATTTTCTGAGTGGATAATCATCCTCTCCATCCAATAAAGCGCGTTATCGGGGGTGGGTTCTGGCAAGCGTTTAAAAACTGAGGTCATAATCGGAATTTTGATTGTGCTTGCAGCGGAATAAGCAACATCTGGAGGTACTGGTTGGTTGGCGAGCGCGGCAAAGTGCAAAGGCTGCTCCTGGTCCAGCGGCTGCAAATAGATCTCCACCAGACCGTCAAAGCCATCCAAAAGAATCGTCTGGCGCAGGAATATTTCCAGGTTGCGCGGGTTCAGGCCGGCTGCTGGTGCTTCCAAAACAGGCAGTTCCACCACGCGCTGGGAATTGGAAAAAAGGGCTTGCTCCAACACGGGGAGCGCTCCATTCAGGTCAAGGCTGTATCCGGGCTGCCCGGGGGCGTAGTTGGTGCTGTAAAGGATTGGCAGGGCTTCGGTGGAAGTTTGGTTGTAGCGCGGCAAAATGGTCTCGGATAGGAAGGCGCGCGCGGCGGTCGCGTTCAGGCTTGCCTGCAGCGGAAAATTATTCTCATAAGGGCTGGCGTTCTGACCCCACAAGCGCCGCCACCAGCCGCCGCTCGGAATCTGCCGCTCTACCTGCTCCAGCGATGCGGCAGAATCGATTGTAAAGCCCAACTGCGCGGGTGAAAATTGCATGCGCGCGCCCTGAAAGCGCAGTTCCACTGGCACGGAAAAAGCTTCCGTCAAGCGCTGTTCGGCTTGCTCGCGCGTGAGACCGCCGATAGGAACCTGACCCACGCTGACGCCATCCGGATACAGCCGGGAAGAAGCCTTATAAGCCGCGTAATCTTTAAGCAAGATAAAAAGGCTAAAGAACAAAAAGAAGAGGCCAAAACCGCCAATCAACCAACGCAGTGGATCGGTTCTTGCGCGGCGGGATTTCGTTTTCATCATCATGATTTTACCAGAATCAAATTGAGCGTCCGGTCTGCGTGTAGTAGCTCTCGATTTTGGATGTCCGCTAAAGTCATTTATAATGAGGATGTAAGCTGATTGGCCTACCTGGAGATAGCTATGACTGAAAAAACTAAAAAGAGATTTGGATTGCTGCCCGGGAGCATTTCCGGATTGGTGACGACCGGATTGTTGGTTTCCGCCGGGTGGATCCTTTACAGCCGCCGCTACATTGATCATCATGCCAAAGTGAAAGGCATTTTGGAGGCAGAGCACGGCAATTTTGACGCGCCGACCGCTGGAAAACTTCACTTTTACGTGGATAAGCGCGGCAGCGGGCGGCCCCTTGTCATATTACATGGGGTCCACGCGGCTGCTGGCGCGCATGATATCGTTCCCATTTTTAATGCCTTCAAATCCCAACGCCCAGTCTACGCACTCGAGCTGCCGGGGTTTGGCGGCTCTGAACGCGGGGACAGACCGTACCGACCAAGCATGTACCAGGCCGCCCTGACTGAGTTTATTCGCGGTGAGATTGGCCAGCCGGCAGATGTTGCGGCGTTGGGACTTTCCGCGGAATTCGCGGCCTTGGCAGCGCAAGCAAACCCGGAATGGATTCACGCGCTTGTTATGATTTCCCCGACTGGTTTTGAGATGCCGCCAATCGGCAGCCTTGCTGAGCAGATAAGGAAAACTAATTTTGCTGACCTGCTTTACAGCGTGATGGCTGTTCCGCTTTGGAGCCTGCCGTTATTTGATATTCTTGCGAGCCGACCACGCCTGAGCCTCTATTACCGCCAACGCTTTGAAGCGGATGTACCCGAGGAACTTGTCAGCATCGCTTATGCCAGCGCGCATCAAGCAGGAGCGCATTTCGCGCCGATAGTTTTCGCGAGCGGCAGACTGGCTGTGCGTGATGTGCGCGAAAAAGTATATGACGCGTTAACGCAACCGGTGCTGGTGCTTTATGATAACGAGCCTGGTAAAAGCTACGATATGCTGCTCGCAAGCGTCCAGGCTCACCCCAATTGGTCGGTCAGGCGCATTCGTCAATCGCGCGGGATGCCCCATTTTGACCGCCCCGGCGAAACATTCCACATCCTGGATGACTTCTTGAAGGCACAGGACAAGCGCCAGAGCTGATGGAAAGACAAAAGCGACTCAGGAAGTGAGTTTACTATGGAGACAAAGCCTTCACGCAGCGGTATTCATCCGCTGACCATTCTGGCGGCTGTCTTTCTGGCGGCGGCAATCCTTGGGATGGTCTATCTGCTCATTCGCCTCTCTAGTACCGAACCTAGCGCCGAGCAAAGCATCCCGACTGCGGCTCTGACGATGATTCCCGCGCCAACGCACACGCCCACGCTCCCACCAACGCTGGAGCCCGCCGCTGCCACCCAAACAGCTGCTCCGCTGCTGCCGCCTGGCACAATTGGCGTTGGCACGTATGTGAAGGTCACCGGCACTGGCGGCGCGGGTTTGCGCATGCGCGCGGAACCCGGTACGGATGCCGAAATTCATTTTGTGTCCATGGATGAAGAAATCTTTCTGGTTATCGGCGGACCAGTGGAGAAGGATGGTTACGTGTGGTGGCAGCTAAAAGCGTCTTATGATGCCAATCGCACTGGCTGGTCCGCGGAATCGTTCCTGACATTGTTGGAAACCGCCACGCAAACGCCGTAACAAGCAAGAAAAAGAATAGGAGTAAAACGAGTGGCTGTTTTTGAGCGAAAAAAACGCGGGAAAGAAAAGAAGAGCTCTGAGGAATTGGACGGCAAGGGCGCGATTTCCGCCTGGGTGCCGGTCATCAACAGCCACGCCGAGGTCTCGGTAGGCAAGGTTCGCAAGCAGAATGAGGATGCTGTTTTTGCTATGAACACCCTCAGCCTGAGCGCTGACCAGAAGACATCCCTGGGTTTGTTTATCGTCGCGGATGGCATGGGCGGACATGAAAATGGTGAGCTTGCCAGCAGCCTGGCAGTAGAGGCAGTGGTTAACGTATTACAGCAGCAGCTCTTTAACTCTATTCAGCAAACGCACAAATTGCCAGCCCATGAGGAAGTGGAATACGCTGTACGGTCAGCCGCGCAATCCGCGCAGCAGGCTGTGCTGAGAGGCGCTCCGGGCGGCGGCACAACGCTAAGCGCTGCCGTTGTAATCAACAATACGCTTTATTACGCGCATGTAGGGGACAGCCGCATTTACTTGTACTCACCAAAACAGGGCTTGGAGGCCTTGACCAAAGACCATACCATTGTGCGTCGGCTGATTGACCTGGGGCAAATCAGCGCGGAAGAAGCACAGAGTAATCCATTGCGCAACCAACTGTTTCGGGCTGTGGGGCAAAGCGAAGCTTTTAAAGCTGACCTTGGAACGCGGGAACTTGACGAAGCATGCAACTTGCTGTTGTGTTCGGACGGCCTATGGGGGCTTGTGCCGGACGAACTTTTGCTTAAGACCCTGGAAAAAGGACTGCCGGCGCGGGTCGCCGCGCGAACGCTGGTAGACGCGGCAAACAAAGCTGGCGGGACAGACAATATCAGCGTGATAATCGTAAATATTTCCTGACGGAAGGGTGAGATGATGGAAGCGACATCCAAGAAAAATCGGATTCTAGTCGTTGACGACGAAAGGGGGCTGGTTAAATTAATCCGGCTCAATCTGGAGCACGACGGCTTTGAGGTCTTTGAGGCAAACAATGGAGCTCAGGCTATGGACAGACTGCGAGCTGTTCTGCCGGATTTGGTGCTTCTGGATGTAATGATGCCGGACTTGGACGGCTTTCAGGTTCTGCGCATGATCCGGGAAATTGGCAGCACGCCGGTTATCATGCTCACTGCCAAAGGGGAGGAGAATGACAAGGTGCGGGGATTGGAATTGGGAGCCGATGATTACGTTACCAAACCTTTCAGCCCGCGGGAATTGACCAGCCGCATTCGCGCGGTTTTACGCCGCGGGAGTTTTTCTGACCAAACTGACACCGGCAAAATAGACGTGGACGGACGGCTGCAAATTGACTTTGACCGCCACGAAATTTGGGTAGACGGCGAATTGGTTCAGCTGCGGCCGACGGAATACCGCTTACTCTACCACTTGGTGAAAAATGCTGGTTGGGTACTCACCCACGACCAGATTCTCAGCAAGGTTTGGGGTTATGAGTATGAGGATGAGCCCCATTACGTCCGCTTGTATATTAATTATTTGCGAAAGAAAATTGAAAAGGACCCCACCAATCCACGCTATATTCTGACTGAGAGGGGTGTTGGATACCGTTTTGTCGATTTTCGGCGTGAAAACCTGGCACAGCAAGCAGATTGAGAGAATCTGAAAAAAATTCATATCTAAATGACTGGAGATAGAGAAAACGGCGATATGAAAGGCATCGCCAATTTTTTTACATTTCACCAATTTTCAGCTCAAGATTCTGTGTATAATACTATTACTTAAGCACGTTTTATCCGTACGATTTTTCCGCGCAATTGTGTCTGTTTCTTTATCAGGAGAGGCTGCCATGTCAAAACATAATGGGAAATCTGAGGAAAAGGGGAAAGACAAGAAACCTGAGAAAGTCAAGCAGGAAGGAAAACCCGAACAAGCCAGCGCACCTTCTAAACCTCAAGTGAAACTTTCAACAAAAGAATACGAAAAGGAACTTGAAAAGCTGCAGGTAGAGCTGGTCAAAATGCAGGGGTGGATTAAGGAAAAGGGCCTGAAGGTGGTTGTATTGTTTGAAGGGCGGGACGCGGCAGGAAAGGGCGGCACCATCAAACGCATCACTGAAAAGCTCAATCCCCGCATTGTGCGCATCGTCGCGCTGGCAACCCCAACCGAACGCGAGAAATCGCAGTGGTACTTTCAACGCTATGTTCAACACCTGCCGGCAGCCGGAGAAATGGTCCTGTTTGACCGCAGCTGGTACAACCGCTCGGGCGTGGAACGCGTAATGGGTTTTTGTACTGAGGATGAGGTGCGGGAATTTTTCCGCTCGGTGCCGGAGTTTGAGAATATGCTGATCCGTTCTGGCATCATCCTGCTCAAGTACTGGTTCTCGGTAAGCAACGAAGAGCAGGAACGACGCTTTCAGGCGCGCATTAACGACATCACCCGCCGATGGAAGCTGAGCCCGATGGATTTAGCTTCCCGCACCAAGTGGGTAGAGTACTCCAAAGCCAAGGACGAAATGTTCCGATATACGGATACCAAACTTTCTCCGTGGTACGTGGTCAATTCGGATAATAAAGAGCTGGCGCGCCTGAGCTGCATCAGCCATCTGCTTTCCAAGATTCCGTACGAGGACCTGACCCCCGAACCAATTTCGCTGCCTCCACGACAGGCGGATGATAATTATGTCCGTCCGCCGATGAGTACGCAAACCTTTGTGCCGGAGTATGTGATTAAGGATAAACAGAAGGACTAAGCGGCCTGCTCTATAAGAAAACCAGGCTTGCCGTGTAAATTGAACAGCCTGACGGCGTTCGCGGTGCTGATTTCGCCCAGTTCAAGAGGGCTGAGCTCGTGCAGCGCCGCGATTATTTCCGCGATGAGGGGGATGTAAGCGGGTTCGTTGCGCTTTCCTCTGTGGGGATGCGGGGTGAGAAAAGGAGCGTCTGTTTCCAGGACGATGTTCCTGACAGGCAGCTGTGAGACAAGTTCGCGCCGCGCTTTTGCGTTCTGGTAAGTAACTGGTCCGCCAATGCCGAAACAAAACCCAAGTTCGGATAAGGTCAGGGCGTGTTCCAAGCTGCCGCTATACGCGTGCATGACGCCAGGCCGCTGCTTGATTGGGTTCGAAGTGGGAAGGGCTGCCTGCCAATCCCGCAGGATTGGAACCAGGTCTTGCGAGGCGTCGCGGTCGTGAATGATAACGGGCAGTTGCATGCGGGCTGCCAATTCCAGCTGCCAGAGGAAACAGCGCCGCTGTTGGGCGGGCGGGCTGTAATCGCGATAATAGTCCAGGCCGATTTCCCCGATGGCGACCACACCCTGCGCGGCTGCTAATTCTTCCAAACTTGGGATTATGCCACTTTCACATTCAGCCGTGTAGTTTGGGTGGACTCCAACAGCGGCATAAACATACAAGCGGAACTCCTCCGTCAGTTTCAATACTGCTCCCGCGGAAGGCAGGTCCACTCCCGGATTAATGAGGAAGCCTACGCCGGCTTGCTTCGCGCGTAGGATTACTTCAGCGCGGTCAGCGTCGAAGGCATCAAAATCAAGGTGGCAGTGCGTGTCCGCAAACATTGCTCTTGTACTCTGCTGGAATTATACCCTTCTGCGCTTGTCCTTCTCAGCTTTTCTGTTGATATATCCTCGTCATCATGATGCCCTCTCGG
The DNA here is from genome assembly GCA_017993575.1 of Anaerolineaceae bacterium. Lineage (GTDB taxonomy): Bacteria > Chloroflexota > Anaerolineae > Anaerolineales > Anaerolineaceae > Mesolinea. Next base: position 7,468 of record JAGOML010000026.1, on the reverse strand, counting down.
GCACAGGTCGATAGTGAAGGATCTTATCTCCAGCAGACAGGCAGACTGCCGCGCCCCCTCTCGCAGTCTCCAGGCAATGTTCATTCCAGCGGCGGGGGCTCGCAGTGACGAATAGATTATGGCTTGCGCCTCAGAATGACCAATACCTCATTACGCGCCCACTCTCGCAGTCTCCAGGCAATGTTCAATCCAACGGCGGGGGCTCGCAGTGACGGGCAGATTATGGCTTGCG
>JAGOML010000026.1:0-7136 GCA_017993575.1 Anaerolineaceae bacterium | reverse complement strand
AGATTATGGCTTGCGCCTCAGAATGACCAATACCTCATTACGCGCCCACTCTCGCAGTCTCCAGGCAATGTTCAATCCAACGGCGGGGGCTCGCAGTGACGGGCAGATTATGGCTTGCGGTCACTGTAGCCAACGGCAGTCAGTTCGTTTATCGGCCTGAGCGCAGCGAGACCGCCTGGAAATTCGTAATTGCGAGAGAAGCGCGGCAATCTGCATATAGGTTTGTCATTGCGAGCGAAGCGCGGCAATCTGCCTTTTTCCTTTATCATCACCAGCAACACGGCAAGGTTTGTGCCCGATATAGTGTGGACGGGAATGGCGATCTGCAGTTAAGTTTGTTTTCTTTGTTTATCAAAAAAGCACACAGGCAGACTGCCGCGCCCCCTCTCGCAGTCTCCAGGCAATGTTCAATCCAAGTATGGGGGGCTCGCAGTGACAGACAGATGATGGTCTGTGACTTAGAATGACCACAGCCCTCATCGCGAGCCACGTCCGCTCATCAACCTGATACCCTTTCGGGCACAGGTTCACAGTGAAGGACTTATGCTTTAGTTCGTCGTCGAGAGCTTGCGAAGTGATCTCCCAATCGGCACAGTTTTGCTCTGTTAGTGTAAAGGCAGATTGCCACATCGTTTTGCCTTTGCTCTTGGATTGTTGTTTTAGCATTCGTGGCAAAACGGTTCGCAATGACGAATCTTGTGTGTGTTGTTCGTCATCGCGAGCTTGCGAAGCGATCTCCCAATCGGCACAATTTTGCTCTGTTAGTGTAAAGGCAGATTGCCACACCGTTTTGCCTTTGCTCTTGGATTGTTGCCTTAGTCTGCGTGGCAAAACGGTTCGCAATGACAGACAGATAACGGGCTCTGGCCGCCTTCGTAGTGGTGGAAGCTCACAAGATCCGCACCCACCAGCAAAGCTTATCCACGGCTCGAAAACTGCCAGAGCGCGCTAAGTGTGTTATTATTCAAAAGTTAAAATATAGGCTGGGGATTGTATCCGCCTTCAGGACGCTGCTTGCGTTTTGAAACGGAAACCTCTCCCGCGAGGTTGCTCATGATTCTTTCAGTAATTTTGTATGGTTTCTTATTTGCTACTCTCTTGGCCGCGCTCTTTCATCTCTGGCGGGATGGCGGTTTGGGGAAACTAATCCTCTACTTACTCGCCAGCTGGGCCGGTTTCTGGCTGGGGCAACTAGCCGCTAATCAATTTGATGTGCATATCATGGACCTTGGCGAACTTCATCTTGGTCCTGCGCTTTTAGGCTCGCTAATGTTTCTGTTTCTTTCACATTGGATTGGCCAGATAGGGAAAGCAGCGTGAACGCTCTTGCCCAGGACGGGGATTTGGTCCAACTGCAAGGGAGCGGCTACAAAAGCCATATCCTGCGCCTGAAGGCGGGCGAGGTGCTGCAAACGCACCGCGGCGTGATTAAGCACGACGCGGTCATCGGGCAGCCCTGGGGCGCCAAGCTGCAATCGCACACTGGCAGTCCCTTTTACCTGTTTCAACCCGGGTTAGCAGACCTGATTCGGGAAACCAAGCGCACCACCCAAATCCTGTATCCAAAGGATATCGGTTACATTTTGCTGGTGTTGGGCGTTGGCCCCGGCAAGCACGTTCTGGAGGCAGGCACTGGTTCCGGAGGGCTGACCACCGCGTTCGCTTACATGGTCGGCGAAACAGGCCGGGTTATCTCTTACGAGCGCAAGCCCGAAGTGCAAGCACTGGCGCGTACCAATCTCAGCCGACTGGGTTTTGAGGAAAGGGTGGAATTTAAGCTAGGTGATGCGGCGGATGGTTTTACTGAGCGGGATGTGGACGCGCTTTTTCTGGATTTGCCCAATCCATACGACTACATAGCCCAGGCAAAAACCAGTCTTAAGGGCGGCGGTTATCTCGGAATCCTCGTTCCAACGGTGAATCAAGTTTCTCGCTGCCTGCAAGCGCTCAAGTACAACCAATTCGCGTTTGTGGAAGTTTGCGAGATCCTGCTGCGCTACTTTAAAACCGATTGGGAAAGATTGCGGCCGACCGATCGCATGGTTGCCCATACGGGTTTCCTGATTTTTGGCCGCTCGGTGTTCGAGACCAGCGATGAGCTTTTTGATGGGGAGGCAAACGAGCTGGCGTGAGAGAGTTTGTGATTGAAGCCGAAACGCTGGCGCGAAAACTGGCTGGTTTGAGAAAGTATCCGCGGGCGGAATACGAAGCCGAAGCTAATTTTGACCCCAAGAATTACAAGCCTGCTGCCGTTTTGGCGCCTTTGCTCTGGTTTGAAGGCGAGTGGCACCTGTTTTATACGCGCCGCAGCAGCAGCCTGATGAACCACAGCGGGCAGGTTTCCTTTCCGGGCGGCAGCTGGGACGTGGAAGACGAAGACCTAAGCGCCACCGCGCTGCGCGAGTCCTGGGAGGAGACCGGCCTGCGCCCAGAGGAGGTGCGCGTTTTGGGGGAAATGCCCGCGATTGGCATCACCACGCATTTCCTGGTCACGCCGGTGGTTGGCATCATTCCCTGGCCGTATCCGCTGCGCCTGCAGGAGACTGAAGTCGCGCGGGCGTTCATCGTGCCTCTCAGCTGGTTGGCAGACCCTGCCAATTTTTACACCAGCACCCGTATTTACGAAGGCAAGACCTACGAAATCATCTACTATCAGTTATACGATGGTGAAAAAATCTGGGGCGCTACCGCGCGGATTACCCAGGAGTTGCTAAAGCTTCTATAAAAAAAGGCTGCCAGTATGGCAGCCTTTTGGTTTGGCATTGCTCGAAGCCAGAGATTACTCAGCTTCTTCTTTCTTGCCTTTTTCAAGCACTTCCGGCTCTTCCACAGCGGCGGTTTCAGCTGCAGGTTCTTGCTGGGAGTAGCTAACCGAAACGACCACTTCTTCCGGGTCCGTGAATACAGTAATTTTGTCACCAAGCTTAAGGTCAGCGACTGTGATATTGTCGTCCACGCTCTGAAGAACGCTCAGGTCCACTTCAATCTTCGAGGGAAGGTCGCGTGGGAGACATTCGATTTCCAGTTCGTACAGGTTGTGGAGGATGACCACGTCCGCAAGTTTTGAGACCGGCGCTTCGCCAACGAGACCAATCGCAACGGTGGTGCGCAGCGTCTCTGTCAGGGAAACCGCCAGGAAGTCCACGTGGATCAGGCGGCCGTAGATTGGGTCGCGCTGGCGGTCGCGCACGATAACCGTGTACTTCTCGCCGTTGACATCGATGGTGACCAGGCTGGAGGAGCTTAGTTTGCCCAGTTTGAGGGAAGCTTCGTGCGAAGCCATCTGGATCGGGAAAGCTTCCAGGTGACGACCGTAAATTACGCCCGGGAGAATGCCGGCGCGGCGCAAAGCTTTGACCTGTTTGCCCTTAACGGTCCTTTTTTCTGCATTAATGATAATTTCTTCTTGTGCCATTGTTTTTTTCCTTTTCAGGCGCCTCTGACCCCACCCGGGGCTGCCCTCGCCTTATAGATTGCCGGACGGATTTCCGGCGACTTAGTAGTTTAACGCTTGTCCGGGTCTGCGTCAAGCAAATCCCGGCGAAATGCGCCTGGGATACGGAACCCCGGGTTTTCAATGCGGTAGTAGAATGATCATGTCTTCTCGAGTGTTTGGAGTGCATATGAAAAAGCAATCTGTGTTTACCAGGGTTCTGATAATCATTGGGAGCATCCTGGTCTGGGTTCCGGTGCTGCTGCCATTCGTCTTTTCATTCAGACCTCTACTTGGCGGAGGGAAGTTCCGCCTGGATTACCTTATACCCGCTGAATTAGCGTTGTTTTGCCTGGCGGGGGGATTGTTGTTGGTCTGGGCAGCGATTCGGGCAAAAACAGGACGGAAGCTGGTCATCTGGTCTTTAGCGGCGGCTGTTTTACTATTGGTGTTCAGTCAGCTGCTGGCAGTTTGGCTAGGCTTGGCATCCGGTAGAGTGGGCGAAGGCACCTGGCAGATGGTTGTGGTAGTCGCGCTGCTGGTGCTGTATTGGGCTGCACTCGCGCTGCTTGGCATAGCGGGCATTCGCTTGTGGGGCTTGCTGCGCAAGAGAGAGTTGCAAGGAGCTGTATGAAAAAAACAAGGGATTGGTTGATTACCAATCCCTCGTGATTTACTAAGCGGCTGTTCAGCTTTATGCTTCTGGCGCTGGGGCGTCTGAGGAAGCTTGTTTTTCGCTCAGGCTGCGCATGATTTCCGCCTTCAGCTTTTCAGTCTCTTCGTTTCGCGCGGTTTTTGCGGCCGCGCTCACTTCCAGGTTGAGCTTGTCGGAGAGCAAGAGGGTGAGCAAGCCTTCCATGATGCTGCTGCCGGTCGCGCCACCTTCGGCGCCAGCTCCGCCAACCACCACTCTTGGCACCACGTCCACGCGGGACTGCTGCACGGCTTCGGCAAAGCGGTTCATGACCTGCTGCGTCACCTGGAACTGTGGTCCGCCGTACGCAGCGACCTGTTCTTCGGTGGCGATAGCCTGGGCGATACCAGTGCGGGCAATTTTTTCGGCTTCGGCCTCGGCCAGCGCGCGAATTTGGGCGGCTTGCTGCACCGCGCGGGCGTAATCCGCCTTACCCTGGTTAGAAAGCACTGTGATGCTCACCTCGGATTCGGTAATATTGCGCTGCTGCTCGGCGCGGGCTTGCGCTTCGCGAAGTTCGCGTTCCTTTTGCGCCGCGAGTTGTTGGCGCTGGAAAGTCTCGATTTGCTCCACGGCAATTTGGCGCGCGCGCAGTTGGTTGAGGATGATTTCCATATTCTTATCCTCGCCGCTGGTGGTTGGCGTGCCAATCAGCACTTCCTCCAGTTCCAGGTTGTAGTGCAGGAACTTATCCTTCATTTCCTGGCTGGACTGGCGCTGGATTTCGTTGCGTTCGTGGATTAGTTCAATCAGAGTGCGCATCTGACCGATGTTCTTAAAGTAAGCCGAAACCATCGGGTCGAGGGTCTGCTCCACCAGTTTCTTCACATCGCCAAAACGCTGCACCACTAACGGGGCTTTTTGATAGTCAATGTGGATGACAACTGAAAGCGGCAGGGAAGGCTCGAAGGCGTCTTTGGTGATGAGCGAGACCTCGGAGAGGTTCTCGTCCAGGTTGTGCGAACCAACTTCGGATTTGATCCACTTGAGGATGATGTTGGTAGTCGGCACCATTACCACTTTGCCAGCATAGGTATTGAAGGCGTACTTGCCAGGCAGGAGCGGATCGCTCCACACGCCGCGGCTGCCTTTGCTAACCAGCTCGCCGTGGCGGTAATCCAGACCGGAAAGGTCTTCACTGACCTTGCCAGTATAGGAAACGACCACGCCCACGAAACCCACTTCGACGATAGTTTTGTGAATCATTTCCACGGTGGCAAACAGGCGGTTGAGGTAGTAAGTGCCTTCCACCAACACCTGCAGCTGCCGACCGCGCAGACCGGAGGCCACGATGAAACGGTCGGGCATTTGGAAGTTGTTATGGTAAGTCGCGCTGTCGTTCATATCTGAGCCGACAATCGGGGAGATAATTTCGCCGGAGGGCAGGGAGGGGCCGTCGTGCACAGTGACAATGCCAATCAGGTCGTCCTGGTCTTTGATTACAACAGGAGAGAAGCCCTTGCGTTCTTTGATGACCGAGGTCATATTCTCGATAACCATCTGGTCGTCGCGGCTGAGGGCAAGGTAATAAACGCGTTCTTCGGTTATGACCACAAATTGCGCAAGGTTGATGGCGAAGGTGCCTTCACGCAGGATTTGGCGCTGTGGACCGCGCTGACCGCCGTTCGTCAGGAAGTGCGTGACGTCCTGGAAGTTGTTGGCAGTCGTATTGGATGCCAATACCTGCATCGCGCTCAGGGGCTCGCCGTCTCGCGCGAAGACGTAACCAATTTTGCCTTGCGCGATGGTGACAAGCGGGGCGATGTGCACCCGATATTGGATGGGCATCAGGAAGTGCAGGCCGCCGCGCAGCACGTGGGGCTGGTAGCCCGCTTCGCCGTGCAGGGCAATGAAGCCGGATTTGAGCGAGCGGCGCCCGAAGCGCTTTTCCACAATTCCGATGCGGTTGTTGGGGATGAAGCGGATGCCGGAAAGCAAAAACAGCAGCAAAAGGGCACCCAAAAGGACCAGAAATCTTGTCAGGTCAGACATTTTTACTCCTAAGTTTCGTTGAAAGAGGAAACCCGATGAGTATACATCTATTAGGGGGGCAATACCATAGATTATATAAGCTTCTGACTGGTCTTAGCAGGCAGGAGGCGCTGCATTTACGCGGGGGGGACCTGGCGGATATTAGTGCGAGGAGCGCAGCCAGGCCTGTGCCCGCCGCATTGTGGCCGGGCATGGCGACCTGCTGGTCCGTTTGTCATCGCGAGCGCAGCGTGGCGATCTGCCTGTCAGTTTGTCATCGCGAGCGCAGCGTGGCGATCTGCCTGTCAGTTCGTCATCGCGAGCGAAGCGTGGCGATCTGCCTGAAAATTCGTCATCGCGAGCGCAGCGCGGCAATCTGCCTGTCAGTTCGTCATCGCGAGCGCAGCGCGGCGATCTGCCTGTCAGTTTGTCATTGCGAGCGAAGCGCGGCGATCTGCCCGCTAGTTCGTCATCGCGAGCGCAGCGCGGCGATCTGCCCGCTAGTTGGTCATTGCGAGCGAAGCGCGGCGATCTGCCCGCCAGTTCGTCATCGCGAGCGCAGCGCGGCAATCTGCCTGTCAGTTCGTCATTGCGAGCGCAGCGCGGCAATCTGCCTGTCAGTTCGTCATTGCGAGCGCAGCGCGGCGATCTGCCTGTCAGTTTGTCATCGCGAGCGAAACGCGGCGAGAGTGAAGAGGGAAAGCAAAAGACCCTCTCCCCTGCCCCTCCCCCAGGGGGAGGGCAAAAGACTGCCGCGCCCAGAGATACGACTGGGAATTCGTCATCGCGAGCGCAGCGTGGCGATCTGCCCGCTAGTTCGTCATTGCGAGCGCAGCGCGGCAATCTGCCTGTCAGTTCGTCATCGCGAGCGCAGCATGGCGATCTGCCTGTCAGTTTGTCATCGCGAGCGAAGCGCGGCGAGAGTGAAGAGGGAAAGCAAAAGACCCTCTCCCCTGCCCCTCCCCCAGGGGGAGGGCAAAAGACTGCCGCACCCCTCCCGCGGTCTCCAGGCAAAGGTCATTCCAGTGGCGGGGGGGG
>JAGOML010000082.1:0-5077 GCA_017993575.1 Anaerolineaceae bacterium | reverse complement strand
ACAACGATTGCTGAAATAGCAAAGAGGTTCCAGAGAACAACTGGCGCTATTCGATCGAGACTTAAGAAACATTCAAAGGCGGCATGAATCAATTGTGGCGCAATTTATTACTTGCCACCAGCCTTGAAACATCGCCCTCTCCCAAATGGCCTTACAAGAAAGTGTATTTTTCTGTGGTGCATCATCCTCGGAATAATGCCTTACAGCCATCCATCAATGAATTTCAAAAATTGATTGGATACAACGACCGATTCTTCGCCTTTTCATCAGAAAGCTTGATAAACCGAGCTATCGAGATAAATGAGCCGGCATTATCTATCTGGGCGCGCTGGTATCAAGAACTCTATTACTTCTAACCAAAAACCCCCTTTCAGCTCCGGGAGCCTTCGAGGCAGTCCAATAGCTTATCAGTCGGAGTATTCTCTCCAACGCGCCTCAACTCTGCGCGCGCAGCCTTTTCGCCTCTTCCGCAGTCATTCCCAGCACCACCGGCGTGGAGCGGTAGCCAATCCCCATCCGGTCGATGCCCATGTCAATCAGCTCAAAGAAATGCTGCTGGTCGCGGATCCCACCCGAGCCTTTGACCTTGCAGCGCCCTCGCGCGGTCTCAATCATCAGCGCGATGACCTCGCTTGTCGCCCCATCGCTCTTCCCGCCAGTGAAAAACCCCGTGGAGGTCTTCAGGAAGTCCGCCCCGGCTGCGATGCCCGCTTCGCATGCCAGTCGGAGCTCATCCAGGCTCAGCGCGTCCGTCTCGAAAATCACCTTCACCCCTACCCCAAAGGCGTGGCAGACCTCAGCCACCGCCCGTAGATCTTCCTCCACCTCAGCAAACATCCCGCTGCGGACCCAGCCGTAATTCGCGACCACATCCAGCTCAGCCACGTCCCCCCTGCGGCAATATTCTTCCGCCTGCAGAACCCTGGAATGGGTTGTGGAAAGCCCGAAGGGGAAGTCGCATACCACGCAAATCTTCGTGCCAGTGCCCCGAGACAGTTCCGAGGCAAGGTCCAGCGAGGCTGGGTTAATGCAAACGGTCGCGCAGCCAAAGTCAATGCCTTCCTGGATATATTTGCGAATCTCTGTCTGGGTGAACTCGGGCTTCAGGACGGATTGATCGATATAGGCTGCCAGCTCCCAGACGGACATTTCGTTGGCTCTCTTGGTGGGTTTCATAGTCTTTAGCTCCCGGTTTATTCGAACTGAATTTGCGAGATTGTCCCTAATATATCATTGACCAATCATACCCTAACACAGGAGAATAGCTCCCACAAAATGTCGGCTGTACTTCTGTCTGCAAGCGCCCAAAGTTTTAAATGTTGCCAAAACACAATATTGCCGTTTTTGAATAACAAGCCTGACTGCAACCATTCGAATGATATACTTAGCTCAGAACAAAACGGGGAAGGAGAACCCCCCGAATTATCCAGGCCTCTACGCGTATATTAAAAAGGGAGAAACATGGCAACAGCATTGGACCAAATTTGTAATCACCTGGAATTCCTCGGTTATGAAATCGATAGAGTTAAAGAAGAGTTCATCTTAGCAAGGCATCAGAAGCATGCTAATTTTGCATTAAAAATTCATGGATTTGGAGCCTTGGCGGCGGCAATTTATGAAGTGAGTGAGGATGGAAAACGCCAAAGGGCTGATTTTATGGAAAGGCTGAATTTCTACAACAACGCAGCCCGGGTTTGCCGTGCTTACCTGGATAAGAATTCTGATCTATTAATTGAAGCCGTGTTTCCAAATCTTTATGACAGAACCGCGTTCGGTGTCTTTATAGAATTATTCAATGACGATATTCGCCTGTTATTCATTGGAGACAAAAATTTAGCCGAATATTTATCGTAGAATTAATTCTGGTACCCAAGCTGTAGTAGGGACTAACAGCCATGCCTTTCATCCCTTTTGTCACTGGCCCTTCCGCAACTTGTGGGCTGAGCCCCACATCCTGCTGCAAGAGATTTTTTGCTGAGATTTGGTCCCATGGCAGGTTTTTTGAAGTTCAGGCAAGGACCAGGATTTATAGTACTTAGTTGTTAACTTCTTGAGTTTGGTCTTCTTTATTGAGACCAATCGGTAAACTGATCAGAAAAGTTCAGCAAATATGGCTTGAACACTGACCAATTATCTTAACACCTAATATCGGGAGCGGTATAATACATCATAGTGATACTGGTCGCTGAAAAGCAGCGGACAAGCAAATTTGCACAAGAAAAACTTAGAATAGGGAGAAAATATGTCAACAATGGATCAATTCGTCAATCACTTAGAATTTCTCGGATATGAAGTCGAAAGAAGAGATGGAGACTTGATTAAAGCAAAGCATCAGTCTAATGCCAATTTCCTGTTTCACATTTTCGGTTTTGGTGCAATGGCAAAAGCGATGTTTGGGGTCAACTCTCAAGGAAAAAACCGCAGAGGAGACGTTCTGGAACGTTTAAATAGCTATAACAGCGTCGCCCGGGTTTCCCGCGCTTATATCGACAAGGATTTTGACCTGGCCATTGAAGCAGTGTTTCCGAATCTTTATGACAAAACTGCTTTTGGGGTCTTCATTGAAGCATACAACGACGATATGGGCCTGCTGGGTTATGGCGATCAGAAGTTAAGCGAATATCTCGAGTAGCTTTTTTTTACAGAAACCCATCCCAGCTTGGTGAGCCAGCCTCGGTTAAGTCACCTACTGGCTGGGAAACTGAATAAGTAAAGAAACTGGTCAGGTTTATGTAATCTGACCAGTTTTTGCATCTATTAATATGCAGGCAGGAAGCTACTTCAATGTAAATTCCTACTTAATCAACGGCACAATCAGCAGCGATGCCATTCCAATCAGCTTCATGAAAATCAATGTGGAAGGTCCCGCCACATCCTTGAGTGAATCCCCGACCGTATCGCCAATCACCGCGGCAATGTGCTCCGGCGTCCCGCGCGAGAACTCCAGGTTCTCAATCATCTTCTTGGCGTTATCAAACGCCGTGCCGGTATTGTTGAAGAAAGGTCCCAGCAGCGCCGAGCAAGCCACCGAGCCGACCAGCACCGCTCCCAGCGCGTTCATCCCGAACGCGAACCCGATTCCAATCGGGACCAGGATGCTGATCGCGCTGGGCAAAATCATCTCGTGCAGCGCGTTGCTGGTGGCGATATCAATGCATTGAGAGTAATCCGGTTTGACCAGCCCCTTCAGGATATTCGGATTCTTCTGAAACTGGTCGCGCACGGCATCCACCATGGATTCCGCGGTCTTCGCCGTTGAACCAATCACCAGCGATGAAATCAGGAAGGGCAGACACACGCCGATGAATAGGAAACTTAAATTGAACGGCGTGGTCACATCGATCGCTTCGATGCCAGCCAATTTATAGAAGGTCAGGAAGATAACGAACGCGGTGATGGTCCCGGAAATCATCGCGTAGGCTTTGGTGATGGCTTTCATGGTATTGCCGACCGAGTCCAACCGAGACAATTTATCGATGACCCCTCGGGAAGCACGCGACATGCCGGCAATGCCCGCCGCGTTGTCCACAATCGGACCAAAGGCGTCGGCAGCCATAATGAAGGTAATCAGCAGGTCAGTGCCGATGTTCACAGCCACCAACGCCAGCAAGCTGTTTCCGGAAAGGGTGTATACGCCGATAACCACGCCCATCAGGACAATCACCGGCAAGACAGGGCTCTGCAATCCATACGAGATGCCGGTTATTAGGTTCAGCGCGGCCCCGCGGTTAGATGCTTTGGCAATATTCCGCACCGGTTTGCCTTCCATGCCGGCATAGTAGCGCGTGCTGACCGAAGCGACCGTGGTAATCAGCACCCCCAGCGTCGCTGCAATCCCGATTACCCAGTCGTTCAAAAGCAGTAGCGACATCCCCAGCGCGCCGATGATGCTGAGCATGGAACTGACAAACAACCCAACGTTGAACTGGGTGGATGGGCTCAGGCCCGGCTTCCACTCACGGCTGGCAGAAATTCCGGCAGCCGAAGCAAAGATACCGACGCTCTGCAGCAAAAACGGAAAGAAAATGGCTTTTGGCCCATAAACAGAGGCCATTGCCACCGCCACGATAGAGCCTGTGACAAGGTCGTCGCTAAAAGTTTGGAATAGGTCCGCGCCGCGCCCGGCGCAGTCGCCCACGTTGTCGCCCACCAAATCCGCGATGACTGCCGCATTGCGGGGGTCGTCCTCTGGGATATTCTCCTCAATTTTGCCAACCAGGTCCGCGCCCACATCCGCGGACTTGGTGAAAATGCCGCCGCCAATCTGGGCAAACAGCGCCGCCAGCCCACCGCCAAAAGCAAAACCAATCAGCGCGTCTGGGTCCCTAAAGATGCTGAACAGCACCGAGAGCACAATCAAACTCAGCCCGGTGATGCACAAGCCCATCACAGAGCCGCCAAACAAGGCGGTGCGGAAGGGCTCGCGTTTGCCCTCATTGGCGATATCCGCGGTCTGCAGGTTGGTGCGCACGCTCACACTCATCCCAATGTACGAGGCCAAGAGAGAGGTGAGCACGCCAAAGACCGCGGTCAGGGCTGCCTTCCAATCCAAAATCCAATAGAGCAAGGCCGCGAAGAAAGGCGTGACGAGCAGGATAGTTCGAATCTGTCGTCTCAGGTAAGTTTGGGCGCCTGTGCGGATGTCGCTCGCTACTTCAATCATTTCCGTTGACACCACCGGACGTAAGGTGATGCGCAAAATGAAGTAAGCCGCCAGAGCGATCCCGAGCAATCCGGAGATGAGTGAGACTGCGTACAGACGCATATCCAGCAAAAAGACCAGCACAAGGCTGGTGATGAGAACCGTTATCCCCAGATAAAACCAACGGCTCTGGAAAACTTTTATCCGGGAGCTTGCTTTATTGTTTTCATTAATCGCTGCATCGATGGAACGCATAATGGACCATTTACCTTTTGTTATTGGTATGACATTCGAGTTTATGTGTAGACGCTAATCTATTGGGATCTTGGGTTTTAGGACAGGGACCCCTGAGCTGTTCGCTGGAGTGAATTTGTTGTTTTCAAAAACAAAATTATACATCCAAGTCAAATTATTGCTGGAAGAATTTTCTGTTAC
>JAGOML010000002.1:83310-89072 GCA_017993575.1 Anaerolineaceae bacterium | reverse complement strand
CATAACCAGACCGGTTTTTGATTGTTCTGTAAATTACTCAGAAACTACTTTGACATCCTGGGCTTGGGGACCTTTCGATCCCTGCGTGACAATGAACTCAACTGTGTCGTTTTCTTTGAGGGTTTTGAAACCATCCCCAATGATAGCGCTGAAGTGAACAAAGACGTCTTTTTCACCATTATCCCGCGCGATAAAACCGTAACCTTTACCGCCATCAAACCATTTAACCTTACCAAGTTCTCGTTCTGCCATGACCTTCTAATCCTCCGTGATTCTAAAAAAAAAGCACAATATTGTTGCGGGCGATTCAGAGTTTTTGTTATGTGTTTTTCTGGATTTCCCGTCGCTTACTTGTTTATACTACGATCCTAATTTGAAGTCAATCAGACGAAAAGGTTTGAATCGTAAATATTAGCCGTTTACGCTCGAATTTCATTCGAAGAACTGGGGCAGCCAGGGCTTGTTTGTTTCCAGAATATCCGCCAAAATCAGGCGGGCGGTGCCGATATCATCCACAACCGGATCCAGGAGCAAGCTCTGCAGCGCCAGATTCCTATCGCCCTGCACAACAGCATCGATGCACAATTGACTTGCGCTCACCTCGCGGTGGAGCAGCTCGGTTATTCCGCGCGGCAGTTCTCCAACAGGCTCTCCAGTTATTGCTCCGGAGCGAATGGTTCCGGGGACTTCGACTATCGCGTTTTCAGGCAAACCATCAATGAGACCTTTGTTTGGGATGTTGAGGGCTTCCCAATACAGCTCGTTTCCGGTGACAAGGCTTTCGATGAGCTCAACAGCTCCCTCGCTTACCGGATCTTTCAGGATTTCCATTTCTTGCTGCCTGTGGATACAGTCAGAGACCTGCTGCCACTGTCCATCCCGAAGTTGTTCATAGCGCTTCCAATCATATAAAGAAAGGTCATATTTCTCCCAGGCTTTCTGCTGCGCGCTTGTAAGCCAGGGCAGGTATTCGTCCAGGTGTTCGTCACCGGGGATTGGGAATAAATTAAAAATGTCAAATATTTCCCTTGTGAGAGGTTCAAACGCAGTTGGGAGCTTCTTCCACTCCTGGCGGAAGAGCGGATACAAGTCTTCACCCGTCTGACGATCTTGCAGCGCGAGCATCCAGGTGAAATGGTTTAGCCCGCCGGCAGTAATTTTGAGACGCTCCATGCCTTGGATGGCCATATTCGCCATGGGATAATGGTTGCTCGGATCCGCGTGCGTGCTTACGAATTCATTTGCTCCGGTGAAGCTGAACTTCGGCGCCAATGCTTTAGCCGCCATCGCGTAACCAGCAGCCAATTGGTGGCAAAGACCGACCACTTTTATCCGGGAGTACTGGTTCACCAGGTAACACAACCTGTGCATGGGATTGGTAAAGTTGATTAGCCAGGCATTCGGGCAGAGGCGTTCCATATCCCGGGCAATATTCAGCACGGCGTTCACATTCCGCGCGGCGTGCGCGAAACCACCCGGACCGCCATTCTCGCCATAAGGCTGGCGCAGTCCGTACTTCAGAGTCAGCTCAAAATCCTGCTGCCATAGTCGTTCTCGCGGCTGAACTTCAATCGCGCTGACCACGTAGTCGGCATTGCTGAGCGCGTCTTTGTGTGAGGAGTGTGAAGTGATGGTTTTTCTACAATCCCAACTGCGATTCAGCCATTCGGCCAGCTCAGTTATCAAATCGAGTGATTCCGCGTTGATATCCACCAGCGCGATTTCACTACCGCGCAGCACAGGACTCCTGAGCAGGGTTAAAAGGGTGCTTAATCCAAATGAAAAGCTGCCCGCGCCTAAGCATACGATTTTTGGCAATTTAACCGCCTTTTGGGTGCTTATTTTCATTCAGAAAGCGATTTATTGCCGCAGCGGCTTTACGGCCAGCACCCATGGCCAGAATGACTGTCGCGCCGCCGGTTACAATATCGCCGCCGGCGTAGACCCCGGGAATAGATGTTGCCATCGTGTCCGGGTCAACCACAATGTTTCCCCAACGGTTGAACGCGAGGTCCGGAGTAGTTCGTTGAATAATTGGATTTGACCCATTGCCGATTGCCACGACAGCCACATCCACCGGCGTTTCATACTCAGACCCCACGATGGGGCAAGGACGGCGTCTGCCAGAGGAATCTGGTTCACCCAGTTCCATTTGTATCAAACGCATGCCAACCAACCAGCCTTCCTGATTACCAAGGAACTCCAGCGGGTTGCGCAAGAATTCGAAACGAACGCCTTCAGCTTTGGCATGCTGAATTTCCTCAAAACGGCCGGGCATTTCTGCCTCACTGCGCCTGTATACGATGGAAACTTCAGCAGCGCCGAGCCTGAGGGCAACCCGCGCGGAATCCAAGGCTGTGTTGCCGCCACCAATCACCGCCACGCGTTTTCCCTGTACGTTAAGGATTGGGGTGTCCACCTCGGGGAATAAATAGGCTTTCATCAGATTCACCCTGGTCAGGAATTCATTCGCTGAGTAAATCCCTACCAGGTTTTCCCCGGGGATGTTCAGGAAGTTAGGAAGTCCAGCTCCAGTCCCGATGAAAACGGCCTGGTAGCCATCGATTTCCATCAAGTCCCTAATGGTCTTGGTAGCTCCAATCAGTACATCCGGGACAAACCTCACGCCCAAATCGGAAAGTTGTTGAACCTCTTTGCTCACAATCAGCTTGGGCAAACGGAACTCGGGGATGCCGTAGCGCAAAACCCCGCCGTAGTCATGGAAAGCTTCAAAGACTGTCACGTCATGTCCGGCTTTAATCAGGTCCCCAGCACAGCTCAGGCAAGCAGGGCCGCTGCCGACCAAGGCGACTTTATGTCCGCTGGGTTTGATTTCAACGGGCTCTTTTTGAATGGGGTGCGCGTCGAGGTAATCTGTCACGTAACGTTCCAAAGCGCCAATAGCCACTGGCACGCCCTTTTTTGTAAGGATGCAAGCGCCTTCGCATTGTTCCGTCTGCGGGCAAACCCGACCGCATACCCCAGGCAGGGAATTATCCTGTTTAATTAGCAGCGCGGCTCCGCCAACATTTCCGGCAAGAATTAGTTTGATAAAATGCGGAATTTGGACTGAAACAGGGCAGCCCGCGACGCATTTGGGATTCTTGCACTGCAGACAGCGCGCGGCTTCTTTCAATGCCAAATCGTCCGAAAAACCAAGCGCGACCTCTTCAAAATTCCTGACCCGTACCACGACCGGTAATTCAGGCATTTCCTGCCTGGCGCGCGGGGAGTTTTCTACTTTCTCCTCTGTAATTTCCAAGACCGATATGTGTTCATCCAAGCGGCAGTTTTCCGCATGGTTATAGGCGCGGTTGCGTTTATTCAAGGAGTCAAAATCCACCAGGTGACCGTCAAATTCTGGCCCTTCCACGCAAGTGAAACGGACTTTTCCGCCAACAGTCACTCGGCAACCGCCGCACATGCCTGTTCCATCCACCATAATGGGATTGAGACTGACCGTTGTGGGAATGTCGTATGGCCGCGTCACGTCCGCAATGGCGCGCATCATTGGCAGCGGGCCTACAGCCAAGGCATATTGGTAGGAATTGCCATGTTCTAAAAGCTGGGTTAGCTGTTCGGTGACAAAGCCGTGAAACCCAGCTGAACCATCGTCCGTAGTGATGTAAAGTTCGTCCGCGACCTGCGCGAGTTCTTGTTGGAGGATGATAAGGTCCTTGGTGCGCGCGCCGACCACTGCCGTGACGCGATTTCCGGCTTCCTTGAGCGCTTTCGCGACCGGGTAAGCGACAGCGGTCCCAACGCCGCCCCCAATTACCAGTACATTTCCGTATTGTTTGATATCGGACGGGTTGCCGAGTGGTCCGAGCACATCCAGGATTTGGTCGCCAATGGATAAGCTGTCCAGCAATTCCGTGCTCTTGCCTACCACCTGCACTATCAGGGTGATTGAGCCGCGCTGTGGGTCGTGGTCGACAATCGTAAGCGGGACGCGTTCCCCTTCATTCGTCAGGCGCAAGATTACAAATTGACCGGGTTTGGCTTTTTGGGCGATGAGAGGCGCGAAAACCTCATAGCGGGAGACGCGCTCTGCCAGGATTTCCTTCTCAATAATCGTGCCGTGTTTGGAGTAATCGAAGCGAGTAATTGGGATGCTGGTTCCCAAAGATTCAACGGACATGATGCCTTACCTCCGGGGGAGTGGTATTCGGTTTTGATGACAAATTTTGCTTTACTCTACGCGCAGGCACCAATACAAAGCTTCGTTTCGGTCTACGTTCAGGGTAAAAACAAGGCAGTATCGCCCAGGAAGCAGTTCTTCCTGGGGGGTGAGCAGATGGATGTTGTCCTTCACAGGTCGCGTCGTGAATGCTACCGGTTGACTGCCCTCATTAAGCAACTGCACGCGTTCCAGGCTGATGACCTGGTTGTTCACAACCAATTCCGGCAGTTTTTGCGTTGTTATCGGTATGCCGGTTTCTTCTTTTGGGACATCCAGGTTTAGTTTCATCTCGGTGAACTGACCGTTCTCCAAAAGAAACACCCCTTCATACTCGGGCAGCACTTCCAGGACAGGGGTGGGCTTGGCCAGGAAGGGAATATTCACATTCAGCAGCGTCGTGCCAATCAAGATTCCAATCACGATGAACACCATCAGCGTCACGCCGTACATCAAAATATCCAGCCACACTTTGGTTTTGATGGGTTTGGTTGTGCGCGCGTTCTCTTTTTTGGGGGCTTCTTCTGTAGTGGGCGCAGGAGCGGACGTTTCTTCGGCAGCGGCCGGGGAAGGCAGGAAAATTTCGGGTTCGGGCGCGGGAGTTGGCTCCGGTTCCTGCTCCACCTGGATTTGGGCGGGAGCAGCCTTGAAAATGCCAATCGGGCGGGTGTAATCGGAAAGCTTCTCCCCGGGTTTGGGTGGAATGTACTTTTTGCGTTCGATGAAGGCCAGCCCGCGCTGGGCAGGGCGGTTCGCGGGGTCAAGCTCAAGCGCTTTCTTAAGGAAAATGGTTTGCTTGCTCTCATCCTCGATGATGGCAGCCAACCAAACCCATACATCCGCGTTGGTAGGCTCCTCGACGATGGCATCTTTCAGGTGCGCGAGGGCCTGTTCCATTTGCCCTGATTTTGCTGCTTCTATGCCTTGCTCGAGGGATGTTGTCATATTTCCGGCTCCGCTGATGGTCATCTTAAAACGCAATTGGATTTTACCATACGAAAATCAATATCGATATAATTAGTCAGATATTTTTTGAGCACGGCGAGGTGGTTTTATGAAGCTTGGGATTATTAGTGACACGCATTCCAGGGAGACGTGGTTTATTCGTGCCCTGGATACCTTGCGCGACCACAACATTTCTGTGCTCGCGCACTGCGGGGACTTGACTGACTTCTCCATGTGCCGCCAAATGCGCGGTTTTCAGGTGTTTTACGCCTTTGGTAACGGCGACTTTGCTACCGGCGCAATCAGGCTCAGCTTGCAGCAATTGAACCCCGCGAGTGAGGCGGACTATTCTCTGGAATTTGAACTCGAGGGGAAATCCTTTTTCATTTGCCACGGAAATAATACCGCTCTCTTGCGGACGGCGCTCGCAAGCGGCAGTTACGATTACGTTTTGCGCGGTCACACTCACGATTTCGATGACACTCGCCTCGGACGCTCCCGCCTGATTAATCCAGGCGCGTTGGGCGACCGGATGCGCCCCCACCGTTTCGCGGTCCTTGACCTTGCTGACGACAGTCTATCTACTTTTGAGCTAAAGGAGTGACCTCTTGCTGCAAAGTTACGAGAATTTATGCGC
>JAGOML010000002.1:0-83210 GCA_017993575.1 Anaerolineaceae bacterium | reverse complement strand
CTGGTCTCCTCGGCTGCCTGGACCTTGTAATAGTACTCCGCCCCAACACTGACCGCGCTATCCTCATAACCGGGCGTCGTGGTTTCAGCCAGCAGGCTGAAACTTCCGCTGCAGCCTGCGGCGCTGCGGTAAACCCGATAGACCTCGGCTCCCGCAAGCGCGTCCCAGCTCAATAGAATCGACGCGGCCTGCGGCACAGCCGTCACAACCGGATCCGCGACAAAACAGCTGCCCAGCGTGCCTGCCAGGCTGGCGGTTGTGCCAATACCTCCCTGGGCAATTGCGACGGTTACTGGCATGTTCATCTGCGTGATTCTATCGTTGGTGGTGTGGTAGTACGGATTATCATCCACCACGCCGCCACAGCCCCCTGTGCTGTGGGTAAACGAGTTTTCCAACACCTCAATTGCCCCTACCTGGGCATACCAGAAAGAGGCATGGTCCGAATAGGGGATGGCGCCAACGGTAACATAGTCATAGCTTAGGTTCAAGTCGTAGTTCTCAATAACATCGGTAAAGCAGGTTCCAATTACGTTCGAATCTGACCTCGTGCCCACGTGCAGTTCAAAACAGCGGTCGTTATCGGCGTCGTAGCCAAACATGTCCAGGTTCACAACCCCAATGATGTTGTCCATTTCAGCAGGGAAGTCATCCACGTAGGCTTCGCTGCCCAGCAAGCCTTGTTCCTCACCAGTGAAGAAAATTATCTTTATGGTCCGGTCGAATTTGTAAAAACGGAACAGCCGCGCGGCTTCCATCAGGGCGGCAATGCCACTGGCATTGTCTTCCGCGCCTGGCGCGTTTGTGGTGGCCGAACTGGAGGTGCTGTCCATGTGGGCGGTCATTAGCACCAGCTCGTTGGCGTGCGGCCCGTGCCCAGGGATTGTAACCACTTTGTTCTTCCAACCGGCAGATTGTGTCAGCGCGTCCACAAGTTCTGGAATCAAGGCAATCGGGTTACCGCGCTGGTCAAAAATCGGGGCGATAATCCCGTCAGCATTCCGCTTCAGAGTCGGAGTGTAGTTGTGGTCTGTAAGAGTGGTGCCGTCTACATATCCAAAACCACGCAGCTGTTCAGTCAGATAAGGGTATGCCAGCGCGTTGGCATTGAAATTAAACAATTGTGTAGAAGAGCGGGTGAGGATTCTCTTTTGGTTTCCTCCAATTGTGACGAAATCTTCACCGCTGAAGTCGCGTATCCATTTGGTGACGCTGGGACTGTTTACTTGCGTGAGAATCTCGGACACGTAAGTGTTAGAAGAACAGGTCTGGGTTTGACCGACAGCTGCGCTGATTGGCGCGGATAATAACAAAACCAAAGATACCAAGAGCAAAACCAAGCTCAACTTTTTCATAGGCGTCCTTTATTTGGGCTGATAATTCAGGCGTCAGACAACGCCGTAAGCGTAAAAAGTGGGGATAAAGACGGTCGCCTGCCCGCTTAGCCAGGTTTCACGGGCTTTGGCCTTTAAATCGAGGATTTCATCCACGGGGGCCAGCCCGCCCAAATCGTAGGCAATGATATCCCACTCAGCGTCAAAAACTTCGGGGCTGGGTTCCTTCCATTCCCCTGCCAGCAGCCCAACATTCACATTCTTTAGCCCCAGGTTGCGGAACATTGCGCCCATGCGGCGGCCGATGCTCAGGTCTACGCCCTGAAATTCCAGGCTGTGGTTCTGCACCTCGCCAATCTTTTGGAAGATTTCCGGGTAATCGATACGGGATTTGTAGTCTGGTTCGGCGAATGCAATGACGTGTCTTCCTCGTTTGGTTACGCGCGCCATTTCTGCCAGCGCGCGCTCTGGTTCTTTTAACCAAAGCAGCAGGTAGTGGCAGACACTCAGGTCAAAGCTGTGGTCAGCGGCTGGGATATCGTAGGCGTTTCCGCAGATGACGGTGTTTTGGCTGTTGTTCGCCAATGAAAAGGAGCAGCGTTTGGGTTTAAATTCCAGGCCCACCACGCGCAGTCCGCGGCGTTCAAAATCCGGGAATAAAGCGCCAGTTCCACTGCCCACTTCCAGGATTTGCTCTCCAGGCTGGGCGTTGACCTTGTTAAGTAGAAATTGGCGCAGCTTTGCCGTCCAAAGCGCCTGAAGAACATAGCGGGAATGCCAGGAGTGAATATTCATGCTAAGCCTGGTAGCGTCGCTTCCAAATCTCGCGCCAGCTGTCTGTCAGGAGGTTTCCAAGGTATTTGTTGTACACAGGCTGAGTGCGCAGTTGGCCATTGGGGGCGAGTTCCAGCGTGACAAATTCAGCTTCGGTGTCTGGCGCCGCGGTAAAGTTTTGCTCAGGGAGTAAAGCGCGCAAGTCCAACGGCAGTGGCAAATCGTTAATCATCGGGAGTCCGCTTTGCAGAACGGCTGCTTCCGCCTGGGCAATCGCTGGCGAAACTTCTGCATTCAGTGGAATGAGTGTGAAGGCATTTACTCCCAAAGACGTGAGTTCCGCGACAGTTTGGTCATAGTTGCTCTCGGGATGGATAATCAATCCAACGCAAGTGTATAAATCCAAGGGAAGGATGTTTCGCAAGGCCGAAAGCAGGCGCTCATCGCCGGGTTCGTAAGGAACAAAAAGATGGTCCAGACCGCTATTAATCAAGGTCTCGACGTAGCTTTCGTCGTTTAGTTTGCTCCCGCGGCTTACCAGACCGGTGACCAAGCCTAAATCCTCGCAGTAAGCAAGCAATTCAACCAGGTCGGCCCGCAAGGTAGGTTCGCCTCCCCAAAAAACCAGGTGTGGGATGCCAGCCTCGAAAGATTTGTGGATGATTTTCTTCCAGGCCTGTGTATCAAGTTCATCAGCGAGAGGCACGATTTCCTTCTCACCTTCAGTCGCGGCGGTGAGGCAGCAGTCAAGCCGATAAGGAGCAGAAATTTCCTGAAACTGTGTGTGCGGTTCAAATCCAAAATTAGTGGTTGGTTCCTGGTCCGTCTTGCGTATAAAAGAAAGCAGCTGCTGATGGAAAGACACTACGTCAGTAGCGATGGTGTCTACCGGCGCAGAAAATCGTTCAGAGACCAGCTGGGTGATTTGCCCGTCCTGTTTACCCTTGATCAGGTAATAAGCGAATTCCGTAGCAGTCTGGTTGAGGTGCAGCACGGAAGACGCGTTCACAATCAGCACGCCTTCGCCGTCCGGTTCTACTCTCAAGTGCAGGCGGTAAGGTTCGGGGTCATCTTTTGGGCTGTGATAGGCATAAAAACCAGGTTCCAACGGTTGGTGGGCGGGTTCCTTGGAGAACAACTGCTTAAAAAAGTTAATCATCGTGCCTCCATCAAAAGAGTTCTGCTGTGATAGGTTGAACGGATTGGTGGGCTCGCGCCAGAGGGCAGCCGCCGCCGCATTCCACCAGGAAATCGCAATTCTGGCACCCTTCCGGGATATTTCTTCGCTCGCGTAGTTCAAGCGCAAGCGGGTGATTCCAAATCTCATTCCAATCACTCTCAAGGATGTGTCCCAGGGATTGATAATAAGATTGGCAAGGGATGACCTGGCCGTCAGGTTCAACGCACATGTTGTATAAAGCAGCCGTGCAGCCCTTAATTCCAAGGCTCAACAGCATAGGGTTAAAGTGGCAGTATTGGGTTGGCGTATACCAGATTAGACGCTGGTCGTGTTCACGCGTGAATCGGGAGGCAAGCTCCAGTAACGGCGGTAAATCCGCTTCGGGTAAACCGCTGTTCACAGTAGCGCCGTGACCTGAATATATCAAGGCATTCAGACCAACAGTAGGAACCCGCTCCTCCGCCAGAAACGAGAGAATGTTCTCAAGTTCCGCGGCGTTATCGCGTAATAGGGTAGTGTTGGTCATCAAGTATATTCCAGAGTTTACCGCGTTGCGCAAGCCAGCGCGGGAATCTTCCCACGCGCCCGAAGCCCGTACCATTTGGTCGTGCGTGGCTGGATTAAAGGACTCAACCGTAATCTGAACGTGATCCAGTCCGGCGCTAACCAAGTTGCGCATAAGAGCTTCATCAGCCAATCTTCTGGCGTTCGTATTCAGACCTGTGACCAATCCAAGCTTTTGCGCGTAGGCTACCAGCTCCACAAGGTCATCCCGCAGTGTTGGCTCACCGCCAGTGAAAACGACATGAGGGATGCGAAGTTCCCAAACACGATCCAGAATCGCTCTCCAGGTAGCGGTTTCCAATTCGGGGTAGCTGCGTTCGCGGGCGTTGTAACAGTGCGCGCAGTTATTGTTACAGCGATAGGTAAGCGCCAAGTCCATGCGGTAGGGCGCCGATAATGTCGCTGAAAACGGCATGTGCTTTTCCAGCCCTAAATCACACACCGGACATAAACCGCTTTGTTCATCCACCAGAGCCCCCACTTGGCTGGAAATCCTGGCGTAATCCTGCGAAATCTGGCTTTTGGGGGCTCTAAAAAGCTTGCTGAGCGCGCGGACTGCTTCTTTCTCGTCAGCTTTACTCAGATGATAGTAAGCCATCTGGAGCGCGGTGGGGTTAAGATGCACAACCCTGCTGGCGTTCACCACCAGCAAGCCGCTGCCGTCTTCATCCAAGCGAATATGCACCCTGGATTTCGATCCATCTTCCGCGATATCAAACTGGTACAAACCAGGCGCGGCAGGAGCAAGCGGTTTTTTTCCGAACAGCGAGATTGACATACTCCCTGCCTGGGTTTAACGACCGCCGCCAGCGCAGGCGCAAGCGCAGCCAGCACAGGCACAAGCGCAGGCGCAGGAGTGCCCACCGCCACCGCCTCCGCGGAAACCACCGCTGCCACTGCTGGAAGACGCCGTTGGAATCGGAATGGGGTTCGTCTTGTTCGTCACAGCGCTGGTAAAACCGGTCAGGTCGCCGATAGCGCCGGCGGCCATGCTCGAGGCGCCGTTAATCATCGATGCGGCAAAATCAGAACCAGGAATATTTGGCAGGGAAAGCGAAGGTTTGCTCCCACCCGAAGGTATACCTGTTCCGGTGCTGGCTGGCATGCTCAGCCCACCACCTCCGCTGGTCTGCGCTGCAGGCTGCCAGCCGGGGTTATAACGCGGCCACCACATCGGTACGATGACTGGACCACCGGAGAAGGTTTCTTCTGTTTTGGTATTGAAATCTTTGTCCAGCATGGTCCATTCAAGAGTGTGATCATATTGCGCGCTCTTGATTTCAGGCGTGTTCGCGTCCTGAACAGCTTTCCAGGCGCGACCGATAATGTCTTTATAGTACGCGACCGTCTCCGCCTTGCTGAAGCCTTTCATTTTGGCTGTCACGCTCTTTACCAGGTCTATAATGGTTGTCTGAAGCGCGCGTTTTCTTTCGGGTAGTTTTTCCTCAAGGAATGCCAGGATGAAACCTTGTTCATAATCATACAGACCTTCTGGCAAGGGTTCGCTCGGTTTGATGGTGAGAGGCTCTTTCTGCGTGACGGTGATGGCTTCTTTTTTGAGCAGCCCGAACATGACCATGGTCAAAATCTTGTCAAGCGGTTCTTCCATGAGGATGCCGGCTTCTACCGCGGTCAGACCGCGCTTGATGCCCTGACCTTCGATGGAAATTTTGGGGGGCATGTAGGCCATTTTCCGTTTTTGTTCCGCCTTGGAACCTTTCACAATCCCAAGAATGATTGTTCCGACAAAGATCAACGCGCCAATGCAGCAGAAAACCGATCCGATTGAAAATGGAAAAGCTCCTGAGCCTGAGGATGGTTGTTCTTCTTGTTGTGTGTATTCTTCCTTGCTGCTGACAGCCTCTGCTGGAACCACGGACGCGGGAAAAGCCGTTCCGAAGTAGTAATTTGTGTGTACATTCGCGTTTTCGGTGTACCAGGAGTAGTACACCCGGCCATCCTGCGTGGTGGAGGCTTCTGGTTCGTCACTGCCCGGCCAACCCGATGGCGTGTAATAAACCCCATCGTTAACGCCAACATCGGGAGGGAGAATCAGAGTCATGCGGTACTTGGTCGCCGACGATCGGTCATATTCAGCGCCAAAGGTGTTGGGTGAAAACTGGAAATTGACGTAGTTGTCGCGGTCGCCCTGGTCATAAGGGAACAGGACGCCGGTGATCCCTGTAACAGTGGCGATCACGGTGCCAGTTTGCCCCGGTTGGATGGCCAGGTTTTTTAGCGCGAGCTCCGCGCCCCTCACGTAGGCGGAATTGCCAATCTGCGGAATGTTCTGACCATTGATCGTGCCGCTGATGTTTTTTATGCTGTATTGGGCAATTGGCAGACCGAGGTCAATAAAATCAATCGGATCAGCGGAGGAATCATTGTCGAACACCATGTAATAGCGCAGCGTCAGGCTGCCGTCTTTTTCCAGGTAGGCTTCCACTTCGTACTCGCTCACCGTAAAGCGGTAAGTCTGCGCGGAAACCGCGGCAGGGAAAATTAGCGCGGCAACCAGCACTAACAACAAAATAAGGTTGCGTGTCTTTTTCATTTTTTTACCATTTAGGTTCTTCGGTCAATTGGTAGGTGGTTCCGCAACTGTGGCATGTAACAACAGGCGCGCCTTGAATCATTTTTATGTCATCGGCTGCCAATGGAGAACCGCAGGATTGGCATTTGATGGCATCCATCTTCACATTTCCGGGCAAGTCCACATTTAGTGAAATATTCTGGGTCGTTCCGGCTGCTTTAGCGCCAATGCGCGCGCCAAGGATGATGGCGACGAACGCGATAACAAATCCAACTATCCCGACGATCAACCAACTTGTACTCCCCGAAGGACTGAACGCGCCGAGTATAAACAGGAAAGACAAAACAATAAGAATTCCTGCAACAATATAGAGTATGGTTCTGGCTGCTTTCATCCTGTCACTCCTTTATTTGTCATTGTGGAATTTTTCACAACCTGGTAAATTTTAGTAGGAAATCGTATGGATTACCTAATATAATATAGATATCTAGTGTGATGATAACATCAAATTTGTATCTTGTCTGCGGGACGAGAGCAAACAAAGGATAAGGCGCATGGGTAAACGGGACATACCGGATATTGTAATTCAGAGACTGCCAGTATATCTGCAAGCACTCAACCAACTGCTTAGAGAAGGGCGCGGCATCGTCTCCTCGGCGGAGCTTGGGCACCTGGTGGACGTTTCCGCGGCGCAAATTCGCAAGGACCTTTCGAATTTTGGCGGTTTTGGCAAGCAAGGCAGCGGCTACAATGTCATCAGTCTTATTGAGAATCTGCGGGCTATCCTGAATCTGAACCAAATATGGCCGGTAGTAGTTGTTGGCGTTGGGAGTCTTGGCCAGGCTCTGCTGCGGTATCAGGGCTTTTCCCGCAAAGGTTTTGAAATTGTCCTGGCCTGCGACAATAACCCTGACCTGATTGGTACGAGCATAAGCGGGATTCAAATTAGTGACATTAGAAATCTTGCGGCAGACCTGGGGCGTTTAAATATCCAGATGGCAATTCTGACTGTTCCGGCAGGCTGCGCGCAAACGGTCACAGATATGCTGGTTTCTTACGGGATTAAAGCAATCTTGAATTATGCTCCGCTGGTGGTGAAGGTACCAAACAACGTACATGTCATCAACATCGACCCGGTCGTAAAGCTTCAGACCTTAACCTATTACCTGAATTCAGAAGATTAGGATAGTTCGCCCAGCAGGTGCAGCAGCACATCCAGGTTTTCCAGCCGGTCTACCCGGATTTTTAGCTTTCTGTGTTTGTCAGTTGTAAGCTTCAGCCATCCTTTTTCCACCTGGGTCGAGCTGATTTGGCTTAGGGGTAAAACAGAATTTCCAATAGTAAGAGTGTCCTGACTTAAAACGATTTTTTTCCCAAATGTAAGCTTGCCAGTTTTGGATAATTGTTCGGAGGCAAAATTCGCCAGAAACGGGAATGCTTTTTCACGCGTGCGGTTGACCAATTCTTCGAAGCGGTCCATGCGGGCTTCGATTGCCAGTTTGTTCCCAATCGCGTCAATTAACTCCATCTTTTCCTTGCGTCTGCCCGGTATGCCCAGGAAAGAGGCCCGAGAAAAAACCAGCTTTGCTTTTTCAAGGGAATCCCAACGGAGTTTCAGATCGCTGCTCCCATGCTGCTTGCGTATGCCATCCGGGAAAATGGAAATGGTGGTCTTTTTGCGGGGAAGGTTGGCGAAAAAGAGCCAGAACAGCAGCAAGAGCACCAACGGGAGCAAAATGATAAAGACTTTCCCGTTAATCCACAAGACCGACAGTCCAAATTTCTCTAAGCGCGGATAGAACCACTGCCAGGCAGAGTACCCAAACGTGCCCAACGCGATAAATAACACCAAACTCAGAAAAAAACGCCAGCCGCGGGCGCGGCGGTTCCTGCGATCTGTAAAAACTGCTTCTGGGTTTAGTTCTTGGGCTTGGGTATCCATTATTAGGCTCAGTTTTGTTGGCTGCGAAGAATCAGGTCAAGAATGCCAAAGGCTTTGGCGGTTCCTTCCACTGTGCAGGTAACTGGATTATCTACAATATAGGCGGGGATTCCCAGCGAAACCGTCAGATATTTATCCAAGCCCTTCAAAAGCGCGGTTCCGCCGCAAAGGGCTACGCCGCGGTCAATAATATCCGAAATGAGTTCTGGAGGTGTTTTCTCCAAAACGCGTTTTGCCGTCGCGGCAATTTCCTCCAGCGGAGCTTGCATAGCTTCCACAATCTCGTTTGTGGTCAGACTGACTGGCTTTGGAAGGCCAGTCACCTGGTCCTGCCCCTGAATCTCCATGGTCTTTTCTTCCTCGCTGGGAATTGCGGCCCCGATGCGAATTTTCAGGGATTCAGCGGTGGGTTGGGCAATAATCAAACCATATTTCTTGCGGACATACGCGCAAATCGCATCGTCCAATTTGAGTCCAGCTACCTGGGATGTTTCCGCGCTAACGATGCCCGTCATGGAAATAACCGCTGCCTGCGTGGTTCCACCACCAAGGGAGATGAGCATATTTCCAGTCGGGGTGTTGATCGGCAAGTCCACTCCAATGGCTGCCGCTAACGGTTGCGGGATCCAATTCACTTCCCGGCTGCCAGCCCCCAAGCCGGCTTCTTGCACGGCGCGGCGTTCCACGCTCGTAATGCCGTAGGGCACGCTGATGATGATTCGTGGGCGGAAAAAGATCGTGGGTCCTGTCACTTTTTTTATCAGAATGCCCAGCAATTTTTCGGTGAGCTCGTACTCGGCAATCACACCATTTCGTAATGGCCGCACCACTTCGATAGACTCAGGAACACGGCCAAGCATGCCTAAGGCTGTGGTCCCATATTCCACCAACTTCATTTCATTGGTAATAATCGCGACAATGGTGGGTTCCTGAACCAGGATCTGGTTGCCTTCCGCGATTTGCGTGTTAAATGTTCCGAGGTCTATGCCCAGTTCACGAGAAAATGCTGCCATGGATAATCCTATAAAAACAAAATTTAAATAATTTTACCATCCCTGAAAAGTTGCTGCGAAAACCGCCAAAGCACGGTGCCTCAACGGTTGAAGTATTGCAAGGCCACGCGAAGCTTTTCTTCAACCGTATCAGGTACGTCCTTAGGCAGCGCCTGGATGGCGGTTTGCGCTTCGACTATGCTGTAACCCAGCCCAACCAGGGCTTCCAAAACCTGGTCCTCAGCGGTGCTGGTGGCTTTACGCATATCAAAGCCGGCGTCCGCGCTGATGCGACCTTGCAAGTGGATGACGATTTTTTGGGCAGTTTTCTTGCCAATCCCAGGCACGCGGCTGAAAAACTCGGGCTGTTCACTGACAACAGCCGTGCGGATATTGTCGAGGGAAAGCGTGGAAAGAACAGCCATAGCCAACCTCGGACCGATTCCTTCAGCTCCAAGCAACAGCAAGAAAAATTGTTTTTCCTCCACTGTTCTAAAGCCAAACAACGCGAGCATGTCTTCACGAACAACTAAATAGGTATGCAGGAAAACAATGTCGCCCGCCTCAACTTCGGAAAGCACGGATTTTGTCACGGTCACATCAAAACCGATGCCCTGAATATCAAGAATGAGGCTGTCGGTATGTTTGGATTGTACTTTGCCAGTAATGGACGCAATCATAGCTGTGCTGTCCTTCGCGCGCGATGTTGATTATAAATTTCATACAGGATTATACCCGCGGCCACAGATAGATTGAGCGAATCACAAGCGCCTTCCATGGGTATGCGCACAATCTGGCTGCATAAAGAAAGATATCCGGGCGGCAGTCCTTCCCTTTCACTGCCCAACAGCAGAAGGGAGGGGTGGTGATAGTGAGCGTGCGCGTAATCCTGCGCGCCTTTATCGGAGGCGCCAATGATAGAAATTTCGGGATGGTTGGCAGCCCACTGCTGAAATTCGACGAATTTGGATTTGATCAGCCGAATGGTAAATATAGACCCCATTGAGGCTTTCACCGCTGCCGAATCGTAAGGGTCGGTGCAGTCATCCAGCAAGATCAGGCTGCTCGCGCCAACCGCGTCGCAAGTCCGCAGGATAGTCCCCAGGTTGCCGGGATTCTGGACTGCCTGCAAGCCGACCCAAAGTTCATTCTCCTTGGGAGCTGCCTCATTGAGCGAAACCCAGCGCTGCCGGATGACAGCGGCAATGCCTTGCGGGGTATCCTTGCGCGCGAAGGAATTGAAAACGGGCTGACTTACCTCAAGCGTTGCGATGTCCAGCGTGAGCGCTTTTGCCAGCAAACTCTTTCCATAGTCGCTAACCAACAAATCCGGACAGTAAATAACTTGCTGAATATCGGCGTGAGAGTCAAAGGCCTGGCCGACAACGCGCAGCCCTTCAGCCAAGAATGTCTGCGTGATTTTTCGCTCTTTTGCCTGATGCAGCTTGCGAACCGCGACAATACTGGGATTGGAAAGGCTGGAAATCATCATTGATCACTGCTTTCCACGCGGTTATTAAACGTGAGCATGCCGATGTGACATAACGCAACCGCGAGGGCGTCCGCGGCGTCATCTGGTTTGGGGATTGCGTCCATGCCCAGAAGGACGCGCACCATCTCCTGCACCTGGTTTTTATCCGCGTTGCCGTAGGAGGTTACAGCAAGTTTGACTTCGTTGGGAGTGTACTCGGCTACCTCAAGCTGCGCTTGAGCCAGGCACAAGGTGATCACGCCGCGTGCTTCACTTACCGCTGAAACCGTTTTTAAGTTCTTTTGGAAAAAAATCTTTTCCACCGCAGCGTGCGTAGGCTGATATTTTCTGAGTATTTCGTGTAGCTGATCGTAGAGAAAAGATAAACGGCTGGAGGTTGTCCTCACAGCCGTTGAATCAATAACACCAAAAGCAATCAATTGGGAATTTCCCGCCTGGTCGACATATATTAGTCCATAGCCAGTAATGGCTATCCCAGGGTCAATCCCCAATACCAGCATTGCGTTTTATTCCTTCTCAAGATCAGCGAGCGCTTCCTCGGTAAGTTTGAGGTTGGAATAAACGTTTTGAACATCGTCGCTCTCTTCGAGGGACTCAATTGTGCGCAGGATGGAAAGGGTTTTTTCTTTATCCAGTTCCATTTCCTGCTGCGCAACCATGCGCAGGCCAGCTTCTTCGGGCTTAATGGCGAACTTTTTGAGACTATCTCCAATGGTTTTGAAGCTTTCCACGCCGCCAATGATCTCAATGTAGCCGTCTTCCTCGACAACGTCATCAGCGCCGCCATCCAGCGCGGCTTCAAAGACCTTATCAAAATTCTTACCATCAGATTTAACTGAAAAAACGGCTTTTCGATCAAACTGCCAGCTGATAGAACTGGTGTCCGCCAGATTTCCACCAGAGCGCGTGAGGATATGGCGCAGTTCTGCAACGGTGCGGTTGCGGTTTTCGGTCACGCATTCAATCATCGCCACAATTCCATGACCCAGCGTACCGCCATAGGTCAATTCTTCAAGTTCGGCCGAGCCTTTATCCTCGCCCGTACCGCGTTTAATTGCGCGTTCGATGCTGTCTTTGGGCATGTTGCTGGACCGGGCACGATCAATCGCGAGATAAAGGCTGACGTTCATGGAGGGGTCACCGCCCCCTTCACGGGCAGCCAGTGCGATTTCACGCGCCAAACGCGTGAATACCGCGCCCTTTTTTGCGTCGGCTGCGCCTTTTTTGCGCTTGATTGTGGACCAGTGCGAATGTCCAGACATAATAATTCTCCTCGGTTTTTACTAGGGTGTGCAATAAAGCAACTTATTATACCATTTGCGTCGGCGAGTGTATAGGCGCGTACAGCACGACTAGGTTCTTGTGGTGGTAGAGGACTCTTATCGTTTTTGTCGGACAGTTTTATCTTGTACGCATGCTTTTCTATAGGCTGTTGGTATCACCGATAGGGCATCTTAATCTGTAAGCTTTAAGGAAGTTCTTGGAAATTCACACAAAGTCAGAAGGATTGACTGAAAAAACGAATTTAGCGCAAGGAAATTTTGGAGTTTCAATATTGAGGATGGGATAAAAACAAACATGCATGATTCCTCCATGCTTTAGATATCAAAAGTTCTGCTGTAAAACACTAGATTGAAAAAACAAAAAAGGTTATTTGTTGTCAGAGCGTTGATTCTGTTTGTTGACCTTGTGGATCAAGCGCTCGCGACGGTGACTGAACGCAGCCAGGCTTTTTGTTTCCAATTCTTCGTTAACATGGTTTTGCAGGTGTGTAAGAGCTTGTTCGGTACAAACCAACGCTTTCCCAGGTTCACCGCAGTGGTGTTCGTAGTACTTGGCAAGTTCTTCCAAAGCTTCGAGAGCGCCTCGTTCGGCTGCCTGAGACCAAAGCTCCGCGGCCTCTGACAGCCGGTTCTGCCGTTTTAACAAGCGCGCCTGCGCGAGGTGAGGTTCCACATAGGGCTTGGATAAGTTGCCAAGCTGGCGCCCTTTTTCGTATAGAGACAGGGCCGCATCCGCATCGCCCAGTTGTTCTACTAGCCGCCCAAGGCTGGTTAAATCCTGACTGCTGCTGTTTTCCCAGGCGGCAGGGTCGCTAAGGACGTCGGTGAACAGCGCGAAAAGACCTGCCAGGCTGACAACATCTTGCTCGTTATGGACGAAGATGCCCTTGAGCGGCTCAGCGTCTCCTTCTCTCAGATACTGGCTGTAATACTCAGGAATCAAATAACCAGGAACTTCATCACTATCTCTTGCCAGACCGAAAATTTTGTTTTCAATATTGCCCAGCGTGCATTGCTCCAAGCGCGCTTTCCAGATGCGGCGGGTAAGATGCAGCAAATCAAGGTGCGGCAATTCCTCAAACGGACTGGTGAACCCTTGCAGCACGTAGCGCGTGTTCAAAATCGGAATATCGAAGGATTTGCCGTTGTAAGTCACTACCGCGGCCATATCCACGCAAAACGCTTCTAGAGCAGCCAGCAGCGCGGCTTCTTCGGCTGGACCGCGCAGAAAAAACTGCTCCATCACAAAACTGTTTCCGCGGTAACGGCCTACGCCTACCATAAAGGCCATTGTGCCCGTTCCGCCCGAGAGCCCGGTAGTTTCGGTATCCAGGAAAATAAAGTTTTCGATGCTGGTTTCTGCCAGATGGGGAGCGCGTGCCCAGCGCGCAATCCCATGGGTTGGATTGTTGGGCAGCAAAGGCTGGCTTCCAAGTTGGTAATCGCCGCTATATTCGTGCATGGCTGAGAACAAGCTGCCGTAGTTTGTTTGCAGTTCTCTGCCAGCAACCACTTCTTCAATTGGTCTGCGAAGGCTGCGTGTTCTGATCGCATCCGCCTGAATACCGAGACTAAGCCCCATTCGCTTGAGTTTATCGCTTAATGAACCAAAATCCATTTCACACCAAACCGCTCAACAGGGCAAGCGCTTCCTGTTTGCCGCCGTGTCCTTCTTCGCCAATCGGACCGACACAGGCCGGGCAGCCCTCTTTGCATTGACATTCTGAAATCATTTCGATTGCTTTGGCGATCCAAAAATTACGCCGTTCGAACAAACGCTCCGAGAGGCCAATTCCTCCGGGAACATTGTCATAAACAAGAATCGCGGGTCCGCCGTCCGCCAGCACGGAGCGGGCCTCAGCCAACATGCCCAAATCTTCACGATCACACATAACCAGCAGCGGCGCCAGATTCCCTAGCGCGTACGCCGACCCAGCCAAACCGCTGCGCAGCCTTACATTTTGCTCGGCTTGTCGATGGCAGGAGGGGCATAACGTGATGAGATTAGCAGGCGCGTTTGCTAATTCCATATCTTCAAAGGTCTTAAAGGGTTTGATGTGATGCACATGCAGTTTATTGTCATCGCCTTCTGTTCCGCACGCACGGCAGCGGTGACCATCCCGCATCAGAATGCGGCGTTTCAGAGCGTTCCATCCCGCGCCGTACTGATTGGCATCCGCGTTCCAGAGTTTTTCTTCGCGCAGTTGGTCAACAAAATCAGGCGTAAAAGTGAGCCAGCAGCCAGATGTTTCCAGAAAAGTCGGTGGGAGGTCCACCACGCCTGTACCAATTGTTTCAGCGCTAAACCACCGAATTTTGCGATAGCTGTTGACTTCCAAACGCAGGCTCAGGTCCCCATAAGTGTTCGCATAGGTTGAGAAGGATTTTTGTTGGTGGGGCATGAAAGCTTCGATGGTAGTTGATACGTTTGGAATCGTGTAATACTCTGATTGCGTCGGCTCCAGCAGGCATACACCCTTCTCCAGGTCCAGCGTTTGCACTTCGTACGTTTCCGCTTCCTGAAGATAAATAGCCTCCGGATGCACCAGCCACTTCGCGCTGGCCGCGTCGATTTCCCCAATTACCTGTGAGGAATCCCCTGAACCGACGCGCAATGTGATGACATTTGGCGTGCTGCTGCGTAATGAAACGCTGCCAGCGGCAAACTGATCTGCAATCCAGAAATACTTGCCATTTTGCAGATGCAGCACGCCCGATTGAACCAGAATCCCCAGAAAAGCTTGAAGCAAATCTGCGGGGAGGCTGCCGTAGTGGTCATCTGCCAGGAAAGGCAGCTCGAAAGCGGCACACTGCAAGTGCTGCATCAGGATCGCGTAATTGTTGGGATCGAGCAGCGCGTCCTCAGGCGACTTCTCAGTGATGTACTCAGGATGATTTGCCAGATATTGGTCCATGGCTTCTGGGGAGGCAATAAACATGGCTAATGAAGCTTGCTGCCGGCGCCCCGCCCGGCCAGCGCGCTGGCGTGTGGTCGCGATAGAACCCGGGTAACCGACCAGAATTACGGATTCCAGGCTGCCAATATCGATGCCTAACTCAAGCGCGGACGTGGCGACTACGGCTTTGATGGAGCCTTCCTTGAACCCTGCTTCGATTTCTCGGCGGTCACTTTTAAGATATCCGGAACGGTATCCGCGAATACGCGCGCGCATCTCTCTCGGCAAGCTGTCGTAGAGATAAGCCAGAATCATTTCCACGCTGCGCCGGGAACGGGCAAAAACCAAGCTTTGGAAATTATTCGCGAGCAGCTTCCTGGTGAAGTGGATGCCGGTCTGCAGGCTGCTGGCGCGCAAGCCCAACTGCTCGTTCACAAGGGGAGGATTGTAAACCAGGAAGTGCCTTCTACCGTGCGGGGAGCCGTCCACGTCAATCAGCGCGGCGGGGCTTTCAATTAGCTTTTCGGCAAGTTCTTCCGGGTTACCAATTGTCGCGGAAGTGAGAATAAACTGCGGATAGGAATGGTAGAATGCCGCCACCCGCTTCAGCCTGCGGATAACATTGGCAACGTGCGAGCCAAACACGCCGCGGTAGGTATGCATTTCGTCAATAACCACATATCTGAGCCCCGCGAAAAATTTCCGCCAGATGGTGTGATGCGGGAGGATGCCCTGGTGCAGCATGTCCGGATTGGTAATGATGATGTCCGCGTTTTTCCGAATCTCCGGCCGATGCTGCGCTGGGGTATCGCCGTCGTAGATGGCCGGGCTGGGTCTGAGCGCTCCATCAGGCGCAGAACATAAGTCTTTCAGAAGCCGCAGCTGGTCCTGCGCCAGGGCTTTGGTGGGAAAGAGGTAGAGCGCGCGCGCCGAGCTATCTTGCAGAAGCGTTTGAATGACCGGGATGTCGTAACAAAGGGTTTTTCCACTGGCAGTGCCGGTGCTGATGACCACATGCTGACCGGCAGCAATTTTCTCAAGCGCTTGCGCCTGATGGCTGTACAGCTGGCTGATACCACGCTGTGTCAGGTTCCAGACCAGGTGCTCTGGTAAATTTTCCGGAAAATTCTCGAAGCTGGGCGCAGTTGGCGGAGCTATTTGCCAGCAGGTGGTATTTCGGACAAACTCCGGGTCTTGCTGCCAGATGCTGAGGAGCTCATCAATATCCATACGGACATTTTACCGACTGTGCTTTTCGGTTTGGGCGCCCTGTACAGCGACCTTCTTTTTTATTGCATTTTTTACCAGTATATCCAGCACAGTGTAAACCAGACCGCCCAGGTGCGTTGCCAGAAAGTAAAAAAGCTTGGCTTCCAGACCCGGAACAATGATGTATTTGTTTTTCTGGACACCAAGAACAATGCTTTTTGCGACCTTTTCCGCCGGGAAAGGTTTGTCTGAGCCTGCGATCATGTGCGTTTCAAAGGGTTTGAACTGGTTTTCCCAGGCAAGCTGAGGTGTGTCTGTATCCGGGGGAAAAACGCAAGAAACATCGACTCCGTAAGGTTTCATCTCTGAGCGGAGGACGTCTGTGTAACCTTTGACTGCAAATTTCGCGCCGCTGTAGGCTGTGTAGCCAAACATGCCAATTACGCCTGCTAGTGACGAAATATTTACAATGTGACCGCTGCCCCGGCCAATGAAATCCGGCAGCAGGGTCTGGGTCACATTTACCGTGCCGTGGAAATCGATATCCATAATCCAACGGAAGTCCTCTAGTGGAGTCATCTCCGCGTAACTGGATTTGGCAACCCCGGCGCAGTTTATCAAGAGATCTGGCAGGCCATGCGAGCTGACTAAATCATGGATGGTTTGCTTGATTGCAGCGCTGTCGGCGACATTAGCAGTGATGGGGATAATTTTTTGTGAAACATCACGTCGGAAATGTTCAATTTTAGTAACAGCTTCATCCAAGCGCTGCTGCCCCCGCGCTAGAATCGCTACGGACATCCCTTGAGCGAAAAGTTCGCATGCCAACGCGAGACCAATTCCGCTGGATCCGCCAGTAATCAGTGCAAGTTTTCCATTGAGGTTTTTCATAATCAGTGTCCACAGGTATTGCAGCTGCCGCCAGAGCAGCTGCCGCAGGAATGACCAGAATCGGTCAGGCTTTTTCCGCCGCTAAAGGCGTTCACTTTGGAGAGTTCGCGCCGGCTTTCCGAACATGCGCAGTGCGGACACTCTGCCGGCAAGTCTGCCTGGCTGTAAGTGCGGATTAGTTCAAAAAGCGTGCCGCATTGCCGGCACTGATATTCATAGATTGGCATAATTGGTCCTCGGTTTGTTCCTGTGTTCTGGAATAGACAAAATAGTAAACCGGATCTTACGGGTTGGCAAGCTCAGTGTATTGCTTGCGGATGGCAGGGATCAGATATTCTCCAAAGGCGCGTTCCTGGTCGTAATCGGGCTGCCAGCCCCAATCCCGGCGGGCAGCGCTGTCGTCCACGTCTTCCGGCCAGGAGTCAACAATCTTCTGTCTGCGCTGGTCAACTTCAAACCCGATGCGCGCGCCGGGAAAGGCTTTGGTCGTGATTTCATAGATTTCCAGAGCAGTTGGGTTGAAACTGGTCACGTTATAGACAAACTGGGAGAGCTTTTCGCGCTCAACTTCCTCGAGCATGATCAAAGATTTTATCGCGTCCGGCATGACCATAAAGGGCAAGCGGGTGTCTGGCCGGACGAAACAGTTATACGGCGACCCCTTCGCGGCCGCGTGCAGCATTTCGGGACCGTAATCGCTGGTGCCGCCGGTTGGGATTGTTTCCGCGCTGATGAGCCCGGGAAAACGCAGGCAGCGAAAATCGACCGTTGGTCCAGAAGCGAAATCCGCGGCAAGTTGGCGGTAATGCGTGCTGTAATAGCGCCCAAGGTGCTCGCAGTAGAGCTTGTTGCAGCCGTACATGGTGGTTGGGAAGGTGTACTGGGTCTCTTTGACCTTACCAACCTGCGTTTTACAGGCCAGCGAGTCCATCCCATAAGCTGCGATGGAGCTTGGGTAGATAAATTTAACGGAATTCCCCTGCCACTGCGATTGTTCCACCGCCAGCCGAAGCAGGTTCAGCGTTCCTTCAACATTGATACGATGGGCAGTTTCCGGGTTGTATTCGGCTTTTGTCGAGAGAATGGATGCAAGATGATAAATCGTGCGG
The DNA here is from genome assembly GCA_017993575.1 of Anaerolineaceae bacterium. GTDB lineage: Bacteria > Chloroflexota > Anaerolineae > Anaerolineales > Anaerolineaceae > Mesolinea. The sequence goes on along the minus strand of JAGOML010000002.1, from coordinate 65,010 downwards.
ATCTGATGTTCCACCACAAGCCTGCCAAGCAGGATTTGATCGAGAATATCGCCCACAATCCATTTCGCGACCATAGACCGCAGAGGCTTATCGAGAGGATTTACGTCAATCGCGACAATCGGACAATTCATGGCCGATATGTGGCGGATTAATCCGTGGCCGATTTCTCCATTTGCTCCGGTAATGAGAACAACTTCCTCTCGCATTTTTTCTCCTTGGTTATAAAGGCAGTGTTAGGGACATCCGCCGAATGGGTTTTCCGGTTTTCCTGCCGACCTGCACAACGACAACCGCCATATCATCATGCGGTTGCCCTAAATCCTGGGCAATAGCTTGGTTTAGCACCTGATCGGCTATTTCGTGAACTGTTAATTCCTGTTCGTCCAGTACTGATTCCATCAGGGAACTCCACTCGAGCGGCTGGCTGCAATCCCATCCGGCCGTGGCGACGCCATCTGAAAACATGATAATAATAAAATTGTTTTCAATTGGGAATTGGTACACGTTGGGCTGCAAAGGATTGACTTCGTCGCGGCCTTCATAACTGGTGTAGCTTCCCTCGCTCTTGCGAATCATGATGACCGGCAGATCGTTGTTTTTGGTAAGGACAAGCGTCTCGCTTTCCAGATCGCAGGAAAGAATGCTCAAGCTTAACTCAGCTTCATTGTGATACTCAGTTTTGAGAGCTGAGAGAACCGCGCGGGAAGCTGCCCCGTCGTGGATGCCTTCGAGTAAGAGCGAAAGCACGCGGTGGACCGCTTTCCGCGCCACAAATCTGGACCGGTTCCCGTTAAGTTTCCCTTCGCCCAGGATGACAGAAACGCCGCCATTTGGCCGCTCCACAATTTCCACCTGGTCGCCTTGTTCCGGAGACGAAAACCGGTCCACTTTTGCGATTGCTATTTGAATTTCCATGCTGTAATTCTAACCCAATCTGTGTCAGCAGGGATGGCAAGGCGGGTGTCAGACCGGGTATACTACCTGCTATGGTGGTTTATGGAAAAAAGCTGGCGGAATAAAATTCTTTTTCTCGGCTTGCTAAGCTGTTTACTGCTTGCTGCCTGCAGAAGTTCAACGGAAACAGTTCAGCCAACGCCCACGCGAACCGACACTGCTGCGATGCAAGACCTGAGCATATTACGCATCCATGAGCTTCAGGGCGCGCAGCACCGCTCGCCATATGACGGCAAAAGTATATCGGGCGTGGAAGGCATTGTCACTGCCATCACCGGCAGCGGTTTTTACCTGCAGGAACCCGTGCCGGATGAGGATGAGCGCACCTCAGAGGCGCTTTTTGTATCCGCGAACGCGTTTGGTGGTGTTAGAGTTGGCGATTTGGTAATAATAAACCAGGCAAAAGTTCGGGAGTATAACCCGGCTGGTTTGGGAGAGAATTCACTGACGCGTACTGAGCTTTTCCAGGCTTCTTACGTTGTGCTATCCAGCGGTAACCCTTTACCGGAAGCAATAGTGATAGGAGAAACCGGGCGAAGGATTCCCAACTATGTTATCGAAAATGACGTGAATGGTTATGCCAGCAGAAATGGGGAGTTTGACCCCGCCCAGGATGGTCTGGATTTCTTCGAGAGCCTGGAAGGGATGCGCGTCCAGGTCAATGATGCCTTGGCGGTGTCGTCGACCTCCTCTTATAACGAAGTGACGGTTGTAGCTGACCTCGGAAAGAATGCCAGCATCCTTTCAGCCCGGAATGTGCTAGTGCTGCGCCAGGACGATGCTAACCCGGAGCGCATCATATTGGATGACGCCTTCATTAACATGCCGACTATTCGCGTGGGTGCGCGTTTTACAGCGCCAATTATCGGGATCATGGACTACAGCTATGGCAATTTCAAGCTCCAGCCAACCCAAAAGCTGCGTTTTGAACAGGGGAAAAACCCAGAGGAGTCTGTCAGCTACCAGCTCGGGGAAAATGAGCTGGCTGTGGCCACTTATAATGTGGCGAATTTTAATCCCATGATTGCTCCTGAAAGGCTTTCAACATTTGCGGAGCACATCGTCAAGAATCTGCGCAGTCCGGATATCATCGCGCTGCAAGAAATTCAGGATGACGACGGTGAGCTCGATTCTGCTCAGACTTCAGCTGCCGGGAACATAAACAAGCTGATCCAGAAGGTCAAGCAGCTAGGCGGACCCGACTATCGCGCGCTTTCGATTGACCCGCTGAGGAACGCGGATGGAGGTGTTAACGGCGGTAATATCCGGGTCGTGCTCCTTTATCGTGAGGACCGGGGTCTGAGCGCGATCAACGCGCAGGCAGGAGACACAGCCAGCGCTAACCAGGTGTTGAACAAGGCCGGAAAACCCATATTGTCACTCAACCCCGGACGTGTCAGTCCGCAATCTTACGCGTTCAGGGACAGCCGAAAACCTCTCGCCGCGCAGTTTCGATTTTTGGACCAGGATGTTTTCGTCATTGTTTGCCATCTTAACTCCAAAGGGGAGGATGGTCCCTTGTTTGGCGACCAGCAGCCGCCACCGCTGGTGAGTGAAAGACAGCGGCTTGACCAAGCGCGAGAGATTAATGCTTTTGTACGAAACATCCTGGCTATTGACCCCAACGCCAATGTTATTGTTCTGGGGGATTTAAACGATTTTGCCTGGAGTCCGCCAATAGAGCAACTTCAGGCTGGCGCCCTGGTCAATTTGATTACTTTGCTGCCGGAAAATGAGCGGTATACATACATCCACGAGGGCAACGGGCAGGTTCTCGACCACATTCTCGTGAGTGTTGCGCTTTCGTATAAAGTTAGTTATTTCGATGTGCTGCACTTGAATTCTGAGAACGTGCCGGGTTTCCGTGTTTCTGATCACGACCCCGCTTATGCTGTGCTTAAATTTGATTGATGAAAAATCTTCTCCCAAAATTCCTGATCTTTACCTTTGTTCTAATAGCTAATGCGTGTAGCAATAACATAGCAATCCAGAAAGAAACAAATGCTCCCGTTAATTCTGTCCTCACGCCATCTCCCGTTGTGAAAGATTTCACTGCGCTCACGGGAGCCCTTGCTGGACTAAGCGAGGTGGAAGTTCGCGAAATTCTCCTGCCCGAGCCGTATAACGCCGCAAAAATGGAATTTTCTGGCTTAGCCTGGTGGGGGGAAACCCTGGTATTGCTCCCACAGTACCCAGGCAGATTGGGGCAGGACGGCGAAGGTCTGTTGGTCACTATTTCCAAAACGACCTTGATGGCGTACCTCTCCTCCGATAATGAAGCTCCGATCGAAGTCGGCACCCTCCGCTTTGAGGATGACGGGCTTTCCGAAAGTTTGCCAGGATTTGAAGGATACGAAGCTATTGCCTTCTCAGAGGAGCGTGTTTACGTCACTATTGAAACCAACGCCGGCAGCGCTATGATGGGTTACCTGGCAGTCGGGACAGTCGGGGAAGACGGAAGCTCTATTAAATTGGACTTACAGAAGCTTGTGCCGCTCAGCCCGCAAACCAAATTTAAAAACGCGAGCGATGAAAGCCTTGTGGTTTATAACAACGCGATTTACACAATTTTCGAAGATAACGGCGCTGAGCTTAATCCCGGCGCTTTTGCCCGCGTTTTTGATCAGAACCTAAATCCGTTACCGGTGCTGGAATTTCCCGCGATTGAATATCGGGTAACCGATGCTGCCGAAGCCCTGCCAGATGGCACCTTTTGGGTGATGAATTACTTTTACACTGGGGATGTCCATCTTCGGGCAAGTTCCGATGCCATTTCAGAACGCTTTGGAGAAGGAGGTTCTCACCAGCGCTCTGATCGGGTGGAGAGAATCATTACTTTAGCAATCAAAGATGGTCAAATAATTCTGCTTGACCAGCCGCCAATCTACCTTAAGCTGACCTTCGATGGCAGTTCCCGCAATTGGGAAGGTTTGGCGCGCTTGGATGACATTGGTTTTTTGGTTGTCTCGGATAGTTTTCCGCGGACAATTTTGGGATTCCTTCCTGATCCACGATAAAATAATTATGGATTGGCTGAAGAAGAACAATGTTAACCTTTTCATAACCCACAGAAAGGAAAAATCCTGTAAAATGAAAGGGTGTTTGAAAACAAAACCAATCTGCAAGCTGGCTCCTGGAGGTTTCATTGGCTGAGAATACAGTAACGCACCAGTCCCACCGGAAAACCCTGAAACTCATCAAGCTGCAGGAACAACTTACCGGTTATCTCTTTATCCTTCCCGCTCTAATCGTTATCTTAATCTTTGGTATATTCCCGATTGGCTACTCCATTTACATGAGCCTGTTTAATTGGCAGGTTACCAAAGGACCCTTTATCGGTGACAAAAACTACCTATTGATCTTCGGTTCCTGGTGGAATTTACTGGTGCTTGTAACCGGATTAGGCTTAATCATCCTCGGATATTTTGTCTGGGGCAAGGCTTTCCAGTCCGTAAGTAAGGGAGGGCGGCTGGCACGGATCGCGGGCGCTTTGGTGCTTGTCCTCGGTGGCGTCATTTTTGTGACCGGATGGGGGATGATGTACGAGACAGGGAACAAGGATTTTCTCAACTCCCTGATTGTGACTATATATTACGCGCTGGGGACGGTGCCGGCTGAGATTATTCTCGGTTTGGTACTGGCCTATATCCTTTACCAGGATATCATCGGCAAGGAAGCTTTCCGGATGATTTATTTCCTGCCTTACATCACGCCTTCCATCAGCACCGCGGTCGTTTTTCAGATTATCTTCTCGAGTCGGGAGACTTCGCTCGCGAACCGATTAATTGGCTTTTTTGGCATTGACCCGCTGAAGTGGCGCTTTGAACCCAAACCGGTTCTGCGCTTGCTGGGCATAAACGTTTCCGGTTTGGCAGACGGGCCAAGCCTGGCGCTGCTGACAATCATTATTTTCGGCATCTGGTCCTTTGTTGGATATAACACGGTGATTTTCCTTTCTGGTCTTGGGAATATCCCCAAGGAAATCTACGAAGCGGCTGAGATTGATGGCGGCAGCAAGTGGGACCGTTTCTGGCACATTACCATCCCAATGATTTCCCCGGTCACCTTTTACCTGACGCTGATTGGATTTATTGGCACATTTAAAGCCTTCAATCACATTTACGTGATGCGAACTCCGAGCGCGCAAAATTCAGTTGTCACCACAAGCTTGCTGGTCTTCGATCGTTTTTATAAAGCCAATCAGTACGGTGTTGCCACAGCCCAGGCAATCGTCTTGTTCATCATCATCCTGGGTCTGACGTTAGCGCAAAACAAGATTATGGGAGAGCGGGTCTTCTATGGATAATTCAGCAGCACTGCCTACCCTCAAAAAAAGTAAGAAAGAAATCCACGCCGGCAGGATTCTGGGTAAGATTGTTCTTTACCTGATCCTTCTGATGGGGGCACTAATCTTCATCTTCCCCTTCTTTTGGATGATTTCGAATTCGCTAATGACCTTAGGGGAAACGATTACCCGCCAACTCCTGCCAAAAGTCCCCCAGTGGATTAACTACAAAGAGGCTTGGGACCAAGCTAATTTTTCAAAATACTTTGTAAACAGCGTGCTGATAACTCTTGGCACCTTAACCGGACTTCTCTTCACTTCGATTCTGGCAGGCTATGCATTTGGTAGGATAGATTTCAAAGGAAAAAACATTCTTTTTGGCATTTTTCTGGCAACGATGATGATTCCTGAATCCGTCACGTTGATCCCCAACTATCTCCTTATCCGCGGAAATGTCATCCCGCTCCCGGGCGGCACCTGGATAAATACCTACTGGGCGCTCACGATTCCCTTCATGGCTAACGCGTTCAGCATTTTCCTGCTGCGTCAATTCTTCGCGCAAATCCCGGATGAACTTTGGGACGCCGCACGCATTGACGGCTGCGACCATTTGCGCTTTCTCATCCAGATTGTGATGCCAATCAGCAAGGCGCCCATCATGACAGTGCTCCTGTTTGGCTTCACCGCTTCGTGGAATGCCTTCCAATGGCCGCTGCTTGTCACCACCAGGGATACCTGGCGACCGCTGATGGTAGGCTTGTACGGATTTGTGCAAGAAGCCGGGCCTTATACCCACTGGCTTATGGCTGGCGCGGTGATTACGATTATCCCAATTCTGATTGTTTACTTCTTGACACAAAAGCAATTCACCCAAGGAATTGCCACAACAGGATTGAAAGGATAGGATATAATAAACATTTGGATATTGCGAAGGTATATTCTCACCCTTCGATATCGCTTTACTCAATTAGTCAGATTCAAAATGGAGGTTTTGAAAAATGAGAAGAACGAGTGTTTTGTTTGTGGCAGTCATCCTGATTGCCTCCCTGGTGCTCGGCGCTTGCGCTAAAGCAACAGAAGCCCCCGCCCCGACCGAGGCCCCAGTCGTGACCGAAGCCCCGACCGAAGCTCCAGTCGTGACAGAAGCCCCGACCGAAGCCCCAGTGGTTGATCCTTGGGCTGGCGTTGTTCCCGCCAAAGAAATTGTTTGGTGGCACCAGCACACCGGCTCCAAACGCGAAGCCGCGATTGCAAAAATTGTAGAGGACTTCAACACCACCAATCCCTACGGCATCAAAGTAACGGCGGAATATGCCGGAAGCTATGGCGATATCTTCAACAAGATGCTGCCGATCCTGAACACCCCTGATGTGCCCGATGTGGTTGTTGGCTACCAGAATCAGGTCGCGACCTATCAACTGGCAGACGCCATGTTCGATATGAACGAACTGATCGACCATCCCGAATACGGTATATCCAAAGAAGAGCAGGATGATTTCTTCCCCGGCTTCTTTGCCCAGGACGTGCTCTCCCTGTTCGACAACCAGCGCCTTGGCCTGGCCCCCAACCGCTCCATGGAAGTCATGTACTACAACATGGACTGGCTGAAAGAACTTGGCTACGATGCCCCGCCCGCCACTCCCGAACAGTTCAAAGAAATGGCCTGCAAAGCCGCTGTGACCCCCTTTAGTGGTGCCACTGAAGGTGCAGCTTCTCCCACTGGTTATGAGCTGAGCATTGATACCTCGCGCTTCGCCAGCTGGACCTTCGCGTTCGGCGGCGACATGTTCGATTACACCGCCAACCAGTTCACCCTGAACAGCGATGCCGCCGTGCAAGCCTGGACTTTCATCCAGAGCCTGTTTGCTGATGGCTGCGCACGCCTCGTCACCGAAAACTACGGCGACCAGACCGATTTCGGCAACGGCACTCTGCTCTTTGCCGTTGGTTCTTCCTCCGGTCTGCTTTATTACGGCGATGCTGTTAGCGCTGATGGAACCCCCTTCGAGTGGGGCGTATCCGCTATCCCTCACACCACCGCTGATCCTGTAATGAACGTCTACGGCGCCTCTGTCTCTATCCCCAAGTCCACCCCTGAACGTGAATTGGCTGCCTGGCTGTTCGTCAAATACTACACCAGCGCCCCAGTGAATGCCATGTGGGCCAAGGCCTCTGGATACTTCCCGGTGAAAGCAAGCATTGCGGACGAAGTTACCGCAGAATTCGCTGGTAACAAAGAAGCCTACGGAACCGCTATCTCCTTGCTTCCTTACGGCGTTTTCGAACCCCCAGTGCCTGGTTACGATTTCGTTCGCGACAATGTCATCGAAGTTGTGATGACCAGCATTGTTGACGACGTCACCGCGGACGTCAAGGCTCTCCTTGACGAAGCGAACGTCAACGCCAATACCATCCTTGCCGAGCAGATGGCTCAAATCAAGTAAGTTTTCACAAAAGTTCGTACAAACCCCTCAGGTTAACCTGGGGGGTTTTCTTTTTGTGATATACTCGAACCAACGGGGATGCCAGGTCTCGACGGGAGAAGCTGGTTCCGGATTGCGAGCCGAGAGGTACCGACCTCGATAAATCAGTACAAACAACAAGTGCCAAAAGCACAAACTACGCTACCCTCCCTCTCGCTGCATAAGCGGGATCGAAGTAGCTGACCTCCACATTTGAGGTCACGTCTCCTGAGGCCGTCCTTCCGGCCGGAATCAGTCAAGGCGTCATAAAAGCCGGAATGCTGCCAGGTGCGCCGTGAACCTGGCCTAAGAGGGCTTTCGGGCTCAAGCGGATTGTCTGCGTAAAGTTTGGTCAGTTGACCTTTGCGCGGATGAAAATGAATAACTGACTACGCTCGTAGAGATCCGAGGGTCTAATCTTTCGGACGCGGGTTCGACTCCCGCCATCTCCACCTAAAAAGAAACCGGTTTGCGCCGGTTTCTTTTTTTCAGTCGAGGGTGTTTGGTCGATTTATTGCCAAGTTAGTACTTGGCATAACCCGGATTACCCGCCAATCAAGTTCTTAAACCCGTTTTCATCGAGGATGGGAATACCAAGTTCCAGCGCTTTAGTGTGCTTAGAGCCGGGATTCTCACCCAGCAACAGATAGTTGGTCTTCTTACTGACCGAGGAGGAAATATTTCCGCCGTGCTCCAGAATCAAGGCTTCCGCTTGCTCGCGGCTGAGGCTTGGCAGCGTGCCAGTAATAACAAAAGTCAGGCCATTGAGGGCTTGGGAGGAAGCTTGCTGCCTGAGCTCAGCCGTTTCCTGCGGCCAAACGCCGTACTCCCGGAAGTTTTCTAGCAATTCCTGGTTATGCGCCTGCGCGAACCAACTGGTGATAGATTCGGCAATGTTTGGGCCAATGCCTTCCAGGTTTGTCAGATCCTCTACAGATACACGTTTTAGAGTGTCGAGGTTTTGGAATGTGCGCGCAAGCTTTCGCGCGGCCACTTCTCCCACCCCATGAATGCCAAGACCGATAATCAGCCGCTCCAGGCTCTGCTTCTTGGAAGCTTCGATAGCCTGCAGAAGGTTATCCGCTTTCTTCTCACCAAACTTATCCAGGCGCAGGAGTTCCTCGCGGTTCAGCGTGTACAGGTCCGCGGCAGAACGGACCAGACCGCTTTCTACCAGCTGGGCGACGATTTGGGAGCCGAGACCAGTGATATCCAGCGCTCCGCGGGACACATAGTTTTCGATGTTCCGCACTAATTGGGCCGGACAGCTGCTGTTCACGCAGTAATATGCCACTTCCTCGGGCACTTTCTGAATCGGAGAAGCACAGGAAGGACATACGTTTGGGACAGTGAAAGGTATTTCAGTGCCAACGCGTTTTTCTGGGAGGGGCCCGAGTATGTAAGGGATAACTTCTCCCGCGCGCTTCAGGAGCACCTGATCACCGATGCGGATATCCTTTTCCCTGATGAAATCAAAGTTGTGCAAAGTAGCCTGACGCACAATCACACCACCGATGCTCACCGGTTTAAGCATCGCGAGAGGAGTAAGCACGCCAGTTCTGCCAACGTTTACCTGGATATCCAATAAAGTGGTTTCAACCTCCTGGCCCGGATACTTAAAAGCCAGCGCGCTGCGCGGGTCCTTGCCAGCAAAACCAAGTAGTGTCGATAAGCGTTGGTCATTGACCTTGATGACAATTCCATCGGCATCGTAAGGCCAGGTATGGCGGGAGACTGCCTGCTCCTCGCAAATCGCTATTGCTTCTTCAATATTCGCGGCTTTCCAGGATAGGGGGTTGACTGGAAAACCCAACGTTTTGAGATAATTCAGAATGCCGCTTTGTGTTGGGGGGATATCCTCTGAAGAAACAAGTATTTGGTAGACGTAGATTTTTAATGGACGTTTAGCCGTAACTGTCGGGTCTAACTGACGAAGAGACCCTGCCGCGGTGTTGCGGGGGTTCAGATAGGTTTTCTCTCCGCGTTTTTCCAGTTCGGTATTTAAGCGCTCAAAATCCTCTTTGAAAATTAACGCTTCACCGCGCACGACCAAGCGGCTGGGCGCTTGTAAATCACTGGAAATCGGAATACGCAGTGGAAGCATTGGCACTGTCTTGAGGTTTTCGGTGATGTCCTCTCCTACCAACCCATCCCCGCGGGTGGCGCCGAGCGTAAACAGCCCATTTTCATACGTCAGCACAACTGTAAGCCCGTCCAGCTTGGGTTCCAACATATAATCCGCCCCAGCAACCGCCGGGTCGAGGCGCAAAATGCGCTCATACCAATCCAGCGTATCCTGCCGGCCGAAACCATTGGCGAGGCTGAGGACTGGGGTGGGGTGTTCCACTTTTCTGAACCTATCCAACGGCGCCCCACCGCTGCGTTGAGTAGGGGAATCCGGTGTGATAAGTTCAGGATGCGCGTCCTCGAGGTCTTTTAGCCGCTTATAAAGCTGATCGTATTCATAATCACTAATGACGGGCGCGTCCAGCGTATGATACAGATAGTTGTGGTAATGCAACTGCTTACGGAGGTTTTCGATTTGTTGACGAACATTCTCTTCACCCATAATCACCTCTGCCGTAAATCGTACAGGCCGCTTTGGCAGTCTTTCCCCTTAATCAGCCTGATATTAACGAATGTTCCCGGTGAGATTCGAACTCACATTACCGGCTTCGGAGGCCGATGCCTTCTCCATTAGGCCACGGGAACAGTCTGCATATTATACTCAAAAACATTTAATCCGCGTCCGTTCAGACTCTCTCACAATGCCAGCGCGCGCAGCATCTCGGGGTAATCGCGGACCAATTCCGGATGCTTTTTAAAATCTGTCAGCGGCTTATCGGGCGTAACCGGGACGATATGGAAATGCAGATGGAATACTGTTTGTCGGGCAAATTTCCCGGAATTGTTGAACAAATGCATATCCTGAATGCCAAGCCTATCCTGGTATAAACGGATCACCTGTTTTATGGCTAAACCCGTCTGACAGAGCACTTCTTCGGGAATGCTGAACAAATCCGGATAATGCGCTTTAGGAATCACCAGCGTGTGATATTCTTTGATGGGTTCAAGGTCCAGGAATGCCAGAGCGTGTTCAGTTTCCAGCACTTTCCAACAAGAAATTTCCCCTGCGATTATCCGGCAAAAAACGCAATCATCCATCTTCTCTCATTTCCTCTGGACTAAAGATTAAGGCAGTACGACAAACCTGGTAACTGCCGGGCGTCAAACCTAAGAGACGCAGCAGTTCGTCGGGGCGTCCATTGGCATCTGGAGTGGATTTCATTCTCAGAAGCAAATCCAGCCCCTGCGGGGTTTTCAACCAGTTAGCGGCAAGTATCAGATTTTTGTAATTAACGGTTTTTGTGCGACGTGTGAAAAGAATGTTTTCCTGGTCAAGTAAGTTGGAGAGCTTTTCAGCTACTTTCTGCGGCTCTCCCTCCGGAAAAAAGCTCACGCGGTACTCCGACGCAATCAGGCTGGATTGCAGGCTCGGGAGCTGATTCGAAACTAATTCTATTTGCCTGACACTAATGTCATTCGGCAGCGCGAGATCCAAATTTTGCTTGATTAGCGGGATGTCCACTTGCTCATCCAGCCAAAAATCCAATAATTCCGCCTCTGAAGAAAAGCCCAACGGCAGCGCGCTGGCAAGGCTCAGCCTGACCTTTGGATTGAAACCCTGACTGAAGCGAAGCGGAAGACCAGACCGGCGTAGGGCGCGTTCAAAGAGCCGCTGTAGGTCTAAATGCCCGGTAAAGCGTAAGTCGCCATGCTTAGCAAACTTCACGCGAACGCGCACTGGTGGATTGTTATTCATGGGCACCCCCAATATATTTCTTCATCTGAGGGTTTCAGGCTGCCAAAAGCGTCCAGAATGCCGCAATTGAAGCAGTTTTTGCGGCAGTCCTCGCGTGTTTTGCCAGCCTGGCTCAAGCGCAAGTCGGTCATTAGAAAGCGTTTGCTAACACCAATTGAGATGTGGTCCCAGGGCAGGATTTCATCCAGGCCGCGCTGTCTTTTCGTGTAGAAATCCGGATCGATGCCGCAAGCGGCAAAGGCTTCCAGCCAGGCGTTCACATCAAACCGCTCTGTCCAGGCATCCATCTTAGCGCCGTTCTTCCACGCCTGAAGTATGACGGCGCCCAAACGGCGGTCGCCACGCGAGAGCCAGCTTTCCAGGAGCGTGGAATCTGGGGGATTGTAGGTCATTTTGATATCTGATTTTCGCGTTCCATCTTTGAGAAGGTCGATTTTGGACTGCAAAGAACGGCTGTCTTCGATGGAATACCACTGGAAAGGCGTATGCGGTTTGGGGATGAAAGTGGCTATGCCAAGATGTATTCTGACCCGATTGCCTTTAACAACCTTACCAATGTTTTTTATCTTACGGGCAAGGTCCAGGATGGCCTGTACGTCTTCCATGGTTTCCTGAGGCAGGCCAATCATAAAGTACAGTTTCAGGCTTAACCAACCGTGTTCGAAGATTGTCCGCGCTGTTTCGAGAATCGCTTCTTCGTCCAGCGGTTTATTAATAATCGCGCGCATGCGTTCCGTGGCCGCTTCTGGCGCGAGCGTGAAACCACCGCCTGGCCGCAGTTCTTTAAGCTCATCCATCAAGTCCACTGAAAAAGATGCAATGCGTAGGGACGGCAAGTTCACTTGGACGCGTTTGTCTTTAAACTGGTCGTATACGCCCTGAATAATCCCAAGAATACGGGTGTGGTCAGATGAGGAGAGCGAAAGCAAACCGACTTGCTCATAACCTGTGGCGTCCAGACCTTCTTGCACAGCGGTGAGAATTTCGTCTGAATTGCGCTCGCGAACGGGACGGTTCACCATGCCCGCGTGGCAAAAACGACAACCGCGCGTGCATCCGCGCATAATTTCGACTGAAATTCGGTCGTGGACGGTTTCTACATTAGGGACAAGAAAGCGGGTCGTCGCCGGTGGCAGGACTGATAATATGCGTTTTTGAACAGGCAGAGGGGCTCCAGGAATTCGACTGAATACTCCCGAAATTGTTCCCTCGGAAGAATATGTCACCTCGTAAAGACTGGGCACATAAACACCTGGGATTTCCGCTAATATTTTTAGTAAATCAGTTCGTGGTGCCTGGGAGCGTTTCCACTTTTGGAAAGCGCGCGCGATTTCCAAAATCATTTCTTCGCCTTCGCCGATGGCAAAAGCGTCTAAAAAATCCGCCATGGGTTCTGGGTTGTAGCAAGCCTGCCCACCGGCGATGATAAGAGGATGTTCGGCAGTACGCTCTTCAGCCAGTAAAGGAATGCCCGAAAGGTTCAGAATATTGAGGACATTCGTATAGATTTGCTCATATGGCAGCGTGAAACCGAGGATATCAAACTTGTTCAGAGGGGTTTTGGATTCCAAAGAAAACAATGGAAGCTGGTTTTCGCGTAGCAGCGCTTCCATGTCCATCCAGGGTGAATAAGCGCGCTCTGCCAGTATATCCGGCTGCTGATTCAGGATGTCGTATAAAATGGCAAGACCGAGGTTGGGCTGTCCAAGGTCATAAATGTCCGGGAATACCAAGGCGACGCGCGTTTCCACGCTTTCCCAGCTTTTGCGCACCTGGTTGTGTTCTCCGCCAACATACCGACCAGGCTTCTCCACGCTGAAAAGTATTTTCTCCAGCTTGCTGTCTATCGTTGATTTCCCTTGATCACTCATCGGGTTTCCTCAGCGGCGTAAGGTTTGCCCGCGATGACAGGATTTACAAGACTGCCAATGCCGTCAATAAAGATGGAGACGACATCCCCCGCGTTTAATTTTCCAACTCCCGCTGGAGTGCCGGTGAGAATGACATCCCCTGGCAGCAGCGTCATGATGGAAGAGGCGTAAAGAATGAGCTGTTCGATGTTGAAGAGCATATCTCTGGTGGAGTTCATCTGCCTCAAAACCTCATTGACGCGGCAGGTAATAAGCGAGTCTGAGGGGTCAAATTCTGTCTCAATCCAGGGACCTAAAGGACAGAATGTGTCGAAGCCCTTGGCGCGAGTCCATTGACCATCTCTTTGCTGCAAGTCACGCGCTGTGACGTCATTGGCGACTGTATACCCAAAAATCGCATCCCGCACGCCTTCCGGGCGCAGCCAACGCGATTTTTTCTTGATGACCACCGCGAGTTCAGCCTCGTGTTCCACGCGTTCGGATTGAGGCGGCAGAATAATTGGGTCACCGCTGCGGATAAGGGTGGAGGGCGGCTTAAGAAATAGCAGGGGTATTTCCGGCGGCGTTTGATTCATTTCGCGGATGTGTTCCTCATAATTTCGCCCAACAGCGATAATCTTGGAGGGCAGGCATGGAACAAGCAGCTTGAGCTCGGAGAGGGAAAATTCGGGGTCGTATCGTCTGAATTCTCCGAAAGGATCTCCTTGAATAACGCCAACTTTGTCCTGGTCAATCCACCCATAAGAGGCAGGGGTGTATTTGGTTTCAAAACGCACAATTTTCATTTTTTGTGTATAATTTCTCTCTCCGGGCGGATAGCTCAGTTGGTTAGAGCGCATCTTTTACACAGATGAGGTCGCAGGTTCGAGCCCTGTTCTGCCCATTTTTTTGTTTAACCTTCTTATTATACCAATCCTATAAGGGCTCGTTTTCTGGGGGGGAAATTAATCGGTATTCAAGAGTTCCAATTCGTCTTCCAATGCGAGATAGGTATCGGACAGGTAATCCTCAAGCGCTGCAGTTTCTGGTAGGCGATTGCAGTAAGTGCGGTAAACACAATAGCGACAACGCTGGATATCGTCTGTTCTGACGAAGTCCGCCGCGGGCGAGGATTGGATTTCCCGCATTATTGCGGTAATTAATTCCAGATCTTGCTCCTCTTTTGATGAACCGTACTCAAAAACAATCGGGTTAGTGGGTTCGGTCACTTCCCAATACACCATTCGGATGACTGCTTTTTCAGCGCGGGTTTGGGTATCAATTTCCTGAGCCAAAACAAGCGGAAAAACTTTACTTTGGAGTTGCGCTGCCAGCCATGCTTTTGATGGTTTCTTTCGCGATGTTTTCCAATCGTAGATTGTAAGAACCTGGTCGTTCTCATGCAGCAGGTCGTACTTTGCGCTAAGGATAAAGCCGTCAAGCTGCGTAGTAAGCGTGTGCTCGGGCCAAAGCTGGCCAGAAAGATCCTTACTTACTGTGTGTGTAAAAAGCTCAAACCACTGCTTGATTCTTGGATCCGGGTCGTTGGAAGCGTTCCGGTTTAATATTTCCGCGGATAAACCGAGCAGATATTGGTGAACAAGCTGGTGAAACCGAGACCCTGCAAGACGATCCCGCTCAAAAGCTTGCACATCTTCCAAAGCGGGAGCAGGCCACAAAAACCGTTCAACGTAACGCAGGTAGAACCGCGCTTTGCAGTTTAGGTAAGCCTGCAAATTGGACTGCGTAAAAATGAATTTATCAGGGAGCAGGCTGGGCATTGTTCTTCCTTTCAAGGTAAGCACGCAACGCGCTGACCGCAATCGCTTCGGACTGTTTTCCATTGCTGCCTGTGTTAAATGAAATCGTCAACGAACGTTTCGCGCGCGTGATGCCCACGTAAAGCAGACGCAGGCGCTCGCGCGCGACATCCGCCCGCGCAAGACTTTTGTTTTGAGTGTCCTGAAAAGTCCCTTCCGCGAATGAACGAAGCTGCGCTACCAATTCTGCCTGCATATTCATCCTGCCGCGAAGAAAGTACTTCTCGCCGCGCAGCGGTTCTTCATCTTTCCCTGTCGGGAAATCATAGGCATTGGCTGAACTGATAAATACTTTATCCCACTCCAGGCCTTTGGCCTTATGCAAGGTGGCGACGACCACTTTTCCGCGATAATCTTCCGGGTCAAAACCTTCAGCATACGTTGAGAGCTGGGCAAATCGCCGCTCATTTTTGGCAATGGCGAGCAGTTCCTCATTCAAATCAGCCAGCGTCCATTCTGGATGCAAGTCGCGGAACTCACGCAGTAAAAGCGCCATTTTGTGTATCGAGGCAAGCTCCAGGTTATCCAGTTCCAGGTCCATCGTCGCAGCCAGGATAAATTGATCAGGAGGAAGGTGGGCAGCAAGATGCCATTTGCGGGCTAATTCACGGAAATGGGTGAGTTCAAACAAAACTTCTTGTGGGGTACCCTGTTCTTCCAGCTGGCGCACCCAATCTTGACCTTCAAGCGGGTAAAGATAATCTTCAACATGCTCACACTTCCTGATGACGGATGCGCACGCCTTGATGAGGTCCCAACTCTCTTTATCCTCGCGAAGATTACGTCTTGAGGCTTCAAAGGCATTCGCCAACGCTTTGGGGTTATCCGGTTGGAGCAGGCAGGAAAGCAAACGGTTTACGAGCCCGACGGAAGCTCGTGTATTTTCTGGCATCGCAGTGAGAGCGTCCGTAACGTCTATCTTCCGTCGTCGGAATTCCGCGACGATTTCGTTCACGCGTTTGTTGATGAGCGCAAGCACGACTACCGTGGTATCCGGGTAGCGTTTCAGCCAATCTGATACCGATTCTGCAAGCATTTGAAGTTCAAAATCGGGGGAAACCTGGCGATTATCTAACATTACAGCTGGTTCCAATGCGCTGGGATTTGGCTGTGGGTCGCCAACTTGCGTGGCTTCAATCAGAGGCAAGGTTAGCGCTTCGCGGACTTCCTCCACGGGATGCTGCGTTCGAGTCCACTCGCTCAGGTAGTTGGCTAATTCAATAATTTCCGGGCTGGATCGACCGGATTCCGGCAGAGGTTCGCTGCGAACTCCTGCTTCTTTCAGAAAGGACTTTAACAAATTTGGGTTCGCGGTTGTGAAGCTCTGGTAAATTGCTTGATTCGGATCACCAACGCGTACCCAGTTGCCATCCACGCCGACCAGTGCGCGTAAAATCTTCTCTTGCAGCAAGCTGGAATCCTGTGCTTCGTCTTCAAGGATGTATGGCCAACGGTAATGCAGTAAATCCGTGAGGCTCGGGTCCTCGTTAAGGCATTGAAATGCAAGTCGGATTAAGTCGGCAAAGTCCACAGCCGCCCTGTACTGCAGCGCGTTTTGGTAATCGCGATAAATCTCCAAACCCATTCGCATCAGGGAATCTGATTTGAGATAGGAGTTGTTAAGCTTCTTTTCCAAAAGCTCCGGCGTAAGCAGATAATCTTTGGCGGTCTTGATGAACGCCGAGCACGATTCCTTGATGAGGTCGGGTAGTTCCTGCTGCGTGACTTTCTCTCTTTGTTTAGGGTTCAAGTTTTCCACAAGGCGGTCTTCAAAAAGCGAATGGTTACTGCGGTACCAGGCAGCAACGCAGCTGTTTAGAATCCCGTCTGTGTCCGGCTCCCCCAGAATTTGAAATTCATTCGTCAGGCCAGCCAATTCAGGGCGTTCGCGGATGATATCGTTGGCAAGACCATGAAGCGTGCGCACGCGGTAGCCCAAGCCAGAGAGAACGCCGCGCTCGCGCAGCAAGTTGCCAATGCGATTTGAGAAAACATCCACAGCCGAGTTAGAAAAAGTAACAACCAGGATTTCCTGGTCTGGCTGGAGTTCCAGTTCAGTAATCAGTTTTACTGCAAGCCGCGAAAGCGTCCAGGTTTTTCCGCTGCCAGGTACCGCAGAAATACCCATTTTGCCGCCGGTATAGGTCAGGATACGCTCCTGGGAGGCGCGCAAACGTTCTTCAGGCATTCGATCCCCCTTTTGCGATCTCCCTGAGTAAGTTTTGAATTTTTATCAGCAGCAAACCCTTTTCATCCTGTCCGCTCTGCCCAAACTCGCTCAGTCCGAGTATGACGCCTCTTCGGCAGCGATTTAGCATTCCGTTCAGAATGCTGTCCAGGATTTCCAGACTGACTTGTTTCTCCTCTTCGGTTGTCCATTTCTTTCCATCCGGCCAATTTCGACTGAGCACGTAAGGCTGGGTGAGTGGTTGTTCAAGTCGTTCGTACCAACCTGAGCTGCCAGCACTCAGCCAAACCTGGTAATCCACGGTTTTGCCGGAACTAAGGAAAGTCAGAGCTGGTGTAATGAGAACTTTGCTTTCATCTTCCAGCTCCCAATCCCGCAGATACTGTGCTGCGATAACCCCATCCTGAATGGTCCTGATGAAATCCTGATTTATTTGGTCTGAATCGACGAGCTCTGTTGGATTTAAGGAAAGTCGGAATTTGCGAAACGATTCCATTAGAATGGCAGTTGACTGCGCGGCGCTGGTGTTCTGGAAATATCCAAAACCGGGGCGCGTCAGAACTTCGCCGAACAAGCGGCTGATGAACAGGTCTAAAGGCTCATCCGGTATTGTCTTTTCCAGCCAAAGGCGCAGGGTGTCATAGCAAGCCGCTGTTTCGGGTGGGATTCTAGGTCTCAACAGTTCGGTAGCTGCTGCAAAAGGAAGCAGAGCAAAGTCCTCGCTGTTCTTGATTAGCAAATCTGAGCACAGCAGCTGTGCCCGCACCAAGTCCAGACCAGCGATGCTGGCGGATAAGGCGCTGGTAACTCTGGCTGGGTCCGGAAACAGGGGCCAGGTTGGATGCGCTAATTGGGACAGCGTAGTTAATTGCTGGACGACAGGGTTTTCGATTAAAGGGATTGAAGGTCGCAGCACTGTTGATTGAATTCCAACAACAGAGAGAGATTGTTGGACAGCAAACCCCATAGCGCTGGGCAAATATGGCGCGAGAATCGCGATTTTTCCGGGTTGAGTGCCTTCATTAATCAGCTGCTGCACAATTTCCGCAGTTTGTTCGAGCATTTCCGGGAAAAATCTGGCTGGCTTCGGTGGCAACCGCAGGGCTTGCCGCACATCAGCATGATTGATTCCCAGCGCTTGGCTTTCTGGCTTGGGTTGGATAGACCGCTTGAAAGCTCGCATCTGGGGTTCCAGGTGCTGGTGGCTAAATTGCATAGTAGCGGAAACATTTGACTTTAACCGCAGCGCTGAGTCTGGGTCTGCCCCAAGAATTCGCCGATATCCAGCGTTCTCGTCAAGTATTAGCAAAGCGCTCTTAAAATCGGGCAGCCACTCCGATATGATATCGTGAACATAAGGTGGGTCCTCCTCGCAGTTATCGTAAACGAGATGTTGATAGCTGCTCTTGAGAAAACGCTGACAAAGCGGCTCTGCCCAAACGAATTGCCGGAAGAGTTCCACCTGCAGCGAATAGTCCAGGAGATTGTTTTCCAGGCAGAAATCTCTGAAGGTGTTGGCAGCAGTTTGAACGTCACGATACACATTTAGTTGCGCGGGGCTGCCAGTCCAGGCATTGGAAAGACGTTCGTAAATCTCTGTCAGGGGAAAGCCAACCAGCGCGGATTTATTTACGCTGTCCAGAATTTGGCTGTAGAGCCGGTTCCGCGGAATGGATACCGAGCTAAACGCGCCGGCAGCGAGCATTGGATTGACCAATTTCCCCATGTAAAACTGGGAGGTTTCCAGCGTCAGGAAGTGTGGTGGGGCATAGGGGTGGAGGAAGCCCGCATTTTCGCTAATAATCGGCCAAAAAAGAGCAACCATGCGGCGCGCAATGCTGTTCATTGTGGTCAACATGACGCGTCCTGGATTGTATGCTTGTGTCTTTTCAAGCCCTTGCCGAAGACCGCTGCCCATCACCCGCTGCGGAAGCAGGATGAGGATAACTTCATCCGGCCGTTCGGTGAGAATCCTAATAAGGCGGTGAAGCGCGGCAGTAGTCTTGCCTGTACCCGCAGACCCATGCACGAAAACACAATTCTCCAGCGGAAAATCAATTAGCGCTTCTTGCTCGGGTGTCAGAGACATAAGCAGAAAACCCCCACGTAGAAATCAACGCGTGTAATACTTGAGCCTTCAGATGATTCCATTACGACATTAATTATAAGGCACGAAGACTCCGTTTCGCAGGGAAAAAAGCCAGCGAACGCGCCTGACAGAGGGCTTGGTATAATTCAGACACGCTCACCATATCTCGGAAAGGACTACCCTTTGATGAATCCCTCCCTCACCCCTTTCTTTAAACCCAAGGGCGTCGCCATTTTGGGCGCATCCAGCAAACCCAATAAACTAAGTTATGGGATCCTGGAAAACTTGCTGCAATATAACTACAAAGGGGAAGTCTATCCAGTCAATCCTAACGCGGATCAAATACTTGGAGTGAAGGTTTATACGCAGCTTTCAGAGGTACCCGATCCGGTCGACCTGGCTGTGATTGTGCTGCCGGTTGGCATGATACTGGAAAGCATGCGTGATTGCGCTGAGCGTGGGATTAAGGCAGTTATCATCATCACCGGTGGTTTTCGCGAAGTTGGCGGCGAAGGCGCCGAAATCGAACGAAAGACACTGGAGTTTGCCCGAGAAAACGGCATGCGGGTGATAGGTCCGAACTGCGTGGGCACGATGGATATGAGCAGTGGTTTAAATACCACCTTCATCAAGGGCATGCCCCGCCGGGGTCCTATCGCGTTTATCTCGCAATCAGGCGCTGTTTGCGGCGGTGTTGTGGACCTCGTCCTTGAATCCGAGATCGGTTTTTCCCATTTTGCCAGCTTGGGGAACGAGATGGATGTTTCCGAGGCGGATATGATTGCCTATTTTGGGGATGACCCGGATGTGCGCGTCATAGCCGTGTATCTGGAAGGCGTCCAGGATGGTCCCCGATTCATCGAAGAGGCGCGTAGGGTTTCCCGGATTAAGCCCATCGTGATGCTGAAGGCTGGCAGAAATAACGCCGGCGCGCGCGCGGTGAGCTCTCATACTGGCTCTTTGGCCGGATCTTATGCTGCCTACCAGGCGGTTTTTGATCAAACAGGCGTGATTGAGGTAGAGACTCTGGCTGAGTTGTTCAACGTGGCCTGGGCTTTGGGTACCCAAACACTCCCGCAAGGCAAGCGCGTGGCTATCGCGACCAACGCGGGCGGAGCCGCGGCGCTGCTGGCAGATAATTTATCCGCGAATGGCGCGGAGTTGGCAGAGCTGACAGAGGATACACAGGCAGGTTTACGCGCCAAACTGAACCCCAGCGCGCAGGTTGCCAACCCGGTGGATATGCTCGGAGGCGCAGAGCCAGCTGATTACCTCTGGAGCCTGGAGCAAATGATGCGGGATGAAAACGTGGACGTCCTCGCGCCGGTCTTAGTCCCTCAGGCATTGGTGGATCCTTTGGGCGTGGCCCAGGCTTGGGCTCAAGCAGCCGCGCAAACACATAAGACTATGCTCACCTGTCTGATGGGTGAGCGCAGCGTGCGAGAGGCTAGGGCTTTTTTGAACAGAGCAAGCGTGCCGGTTTATCAATACCCCGATCAGGTGGGTCCAGTGCTGCGCGCGATGCGGAAATATGACTGCAATTTGCACAAGCCTGCTTACAAGGCTGTGGAGGCAAAAATTGCTGATAAAATCGCGGTTCGCGCTGTTCTTGATGCAAACGCTCGTAGGCAGAGCTTAGGTGAGTTTGAAACGCGGAAAATTCTGGAGGCCTACGGTATAACGAATGTACTTGGCGGGTTAGCCGCGAATGCTCAGCAGGCGGTGGCCATTGCTAGAGAAGTTGGTTTTCCGGTAGCAATAAAAATCGTTTCGGAAAGCTTGCTGCATAAAACTGACGCGGGCGGTATCGTGCTTAACCTTACTGACGCTGAGAGTTTGTCATTGGCATTTAACCAATTGCTTGAGCGGATTGGCTCTAACTTTCCGCAAGCTAGCATTGCCGGCGCCATGGTAGAAAAAATGGCTCCAAAGGGTCTTGAGCTAATCGTGGGCATGCGTCGCGATCCAACTTTTGGGCCGATGATGATGTTCGGCATGGGCGGGACTTTGGTTGAGCAGCTTAAGGATATTTCCTTCCGGATAGCCCCGCTTTCCCATGAGGACATCGTTGAGATGGTTGATGCTACCATCGCGGGAAAGCTGCTAAAAGGCGTGCGGGGTAGCGCACAAGCGGATCTTGAGGCAGTAAAAACTGCGATTGCCGCACTCAGCCAACTCGCGTTGGACTTCCCGGAGATAGAGGAAATAGAGATTAACCCACTGGTTGTCTATGCACAGGGGCAGGGAGCGCTCGCGCTGGACAGCCGCGCCGTATTGCGGCATGCCTGATTAAAAGAAAAAAAGCCAACGGGGGGATTCGAACCCTCGACCGGGCGCTTACGAAGCGTCTGCTCTACCGACTGAGCTACGTTGGCGTGCGTCGGATTATACCAAAGCTTAGAAAATTATCAAACCTTTTTGCCACCAGATTTAGGAGTCTTTTTTACGTCGATTCCCCGCGTAATAATATTCTTTCCGTACTTTTCGTTAAGCGCGTCAATTGCAAGCGCGAGCTGCTCTTTTTGACTGCGCGAATCATCCCACAAGGCGAGCTGCTGATAAGGTTCCGTGAGCTGGCTGACCCCCACGCCTATGAGGCGCACCAAGCGACCCGGAATTAATGTTGCCAACAGCAGGTTTTGAGCGGCGGTGAAAATCTCGTCATCCAAATTAGTGGGGTTCGCGAGCGCTGTTTGCCTCGTCAGCGTGGTAAAGTCCTCATAACGGAGTTTTATCTGCACAACACCGCCCATCAGACTTGCCTGACGCATGCGGTATCCAACTTTATCGCTAAGGCGGCGCAGTGTGGCCAGCAGCTGCTCTAAATCGCAGGTATCTGTAGAGAAAGTAACCTCATTGCTGAGCGATTTAACATCCCTCTCGCTGTGCACCAGGGAATGGTCAATCCCACGCGCTTTTTCCTGGATTTCCCGAGCGTTTTTTCCAAAAAAATACTCCAATTCGGGCAGTGGGAGGTTTGCAAGCTGACCGATGGTATGGACTGCCCTTGAATGCAGTCGCTCCGCGGTTTTCGGGCCGATCCCCCAAAGCGCTTGCACATCCAGCGGCGCAAGGAAATCTGCTTCGGTTCCTGGCGGGACAACAGTAATCTGCCGTGGAGCTTTCCCAGTTCGGACGCGGCTTTTGCCAACATCATTGGCGACCTTCGCTACGAGCTTATTGGTCGCCGCGCCAATGGAGCAGGGCAACTGTAATTCGCAATCAATTCGCTGCTGCATATCCCGCGCGATAGCTCCGTTGGGCTGCGGCAGGTCGCTTACATCCAAAAAGGCCTCATCTACCGAGACCTGCTGAAAAAGTGGCGTGTAATCCCTCAATATGGCCATGACTTTATCAGAGGTCTCGCTATATATGCCAAAGCGATGATGAACGATAATCAGATGAGGGCAAAGCGAAAGTGCGCGGCCCATAGGCATGGCGGAGCGCACGCCAAATAACCGGGCAGGATATGAGCAGGACGAGACTACACCGCGGGAGTTGGGGCTGCCGCCTACGGCAAACGCCTTGCCTTTCAGGCTTGGGTCAAGCAGTTCTTCGACCGCGCAAAAAAACGCGTCCAGGTCCAGGTGCAGGATTTTGCGTTCCATCAGCAGTCACCACGTAATGCGGCCGGCTCGCAAAAATTAAATATCCAGGTTGCGCACTTCCTTGGCGTGTGTCTGGATAAAGCGGCGGCGCGGGGGCACGAGCGAGCCCATCAACATATCAAAGGTGCGGTCGGCTTCCACGGCGTCTTCCACGGTGACCAGAAGCAAGGTGCGATTCTCAGGATTCATTGTCGTTTCCCAGAGCTGCTCCGGGTTCATCTCACCGAGACCTTTGTAGCGGGAGATGCCAACCTTGGTAGAACCTCCAAACCTTGCCACCATGCTGTCTTTTTCCGCGTCTGAATAGGCGTAGCTAATTTGATTCTTCGCGGAAATCCTGTAGAGCGGAGGCTGGGCGATGAAAAGATGTCCTTCTTCAATCAGCGGCTGCATGAAACGGAAAAAGAAAGTGAGCAGCAGCGTGCGGATATGCGCGCCGTCCACGTCAGCATCGGTCATGATAACGATGCGATTGTAGCGCAGGCCAGTAATGTCAAAAGACTCCCCAATGCTGGTACCCAAAGCCGAAATGAGGGATTTAACCTCGCGATTGCCAAGGATTTTATCCAAGCGAGCGCGTTCGGTATTTAATATTTTCCCGCGTAAAGGCAGGATGGCCTGGAAATGCCGGTCGCGACCTTGTTTAGCGGAACCACCCGCGGAATCGCCTTCCACGATATACAGCTCCGTTTTGGAGGGGTCGCGTTCGGAGCAGTCCGCCAGCTTTCCGGGCAGAGTCATCGACTCAAGCGCAGATTTGCGGATGACCAGGTCGCGTGCTTTCTTCGCTGCGTCGCGGGCGCGCGCGGATGTCAGACATTTTTGCACAATCGCTTTGCCTGCCGAGGGGTTGTCCTCGAGGAAGCTGGTGAAGGTGTCGCCCACTACCTGCTGAACATAGGTTTGTACCTCGGGATTCATCAGCTTTACCTTAGTCTGGCTTTCAAACTGAGGATCCGGGTGCTTGATACTGACAATTGCTGTCATGCCTTCGCGGGTGTCATCGCCGCTAAAGTTGCCATCAGCGTCTTTTAGCAAACCGCTTTTGCGGGCGTAATCGTTTATGCTGCGTGTCACCGCGGCGCGCAGACCCGTCAGGTGGGTGCCGCCGTCAATGGTATTGATGGTGTTGGCGAAGGTGTAGACCGCTTCAGCGAAGACGTCTGTATATTGAACTACAAACTCCACGCCAACGCCTTCAATTTCTTTCTCGCCGTAAATCGGCTCGTGCAATACTTCTTTGGTTCGATTCAGGTAACGCGCGAATGAAGCGATGCCGCCTTCAAAGTGGAAGGTCATTTCGCGATTATCGCGTTCATCCAGAAGACCAATTGTGACCCCACGGGTAACAAATGCCATCTCCCGAAAGCGGGAGATCAGCGCGTCAAAGCGATAGGATAAATCCCCTTTAAATATTTCGCGGTCGAAACGGAAAGTGGTGCTGGTGCCGGTTTCATTTCCGTGGTAAGTGCCAATTTCTTTGACCGCGGACTGCGGAATGCCGCGTTCGTAACGCTGGAAGTAGGTTTTCCCTTCACGATTTACCGTTACTTCGCACCATTCAGAGAGCGCGTTGACCGCTGAGACGCCCACGCCGTGCAGGCCTCCGGAGACTTTGTAGCTCCCTCCGCCGAATTTGCCGCCGGCATGCAATACTGTCATAACCACCTGCAGCGCGGATATGCCTCGTTCAGGGTGAATGTCCACAGGGATGCCACGGCCGTTATCCCGTACCGTCACGCTTTCATCCGTATGGATAGTGACCGTGATGCGGCTGCATTCTCCCGCCAGGGCTTCGTCGATGGAATTGTCGACCACCTCGTAGATGAGGTGATGCAGCGCTTTGATATCCGTGCCGCCAACGTACATCCCCGGGCGGCGGCGTACGGCTTCAAGCCCTTCAAGAATTTGGATATCGCCTGCGTTGTAGTGTTTCTTTTCTTCCACTTTGTTCTCCAGATTTGTTCAGAGCGATGATTCCGGTGTTTCTTGCGCCAGTTCATGCTCCTGCGTAAGTTCAAGTACGCGTATGAAATAATGAAAGCTGGCGATTAGGAGCGCGCTGCTGACCAGCGCGTGCCCGAAGATCCCGACAAACACCATGCGGGAATCAGCGCCGGCGGTTTGCCAAAGTAAATTAGTCAGATAAGAAGTGAGAACCGCCAGAATCACAAACAATGAAGTCGCGGAGTAGTAAGGTCTAATTAGGCGGATGCTGGCGCGGATGCTTTGCCAAACGTTTAGATTAAGCACCAGAACGGCGTGTGGAGCAAACAAGGCTGGTAAAAACACGGAAATCAGCACCATTGCCGTAAAAAAGTACGCTAGTAAGCCAAGAAAGGGATGCAGCAAGCTCAGCACGCTCACGATGAGACTGACCGGGATTAAGACGGCCAACAGAAGCGCCCAGAATAGCAAGGGAAGCAGCACAAGGTTGGCGATTACCTTTAGCAGGGCTTTTGTGTCTTGTTTTTTCGCTTCCTTGAATGTGGGCAGGCTGCAAACGTTGAAGTTAACCGCGCCAAGGACTGCGCCGATTACACCGAAAAGCAGCAAAAAAGCCAACGCTTTTCCTTCCGAGTTCAGCGCGATTTCCGGGAGCGGGCCAAAGGGATTCTCCATAAACACCTGGCTGGAAAGCAGGCTAGGAACTCCTAAAGGATAAGACCTCAAGGCGGAGCTTACGCTGTACGATTGGAAAAATGTGTTCAGCGAAGCGCTAATTTCCGTCCAGAGCTGCTGCAGCTCCGAAGTGGCTTCAGCAAGTGGGTTGAATTGAGCAAGAAAACTGCTGACAAGCGTTGAAACCGTGTAACGCGGAGCGTAGAGCAGGAAAATGTCCAGTACCAGCGGAAAGCTAAGCAGATAGAGGTGCTCGCCAAGGGTCTTAAAACCGGCGGCTATCGCGGTAAAAACGTTCGGCTGCTTTTGAAAAACTAGTCTGTTATCCATAACCGATTAATTATACCACTTTTATAAATTTCCCTCTTCTAACTTATCCTGCACTCAATGATAAAATTTAGTTATGGCGTTCAACAAATACTTGCCGGATCTCAATAGATTAAGCCTTGTTACCGCTTTATCGACACTGCTGTTAGGGCTGACTTATGCAATGCCGCCTTCAGTAAATGAGAGCACTACCAATATTTTTGGCGTTTACTTCAGGATTGATTTCAATCTTTTTTCTTTTTTCCCCTTCCTGATTGCAATAATAGCAACTGCCGGATCTCTATGGGTGCTGCGAAGCCACCCGCATCTGCAGGAAAACCCTCGCGGCCTCTTGAAGCTTGTACCGAATGTGGTTCTGCCTGCTTTAAGCATCTTCATCCTAAGCTTCACGCTCAGGGAAATGGCGCGCAATAATGTCTGGTGGGTGGTTTATGTGCTTGGGTCCGCTCTCTTTGGCTTGGTTTTAGTGGCTGAGTATAACGTTTTGGACCTGCGCTTCGAGACGCATCCGCTGGCTTCGCTCGGCTTAATAGGGCTTTCCCACGGTCTGTTCCTCATCCTGGCTGTGGTGCTGCGCACCGGTAGAATGCGCTTATACGTCATTATTCCCCTGATTGTTTTTGCCGCCGCATTTATCAGTCTGCGCACGATAAACCTTCGCACGCAGGGTGGATGGAAGCCTGAGTACGTGCTCATCATCAGCCTTCTTGCAGGGCAAATCGCTGTGGGATTTCAGTACTTTTTTCTGAATCCACTGCAGTATGCGCTGCTAATAACTGCCTTGTTGTACATCCTGATCAGCCTGGCGTGCGGGATTATTCAAAAATTAAAAATTCGCGAGCTCCTGGTGGAGCCCGCGTTGATGATCTTGCTCTGTGTCAGTATGATAATTCTGGTGGCAAGGTTATAAAGTTTAACCAGCGCTGCGTTCCCGGAGTATGTCTTTTAATAATGCACGCAGGTTGTTTTGATGCAATTCTTCCGCGACCCCACCTAGGCTAACCCTACTTTTTCCACTTGATTCGATATCCTGGGCTTGAAGAAATTGCAAAGGGTCCCTTCTGCGGGCGGCTGCCTTGGCAAGCTTTTGGATGCTGCGCAGGTAAGCCAGATTGGAGGTGGTAGCGTCCTCAATTTCACCGCGCAGGATGATATCGCCATGTCCCTGGACAATATTCTCAAGGCTCATCTTGCCAATATCGCTGATCGTCCGAACCGCTTCATCCAGGTTCCCACCAACAATAAATGGAACGGCCATAAAGGCGTCACCGGCAAAGAGGATCCGGTCTTCTTCTACTAAAACTGAAATACTGTCTGCGGTATGGCCAGGCGTCCTGAATATTTGGAGCTGTTTTTTCCCCACGCGCAAGCTTATACTGCCTTCGGAAAAAGTAATTTGGGGGGGAACAATGGCAATCTCGCGTAAGAAAGGATTATCCTGCCCGGCTTCTTCCAGGGCGCTCCGGCTTTTTGTCAGCATTAATTCCCGACAGAGTGAATGGCCAATTACTATCGCCTCAGGAAAATAGGAATTTCCCCAGCTGTGGTCCGCGTGATGGTGCGTGTCTACAATGTAACGGACCGGCACCATCAGGTCGTTTTCCAAGAATTCTTTAATTTGGGTTGTTTCCTGGGGAATGAGGGTGTCAATCAAAACAGCCCATTGCGGACCGATAACTGCCCCCGCGGTAACCTGAGCATAGAACTCACTTTGAAACCAATAAACATTTTCTGAGACTCGTTCCCGTTGCATAGAAATATCCTGTTGGTTCCGAAATTTGAACCATAGAATAGCATAATCAATATGAAAAGTCAAAAAAAGAGGAAAATATCAGGACTTACGGCGTTTCCACCAGATGAATAAACCAGCAGCCGAGGCAGTCAGCAAGACTAACAATGGTACAACCCAAAGAACCCTGGTCTGGTACCGATCGGTTTTGTCCAATTCTTGACCGCCTGTCACATCAGTCGCTGTGGCTGTATTCGTCGGCAGAACCACAACCTCGTTGGTTGCGCTCGTTTCCACAGTTTGAGTGAAATTAATATCAGGTGCAGGGGACCCTTCTGTTCTCACAGGAGCAGGCGTCCCTATGGGATAGGGTTCTGATTGTCCAGTTTGAGTCGGCATGGGGCTTGGGAAGCCGGTTTGCGTGCCTGTGACTAAACCAGTAGGGGTAGGGAAGCGTGAAGTTGCTGTGCGAACGATAACCGGGGTGTTTGTTTGATATCGACTGGTTGGAGAGCGGTAAACATAGGGCGTCCGTGTGGGTGTGGAAGTTCGGGTATTTGTCCTGGTCGGCGTCAGTGTTACAGAACCAGTTCTTGTCGGGGTCAGCGTGTGGGTTGGGGTAAGTGTCAGCGTAGTTGTCGGCGTCTGGGTCGCGCTATTGATGGTGACCGGACCAAACAGTTGAATCGTGAGTCCTTCGCTATCTACTACTTCCAGTTTGTAATAGTAGGTTTTGCCAAACTGGACTGTCGTATCGGTGTAGGTGTAGATTCCACCCAGGAAGGGATTGCCAACAGCAGGAATCAATCCGGAGATACGGAAGAAAGGCCCGGCATTGTTTTCGCTGCGTAGAATGTGGAAACCTCCAACATTATTCTCGCTAAGTGTCGTCCAGGTCAGGTCCGCCTGGTTGATCTTGTAGGCGCCTGTAAAGCCTTCCTGGGTTAATTGAACGCCCAATGGCAGCGGCAAGCCAACAATGAAGGGCGTTTGATTAAGATCCTGAGTAAGATTTGGACGCCCTGTAGTATCCAAGGTCATCGTAATAGTTTTCAGATTTAAGTCACATTGAACGGCTTGGCCACTAGCGCCGCCAGCCCCGCTGCCCTGAGGCGCTTCGCCAACTTTATCCCATTTATCGGTTACAGAGGCTTTTGGGTCAAACCACCAAAGCGGGTAGTTCTGTGGTGTATCCGGTTGACCACAGTAAGTTTGGGATTCAATCGCTGCCTGACAGGAGCTGTTCAGGTTGTATTTAAAAGCTGCTACCAGGTCGGCCGAAGTACCAGGCGTGGAACCGAGGAAGATGTCGTAAAAGCTACCGCAGGGGGTAATGGGATCCGTGCCGTAACCAACAAAAGGCACATTCGACGAGACGCCCTGGCCATGGTCAACCACATAAAGCCAATAATCTTCACCAGCGCTGCGGCTGACGGTTAGCGCAGAGCCGAATAAGCTCGTTGCAGTTGTTGTAACCTGCACAAGCTGCCCTGATACGCCAGCTTGCTGCGTCATTATCGCTGCGCCAAGCTGACTGCCCTGCGAAAAAGCGCAATTTGCGGCACCAGTTTCTGGTGACAAACCCGGACCCCAATAGTTGTGGTCAACAAGACCTAAAGAAGGGGTGCCGCATTCAACTTGCGTGGACCAGGCGTTGTTGAGGATGTTGTTTGCCACGGCTTTGAGAGAGCCAGTTCCAGTAAATCCAATTCTGCGGATGGCGTTGCCAATATTATTGGTGATGTGATTGAACTGGACCAGCAGATTACCGCTGTTGTCCTCAAAAATGATGGCGTGCGCGCCTTGCTGTAGCGTATTGTTTTGAATAGTGACCGGCAGGCTGCTGTTTACCCGCAGTAAATTCCTGGAAACGGTATTGCACTCGCCATCATTAATACTCAATTTCTGGACAGTGACCTGGCTGGTAATTCCTAACATGGGCGCCGAACAAGTACTACCGGTGGAAGTGAGAACGCTTGTGCCGGTCCCTTGCAGAACAAAAAATGGTCGATTAACCAGGACTTCATTTGATTTAATCGGATATGTTCCGAGAATGTTGATATACACTGGCGAAGCGCTGGCGCCATTAGGCAAAGCATCCAAAGCATCCTTTAACCCAGTGCCCAAACCACCGGATAAATCATCTCCACTATTGATGAAACAGGGTTTCTTAAGGCTGCATGCCCCACTGTCTGCCGCAACATAGGCGGTGGATACCTGTGATGGAGCTAGGTTTAGTGCCAGCAACGCGCTGCTTTGTTCAAACCACGCACCTGAAGCATCTTTCTCGAAAACATGAATTCGGATGGAGCCATTCTGAACCGCCAGCTTGTTCAAACGCAGGGCAAGATTGAGTTGGTCCGCAACGCTGACAGTGTGCAACGCCTGGACACTTACCACAAGATTCTCGCCAGCAAAACTATTCCCGCCGCAATTCTCGATGGATGAGTAACTTACATTGCTCACCAGACCTTTTTGCGAAATCGTCCCGGTAGCGTAATCCGTGAAGGGGATTAATGCAGGATTGTCCGAGCCTCCGGTGGAGGTCACGCAAACCATAACATTCTCGGCGCTGGTGTATATCGGTTCCACCGGGAAAGACAGGCGCATATTCAATCGTTGCCCAGCAGCGCAGCCGTCCAATGGGCAGCCAGCAGGAGAGAGCAGCTCCACAGTAGTAATCTGCTTGGTTTTTGACAGAACTAAGCCTGTGCCTGAAATTAAAAGCAGCACAATTACAAGAATTGGGAAATATCTGCGAAAATCAACCGTAGGTTTCACAATCGCCTGACCTTTTATCATTATAACATCAGGATTCGAACCAACAGAACTTGAAATTGTTTATGCTAAAATTCGCGCATGGATGGTATTAAAAGAATCCTGAAATCTGTGGATGTATTTTTCATATCAGCGGCGGTCTTTACCTACTTATTAGGCGCTGTTCTGGGAAGGCGTGCGGGCGGAATATTTAATGCTGTGCTTTTATTTCTCGGGTTAGCATTTTTCCTGCTAGTTTATTTATTGGAACGCACCTTCAATTATTTAACCAGTTCGCGCATCAGCATTTTTTCAAGGGCGCTCCGAAGTAACAAGATGCGCTCACCTGACCTGTCGTTTTTCTTGCTTTTTATTTTTTCCAGCTTGATTATTTGCTTATTCTTCTTAATTCAGGAAGGTGGCCTATCCGGAAATTCATGGCTATGGCTGGCTTTGTTAGTAGTGGGTCTTCTAATGCACATTACTTCGATTCGTTTGTGGGCTCTGCCATACCGCTGGCTCACAGATGCCTTGGTCGTAACGCCGTTAACATTGTTTTTGGGCGCGGTTCTGCAAAAGATCCCGACCGAACGCATGCTTTTTTTCCTCAGTCTGCCGTTGTTCTTTTTGTTTCTGGCATCCTCATCAGCCCTGTTGTTCGAAAAGTATGAAGGCGACGCAGCAAATGGACGGCCTTCGCTCCTGACTGTCGTCGGCTGGGAGAAGGCCATGAACCTGCACCATGTGCTATTGATTTTCGCGTATTTCAGCTTGGGGGTTTATTTCTTTGTCAGTGGTTCCTGGTCAATCGCTTGGCCTGTAATGCTGGTGGTGACTATCAGCCTGCTGGAAGTCTTCCAGCTAGAACGAATTGCGCGGGGCTTGAAACCATTTTGGGGCTTGCTGCGCGCCACAGCGTATTTTCAATATCTGGGGGCTTTGTATATCCTTTTGTTTGCGTTTCTCACGCGTTGAACGTTTAATTAGTGAAAATTACAATTTACTAAAGGAGAGTTATGACCCCTAAAATTGGCGATTTTGCGCCCGAATTCGAACTGTTAGACCAGTTTGGTGACACCCATAAACTGAGCGATTACCGCGGTAAAAAAGTAGTCCTGTATTTTTATCCGAAAGATAATACACCCGGCTGTACGACGGAAGCCTGTAATTTTCGGGACAATTATGCCTTGTTCCGCGCGAACGGGCTCCAGATTTTGGGAGTTAGCGCCGACAGCGTCAAGTCTCACAAGGGATTTCAAGAAAAATATTCTCTGCCGTTTCTTTTACTTGCAGACGCTGACCACGCTGTTTCAGAAGCTTATGGTGTCTGGGCATTGAAAAAGATGATGGGCAAGGAGTACTACGGGATTGTTAGGACAACCTTTATTATTGATGAAGAGGGAAGAATTCTGGGAGTTTACGAGAAGGTGAAGCCTGAGGAACACGCTCAGGAGATCATTCAAGACCTGAAACTTGGCTAAAAATAAGAAATGGCTCCGCTTTGGAGCCATTTGCGTTATTTAAGACGGAGGACGATCTTTCCGGCTTTCCAGAGCTCTTCCAGCTGGTAATATTCGCGTTTCTCCGGGGAAAAAAGGTGGACAACAACGGAACCATAATCCATCACCATCCAACCTGAAAGAGGCAGACCTTCTACATAGGGATTACCCATGCCCTCAGTCTTGCCCTTTTCCTCCGCGCTTTCCACCAGACTGCTGAGCATGCGGTCACTCGTGCCGGTTGCTAATACAAAAAAATCCGTAAAATCAGAAACGCCGCGTAAATCCAAAAGCAGGATATCCTCGGCGAGTTTTTCTTCCAGGTAAGAGACAATCTTTTTCGCTTGTGTAATTGGTTCCAGTTTGCACCTCTTTACTTAGTTTAACATACTTTTCAGACTGAAGCGAGACAAAGCAGTGTAAATCGGCCCGCTTGGGGTAAGCACGCTTTTGTAAAGAATGATTTCATTAAAGTAATCAAGCTCAGTTTGAAAAGCTTTGATCGCTAAGATTTGGGCTGCGACGCGTGCTTTTTGTTCATTTGAAGCATCCCGGTTCAATCGGCCAAGGGTCAGATGTGGCTTAAAGGTGCTGTCATCCGCAAAACCTAATGGCTTGAGCCCGGCGCGCAAGTCTGCCACCAGCAAGTTGAGTTGTTGATTGGTGTCCAGCCCAAGCCAGATTGTTTGAGCATTCCTGAGCGAGGGGAAGCACCCCGCTCCCGAAAGCCTTACAGGTAATCGCGGGTATTTTTCGGAAACAGCGGCGATGATAGCTTCGATGGGCTTGATTTTATTTTCAGGCACGTCCCCAAGAAATTGAAGGGTGAGGTGATAAAGCTCTGGAGAAACCCAGCGAATAGGCTCGTTGCGCAGTTTGTTCCTGAGTTCCTTCGCGATTGCGCTGGTTCTCGCTAAGGTTTCCTCAGAAAAATCACAAGCAATGAACAAACGCATTGTTTTCACAGCGCAATTATATCAAGCGGCTTTTCCTGGAAACCATTGCGTTGAATTCTTCCGGGACAAATTTGCTTGTGGGGAGGCCTTGCGCACTTTGCAGATAATTTGATATATGGTATAAGAAATGTACCCTGCTGTGTTCGTGATGCGGCACTCAAGTTTTGTACCAACACATTTAAAAGTGGTTCAAACTCACACCAGGTGATGTGATAGACTCCGGTCAAGACTGATCCTGCAGGGAGAACCAGTCCTGCATCTCGCAGGTTCAAAACATCACCGCACACGGCATGGCGGGGAGGCTTTATTCCAGACGGGGGTTCCAACAACCTAATAACAAAGATTTAGCGGCTGAGTCTCAATTTGAGATGACGAGGTGGAGGTTCCTTCTTGCGAGAGAAGTGTTAACCCGATAATCGGGAAAAATCGATCGATCAGCGGATGCCTCCGAAACCTATCACGGGTTTCAATCTTCCTGTACCAAGCAAAAATAAAACCGCAGGGCGACCTGAGGCACAAATATTGCTTAGTGAGCAGACTGGCTTCAGGTCTGATAACGTTGAAGCGTTAAGCGCATTTAACAGGAGGATGCCATGGATACAAAAGAATTACTCAAACGTGTCAAGGAAGACAGAATTAAATTCATTTCTTACCAGTTTACAGATATCAATGGGGTGGTTAAATCCCTGGATGGTCCGGTGGATCGTCTGGAAGAGAGCATTGATGAAGGAATTTGGTTCGATGGTTCTTCGATCGAAGGCTTTGCTCGCATTCAGGAAAGCGACATGCATTTGCGAGTGGACCCCGAGACGTACGCGATTTTGCCTTGGTCGCCGGATGAATTAAAACGCGCCAGAGTGCTTTGCGATATTCTCCGCCCCAATGGGGAACCTTTTGAGGGCGATCCCCGCGGACGTCTCAAGTCAAATCTTAAGCGGCTCAAGGACGAGCGCGGCTGGACGTTAAATATTGGCCCTGAGCCTGAGTTTTTCCTGTTTTTACGGAATGGATCTGAATCGATTCATCCTGTGCCATATGACATTGGCAGTTATTTCGATTTTTCCGCGAATGACCAGGCCGTCATTGTCCGCACTGAATTGATGTCCGCTCTCAAACAAATGGGCTTGAATGTTGAGGTAGGGCATCACGAAGTTGCCTTAGGCCAGCATGAAATTGATTTTCGCTTTGACGACGCGTTAAGAACCGCTGATAATGTGCTGACTTTCAAGTCAGCCATTAAAGCTATCGCGGCCAAGCACGGCTTGATTGCCTCCTTTATGCCGAAACCTGTTTTTGGCATCAACGGTTCGGGAATGCACTGCCACCAATCCATCAGCGCGGACGGTGAGAACTTGTTCTATGACGAAAAGGACGCGAATCATCTTTCAAAAATCGCTTATGGGTATATTGCCGGACAATTAGCGCACGCCCGAGCTTTATCTGCTGTAGTCGCCCCGAGCGTTAATTCATATAAGCGCCTGGTTCCTGGCTACGAAGCACCGGTGTACATTGGCTGGGCGCAGGTAAATCGCTCCGCTTTAATTCGTATCCCCATGGTTTCCCGCGGTAATAAAGGAGGAGTGCGCATAGAATTGCGTTTTCCAGACCCATCCGCTAATCCTTACCTGGCATTTAACGCAATGTTGGCAGCTGGGCTGGATGGGATAGACCGCGATATTCCTTGTCCGAAGCCATTGAATAATGTGAATGTGTACGAATTATGCGACCAAGAACGGCGTGATTTGGGAGTGGAAGTGCTTCCGGGTTCGTTGAAAGAAGCCGTGGAAGTGTACCTGACAGACGAACTACTACATTCCGCGTTGGGAGAGACCCTCTCACAGAAGTTTGTGGAGACACGGCTTGCAGAATGGGAAGAATACCGTATCCATGTCTCTGATTGGGAAGTCAGGCGTTACCTGGAAGCGATATAAACGCTAAGGCAATTGCCCCTGACCATCATCTTTGGTATGATAAAAGCATGAAAAACAAGACCCTCTTTCTCAGCGTCATCTGTTTGCTGTGCGCTCTCAGCCTCAGCGCTTGCTTGCCCGATTGGGCCAGCATAGACCAATTGCCCTGGGTGAAAGAGGGTCAGATCCTTTTTGAGGACGATTTTTCCGACCAGACAACTGGTTGGGAGAACGTGAATGATATCTACGAACTTAAAGGGTATTCAGACAGCGCGTACATAATTTCCGTTAAGAACGCAAATTCTCGCTCGTGGGCGGTTCCAGGGCTGCGGTTTAAGGACGTGCAGGTGTCAGTCGATGCCAAGCACATAAGCGGCGAGCAGGACACTAACTTTGGCATAATCTTCAGGTATCAGGATGCCAGCAATTATTACAGCTATTTGATTAGCAGCGATGGCTATTACGCGCTTATCAAGGTTAGTGGTGGGCAAGAATTATTGCTTGGAATGGAACAATTCGTCTATTCAGATTTGATATCTCAGGCAGACGGGC
This sequence comes from Anaerolineaceae bacterium, assembly GCA_017993575.1. Lineage (GTDB taxonomy): Bacteria > Chloroflexota > Anaerolineae > Anaerolineales > Anaerolineaceae > Mesolinea. Next base: position 29,579 of record JAGOML010000002.1, on the reverse strand, counting down.
AGAATGAAATCACTATCACCTGCAAAGGCGAGCAACTGTCCCTCATGGTCAACGGGAAAATGCTGCATTCTGTGCGCGACGATAGTTTTTCTGCCGGTGATGTAGGTTTTATCGTAGAAACGCGCGAAGCTGGCGCAGCCTCCGTCCTTTTCACGAACTTTTTGGTAACGAAACAATAGATGAAGATTTACCTGGACATGGTCGGGTGCCGGCTCAATCAAAGTGAGATTGAAAAGCTGGCGCTTGATTTCCGCATGCGGGGACATGAGGTTGTAACCGACCCACGCGCGGCGGATTATGTCATTGTGAATACCTGCTGCGTGACGGCAAAAGCCTGCGCCGATTCCCGTAAAGTCATACGCCGCTATCAACGCGATACTGGAGCGCGGGTCGTCGCGACTGGTTGTTATGTTTCAGCTTTTACACAACAAGCGGCTGCTTTGGTTGGCGAAGACCTATCCATCCCGAATAAAGGAAAAGAATTAATTCCCCAACATCTATTTGGACACATGTCCGACAAGAGTTTGGTGTCGCCTTCCGCAAAACCTGAGCTAGGCGCACGTTCGCGCACTCGGAGTTTTATTAAGGTTCAGGACGGTTGCGATAACTATTGCACTTATTGCCTGACGCGCATTGCGCGAGGAAAATCGAAAAGCGTCCCGGTAGAAGATGTGATTTGGCAAGCGCGACAGGCTGAAGAAGCGGGAGTAAAGGAAATCGTGCTTACGGGCGTGCAAATTGGCTCGTGGGGAAAAGATCTGCCAGGCGGCAGCTTGCGGATTGCCCATCTGGTCAGAAAGCTGCTGGAGGAAACCAGCCTTCCGCGCCTCAGGATTTCCTCAATTGAACCCTGGGATGTGGATGAAGCTCTGCTAGCGTGTTTTAACAACGAGCGCCTTTGTCCTCATCTGCATATTCCACTTCAAAGCGGCAGTGAAAGCATTCTGCACTCCATGGCTCGCCCCTTTTCCGCGGCGGATTACCGCGCGCTGATGCGGTTGGTTCAGATAAAAGCGCCCACAATACAGGTAACTACGGACCTCCTTTGTGGTTTCCCGGGAGAAACCGATGAACTTTTTAATGAGACCATGGAATTCGTCACCGAGATGGATTTCGCGGGTGGGCATGTGTTCAAATTCTCCCCGATGCCCGGAACTGTTGCGGCGCGCATGCCTGAAAAGGTTCAGGAAAAAATCAGTCAATCGCGCAGCCAAGCGCTGAGAGATTTATTGCAGCAAAAAACAACCCGAAAACAGCAAGCAAAAGTCGGCTCAAGCGCAAAAATATTGTGGGAACACAGCCGCGAAGGCACATTTCAAGGCTTTACCGCGGATTATTTCCGGGTTCGCACTACGAACGACAAGAACCTGGCAAATTCGATTAGCAATGCCTTGATTACTGGGATTTCTCAGGATGGGGTTTTGCTTGCTGAAATTCTGGACTAGCTTCCCACCTGTGCTGGTTACAAGAGTCCCAAAAACATGCGGTTTCACACTTTGTTTCACACTTTGTTTGGCTTGACGCATCGCGGCATAATCGTGTAAAATCTAAAGGTTAATTCGCAAATAGCCCCTTCGGTCTGGTAAGAAGCAGGCTGGAGTTTTTGAGAGGAAAAAATGACTAAACGAACTTATCAACCAAAAGTAAAACGACGTTTGCGCGTACACGGTTTCCGCAGCCGCATGTCCACAAAAAATGGCCGCGAAGTGCTGAAACGCCGCCGTCTGCGCGGTCGCTATCAATTAGCCACGAAGGCAAACAACCACACCAAACGCATCCACTGGTAAACCGGGGTAGTTGTTCTTGGAAGCATCCGGGTATCTTTGAGGAAGCCGCTTTTATCGCTGAAGAGTTCACAGGATATCCAGTCTGTACGGCAAAATGGGAATTCATATTCAAATGTATGGCTGGTGTTGCTTTTCGCGCGGAATGAATTGGAAACGACGCGCGCGGCCGTCATCGCGAGCAAATCGGTTGGAGGCGCTGTTCAGCGGAATCGCTGCAAACGCCTCCTTCGCGCGAGACTAAGCCGCTGCTCGGGCGAACTGCGGGAAGGTTTTGATATCTTATTGATTGCGCGAAAACGCCTTCTTGATGCGGAACCAATTGAGATTGATCAGGCAGTTCACAGTTTATTGGTGAAAGCTGGGTTAATCAACAGAGTACAAAATGGTTGATCAACCTGTAAGGGAAAAGGAACATAAACACACAGACCCCAGAATCAGGGAGCTGCCTTTTCGCCTTCAATACATACCCAGAATCTTTATGCTCCTGCTCATCCGCGCGTATCAGTTGATTGTTTCTCCGGCGCTTCCTCCGGGAACCTGCCGTTTTTATCCCACCTGTTCGCACTACGGATATCAGGCTGTTTACAAATATGGCGCCCTAAAGGGCTCCTGGATGGCAATTAAACGGATCGCAAGATGCAATCCATTCAACGAAGGCGGATACGATCCAGTTCCCTAACTTTGGAGACGCATGAAAAAACCATTGTTTAAAGTTATTTTGCTCTTTTTGCTTGCTGCAGTTTTACTGGCAGGCTGCGCCATGGGTCCGCGCGCCGAAAGCGCGCCTGGGCTGAGTGCTGATGACAGCGCAGTATATGTTTCTTACCAGCAACATCTATATAAAGTCGATTCCAAAATTGGTACCGAGCTTTGGCGCTTCCCAGCGACGGGTTCTGTACAGGTGGTGCTCTACGCGCCGGCATTGCTGAACGACGGCGGTGTTTTTGTGGGCGACCTCGCGAATAAATTTCACAAGCTTGATCCTGCGAGCGGCGCGGAAATCTGGAACTTTTCAGAAGGAAAAGGTTGGTTTCAGGCCAAAGCCGCGACCGATGGCGAGCTAATCGTTGCACCAAGCAGCGACCGCAGCGTCTACGCTCTCAATGCCGACGGTTCCCTCAAGTGGAAATTCAGCGGAGAGTTTGGGTTCATCGCGGAACCACTCGTACTAGAAGACGCCGTGATAGTCGCTGGATTGGACCATTACCTGCTTGCGCTGAATAAAGATACCGGAGAACTCCTGTGGAAAACCGAACTCAAGGGCGCTCTGATATCCGCACCGGCTTATGACCCCGCCAGCGCTTCTCTTTTTGTTGGCTCCCTGGGAAACGAATTGGTGAGCATCAATAGCGTGGACGGCAGCATCAACTGGACTTTCGGTCAAAACGGTGAAATCACAGCTATTTACGCAACGCCGCTCATCCTGGAAGACAGCCTGCTCTTTGCGGATGAAAGCGGCAAAATTTTCTCGCTCAAGCTTTCAACGGGCACAGTAGATTGGACATTGGACGCCGGCGGAGAAATTGTCGCGGGTATCCTTCCCTTGGAAGATTCATTTGTGATTGCGCTTGAAAAAGGCGAACTGCGAGCTTATAAACTTTCCGATCGCTCACCGCTGTGGACAAGAACTTTGGATGGCAAACTTTACACCACACCCGTGGTAAGCTCAGATAAAATTGTCGTGGCAGTTACCAAGGGGCAGGCTCTGCTGCAGGCATATGACTCGGCCGGTAATCCGGTTTGGTCTTTCACCCCCGCTAGATAAGGAGAACGATTCCCATGTGGGATACGCTGATTATTCAACCTTTTACAAATGTTCTGCTTGCAATCACAATGGTGGTGAAAAACTTTGGTGTTGCCATCATCCTGTTTACACTTTTAATTAAGTTGGTAACTTATCCTCTTACCGCCAAACAGCTGAAACAGACTTCCGCGATGCAGAAGCTGCAAAGCGATCCGCGGTACAAGAAGATGATGGAGAAGTACCGCGACAACAAGGAAAAGCTGGCCGAAGAACAGATGAAGCTTTACAAAGAGACCGGCGTCAGTCCCTTCGGTTCTTGTTTGCCCACGCTTATCCAGTTTCCAATAATTATCGGACTCTACCAAAGCATTATCAAGGCTATGGCCGCGACACCGCTTGAGATATTCCGCTTGGAACGCTTAATTTATCCTTTCCTTGATGCGAACAAGATACTTCCCATTCAAAACCGTTTCCTGTGGATGGATTTAGGCCAACCGGAACGTTTGCCAATCCTTGGGATACAGATCCCGATTCTGGCAATTATCGTTGTCGCCACGACCTGGCTGCAAAGCAAGGCGATGGAACCGCCATCCACCGGCGTTGGTGACCAGGCGGCGGCGATGACTAAAAGCATGAATATCTACATGCCCGTTCTAATGGGTTGGATGGCTTACTCACTTGCTTCAGGTCTGGCGCTCTACTTCCTCGTTAGCAATATTGCGACCGTTGTTCAGTATTCAGCGCAAGGCCGCGCAAATTGGTCGCGGTTGTTTCCATGGATTAAGACAAAATCGCCCGAACCTATACCAACTCCGGTGGTGGTGATTCCAGACGATGAAGAGGAAGATGAAGAACCTGAAGCTCCCAAACCAGCTTCAAAACCTTCTGCCCGCGCAGCGGTAAAGCAGCAAAGGCCTCAATACAAACGTAAAAAATAGCCCCTGAGGAAGGATTCCCAGGAGAACTGAAGGGTGAAACCATGGCCGAAGAAAAAACCACATTGGAGGTAATCGCACCGACTGTAGAAGAGGCGGTGGAAAAGGGGCTGTCTGATCTGGGATTATCCAGAGAGGCGGTTGATGTGGAAGTTTTGGATGAGGGAAAACGGAATTTGTTCCGCTTTGCGACGCGCCAGGCACGCGTGCGCCTGATTGTGAAATCTAGCGCCAAAGCTGCCGGAAATTTGAATATTCCAAGGGAAACTGCGTCTACAGAAGCCCAAACCGATTCATTTCATCCGGCGGAAATCCAGATAGGGGAGCTCAATGCGGACCAGGTCGTTGTGCGCGACACACTGGTGGAGCTGCTGACCAAAATGGGCATCAATGCCAAGGTCAGCATATCCTACGCGGAAACAGACCCTGAAGAAAAACCCGTTGTACTGGCTAATATTGAGGGAGACGACTTAAGTTATCTCATCGGCAGGAAAGCCGAAACACTTAACGCGCTTCAATACATTCTGAGCTTGATGGTAAGTCACAAAACCTCGCACTGGATTCCGATTCAGGTGGATGTGCAGCATTATCGGGCACGCAGACAGACTGAACTTAAAAAGCTTGCCCGCCGCGCCGCGGACCAGGTTTTGGCAACCGGCCGGAAGCAATACCTCGAACCAATGCCCGCCAACGAGCGCAGAATCATTCACATGGAACTGCGCAAGAACGAGAATGTCAGCACGGAATCTACGGGTGAAGAACCAAACCGCAAGGTCTGTGTCTATCCAAATCGATAATCACGGATACGAAAGCTGGCAAGATGCGCGCGGTTGATATCATCATCAAGAAACGGGATAAGGAAATCCTTAGCAAGACTGAGATTGATTTCCTGATAGAAAGTTACACCCGAGGAACCATTCCGGACTATCAAATGTCCGCTTGGGCGATGGCTGTGCTTCTGAATGGCATGACTGATCAGGAAATTACTGACCTGACCTTGGCGATGGCGCATTCGGGGGACATGTTGGATCTCAGCCAGGCTGTAAAAATCGCGGTGGATAAGCACTCCACAGGTGGTGTTGGTGATAAAACCACCCTTACCGTGGCGCCCTTGGTGGCTGCCTGCGGGCTTCCGGTTGGAAAAATGTCCGGTCGAGGACTTGGTTTCAGCGGAGGCACAATTGATAAACTGGAAGCTATTCCTGGTCTCCAGGTTGATCTTTCCACCAATCAGTTTATCCAACAGCTTAAGCAGCATGGAATTGTGCTTACCGGTCAAAGTGCCGATCTGGCGCCAGCGGACGGAAAGCTTTACTCCCTGCGGGATGTTACCGGCACGGTGCAGTCGATTCCGTTAATTGCTTCATCGGTAATGAGCAAAAAGATCGCGGCTGGCGCGCACGCCATTGTATTGGATGTCAAAGTAGGGCAGGGCGCGTTCATGCGTACGCTGAATGAAGCCAGACAGCTGGCGGAAGTGATGGTCTCGATCGGTAAATTGAGCGGGAGGCAGGTTATCGCCGTGCTTTCTCCAATGGACCAACCGCTGGGCAGCGCAGTCGGAAACGCGCTTGAGCTCAAAGAAGCAGTTGAAATGCTGCATGGCAATGGACCGGAAGATTATCGTTACCACTGCCTGCATCTGGCTGCTTATATGCTTATTCTCGGCGGACAGGCCAAGGATATCCCTGAAGGTGTCGTGATGGCAGAAAAAGCCATAAACGATGGCAGCGGTTACGCGAAATTCCGTGAGCTGGTGATTGCTCAGGGTGGGGACGTCAGTTATGTTGACGACCTTGACAAGCTACCCATGGCTGCGTTCGTGGAACCAGTGCGCGCGAGGAGCGCAGGTTGGGCTGCCGTGGTGGACGCCAAAGAAGTCGGCGAAACTTCGGTTACGCTGGGGGCTGGCAGGGAACAAAAAGGGGACATGATTGACCAGGCCGTCGGCATCATCGTGAAAGTAAAAGTTGGTGATGCAGTCGACAAAGGTCAGGTATTGTTTGAAGTTCATGCCAATGACCCGCGCAAATTGCAGCAGGCAAAAGAGCGCTTGAAAAATGCCGTGAAAATTGTGAATGAACCGGTAGAAAAGCCGCCGTATTTTTACGGCGTGATAGGAATTTAGACGCAAAGAACCCGGTTCACCGGGTTCTTTTTATGAGTAACAAAAAGGAAATTATGCTAACTGAACGAAAAAATATTCGCAACGTCGCGATTATCGCGCACGTGGACCACGGCAAAACAACATTGATAGATTCAATGCTCAAGCAAGCCAAGATTTTCCGCGCTAACCAAAAAGTGCAGGAACGCATCATGGATTCCAATGATTTGGAACGCGAACGCGGTATTACCATCCTGGCGAAGAATACTGCCATCACGATACCCAACCCAAAGACAGGTGAACTGGTAAAAATCAACATTGTGGACACCCCAGGACACGCGGATTTTGGCGGTGAGGTTGAACGCATCATGAATATGGTGGATGGCGTGCTGCTCTTGGTAGACGCTGCTGAAGGTCCAAAACCACAAACCCGTTTTGTACTCAAGCAAGCCATTGCTAAGAATTTGCGGACTATTGTTGTCATCAACAAACTTGACCGCAAAGACGCTGACGTCGACCACGCGCTGAACGGCACCTTTGATCTATTCATCGAACTAGGCGCGAGCGATGAGCTGACGGATTTTCCGGTTATCTATGCCAATGGTTTGGAAGGGAAAGCCGGCCTTACAGCAAATCTTGATGAGGATTTGCATGTCCTCTTTGAGTGCATCCTGGATTACATTTCTGGTCCCTTAGTCAGCGCGGACGCGCCTTTTCAGATGTTGGTCACAAATCTTGGGTACGACGAGTACAGCGGCGTAACTGCTTCAGGCAGAATTCACGCGGGAACGCTCAACAGCGGCCAAAATCTGATGCGGATCAAGCACGACGGCACTATGGAGAAGATTCAAGCGCGTTACGTGTTTGAATTCCAGGGTTTGGATAAAGTATCGGTGCAGACCGTAGAGGCTGGCGAAATCATCACAATCGGCGGGTTGAAAGACATTCAAATTGGTGAAACCCTGGCAGACCCTGAAACCCCGATAGCTCTGCCGGTGATTAAAGTTCAACAACCTACAGTCCAAATGACTTTTGGCGTGAACACCTCGCCTTTTTCTGGACAGGAAGGCAAATGGAGCACTTCCCGGAAGCTTTGGGAACGTCTGCAAGATGAGCTGAGAACGAATATTGCCTTGCGCGTGGAGCAAACGGAGAGCAAGGACGTGTTCCTGGTTTCCGGGCGGGGCGAGCTGCATCTGGGGATCTTGATTGAAACCATGCGGCGGGAGGGTTATGAATTCCAGGTTTCCAGGCCGGAAGCAATTGTGGTGGTCGGCGAGGACGGTATCAAATACGAGCCCTTTGAGGAAGTGCACGTGGATGTCGATGGCGAATATGTAGGCGCGGTAGTTGAAATGCTGGGTGAACGGCGCGGAAGAATGACGAATATGACCAACAATCCCGATAACACTGTTCACCTGATATACAACATGCCCACCAGGGGCTTATTAGGTTTTCGATACAAATTCCTGACGGTAACCCGCGGAAAGGGCGTTCTGAACAGTTTTTATTCAGGTTTACAGGTATTAGAAGGCGTCATTGAAACAAAGCAATCCAGTTCCATCGTAGCCAGGGAAACTGGAGTCACCACAACCTTTGGCCTTCGGAACGCGGAGGAACGCGGTCAGTTGTTTGTGGGCCCTGGCGTACCAATCTATGAAGGAATGCTGGTCGGCGAAACTCCCAGACCTCAGGATTTGTCCATCAACGTCGCCAAGAAAAAACACCTGACTAACATGCGGCAGTCCATCAGGGACCTTGAAGACCGCTTAAATCCCCCCAGGATACTCAGCCTGGACGAAATGATTGAATACATTGGGCCAGATGAGCTATTGGAAGTCACACCGCAGAGTTTACGCATGCGCAAACGCATCCTGCAAACCCACGACCGCTTACGCTTCGAGAAAACAGGCGAAGAAGAGGAAGATTAGTTCAGGATTAGTCAGAAATCAACCCGCGAAGAAATGGGGTGGTCTGCCTGGAATTTCGACACGACAATGGAATAAATCGCCAGCCTGGGCTTGATTGCCAAGCTGCTCTGACGTAAGGTCAACGGACGCGGAAGTAATAAATAAATCCCTTAAGTCATTCCCTCCGAACGCGATGGATGTGGGTCGACTGACAGGGAGGTAGATTTCCTGCAGGATTTCCGCTTGGGGCGAGAGCTGGATAATTTTTGAACCGTCCCAAATAGCGGACCAGATATTACCAGCGCTATCCACGCACAAACCGTCGGGTGTGCCAGGCTGACCAGCGTGCAAGGTCGAGAAAAACAGCCTTTTTTCGTGTAGCTGATCTCCCCGAATAGAGAAGCGGTAGACAGCCTGTTCACCTGAATCCGTGAAATAACAAAAGCTGCCGTCTGGACTCCAATCGATGCCATTGGAAATAGTCAGATTATCCAGAACAGAGAGCCAGGCTCCGTCTGGCTGCAACTGGAAGAGAGTGGAGGTCCCAGCCGGCCCTTTGCTGCCTGCCCAAAAGCGACCCTGTGAGTCAACGCGGCCGTCATTCATCATGGTCGCGCCAGTTGGGGGGTACAAATAAGCAAAATTGGGGGATGTGCCGCCTTTTTCTGACCAAAAGGCAAAGCCTGTTTCCGTTGCCATAACAAGCCCATCAGGCTTGCGAAATCCAAAGCTGCCGGCTCGGACGCCGAGGTCGAAGACCTCGTAATTTCCCAGCGAAGGGGTATAACGCTGGAGTAAACCCGCTTCTATGTCCAGCCAATAAAGCGCCTTTTCGCTGGGGTGCCAAAGAGGGCATTCACCCAGAATATTGCCGGTTTTAAGCATAGAATTGGAGATAAATCGAATGCGCGCCACGTGTCCTCCGCTGCAATTGTAACAAAACCTAACTTTTGCGTGATACTGGTCTTTCTCGTGGTCCAGAACAAAGCATAATCAAAGGCTTTGGCAAAACAATAAAACCAAGCGGGCAGACTCTGAAGCTGCCTTATAATAAGGCAACTATGCAATGGGTTTAACCAAGGACGCAAGGATGGCATTCTTGAAGGAAAAACCACATTTTTTCACCGCGCTGCTGCTATGCCTGACCGGCATCGAAGGTTTGCTTTGGTTAGGTTTATTCCTCCCAAAACAACAGGATTTTTTGAGCGGAGACGCCGGCGTATTCATTTTCCTAGCAATTTGGGCCTTGGCAGCCATCTTCCTTCTACTGCTGGGACTTAGCGCTTTGTTTGGTCAGAAATGGGCGCAAAGATTAATTGCAAAATTTAAGGTCGCATTCTCACCAGCCACGCGCTACTCTCGCTGGGTAGTGCCAGGTCTATTGGCATGTTACCTGGGAATTTCCACAGTTGTCATTCTGGTTTGGGGCGCTAATAACACTTTTCTCAATCAGGTTGCTGAGCCGCTTGGCAGATGGTTTTTTCTGGCTGCCTTGCAGGCACTGTTGGTTGGTCTTTTCATCAAGGAGTTCCCAGCCTCCTGGCATACCAGGAAAACATTCGCGCTTGTTCTTGCGATTATCGCATTCGTCTGGATTAGTGTCATTAGCACGCGAGTTGGTTTGGAACCAGACAACCGTTTTTGGAACGTAGCTGGCGTCCCGGTCTTGATTAATCAATTGGCATTGGTATTGGGGCTGGCGCTTTTTGGGATTTTTTTGTACGGCCTTTTGACCAGAAAAGCTTCTGGTAACCCCCGCAGGCGCGAAATTCTGCTGGATATCCTGGCTTGTCTTATCCTTTGGGCTGGAGCAGCCTGGTTCTGGCATCAAGCTCCTTTTTCTAATAGTTTTTTCGCGGAAGGTGTTTTCCCTCCTAACCAGGACTTTTATCCATACAGCGACGCGGCTTTGACCGATTTAGGCGGTCAGTACATGCTTATCGGGAAAGGACTGGAGTATCCATACTTTACCGAGAAGCCGTTATACGCGCTGTTTTTGGGCTTACTTCACAGAGTTGTCGGCCAAAGGTATTTCACCGTAACAAGCTGGCAGATGATTTGTTTTGCGGTGTTTCCCGTCCTGCTGTATTTGCTCGGGAAACAACTTCACAATCGCTTGTTTGGCCTCTCAATTGCACTTTTTTCTGTCGCGAAGGAATACAACGCCATATTTTCAACCTTCAAGATTTCAGTATCGAACTCCCGGTTGTATCTTTCGGAATTCCCTACCATGATTTTGATGGCGCTTTTGGCAATCGCGCTGGTCGGCTGGTTCAAATCCACTGAAAAACCTCACGCATGGTCATTGTTTGCAGGCGGCGCGCTGGGTTTGGCGACCATGGTGCGCACGAATCCGCTCTTATTAGTGCCTGTGATAATTGTCTTCGCGCTCTGGCATTACCGCCGTGACCTAAAAAAAACCTGGACTTCTGTGCTTCTATTCATTTGTGGAATCATTTTGGTGATAGGACCCTGGCTGGCATTTACCTGGATAAAATACGGGACAGACCCTTTCACCTACAAGATTAGCGCGGTCGTCCAAACCAGATTTTTTCAGCAGGAGCAGCAAGCCGCGCCAACAGGCTTGGTTCAACATCCCGTCAGCCTTTTGGGAGAAAAACCGATTATTCCGGCGGATACCCAGCCTAAAATCGACGCGCCGCTGAGTCAGCGACTAGGTGTTTTTGGTTTTACTCTTGGACACTTTTTGAACAACGAAATTAAGGCCCTCTTCACACTGCCATTCGCGCTTTATCCGCTTGAGCTAACCCCAGTGCTTGAGTTGCCCTACTGGAAAGAACCCGTAACCTGGACAGGAGGACTTCCAATTTCCAGTGTATTTGCATTTGCGCTCAATCTGGCGCTTGTTGGCCTGGGAATCGCTGCCAGCTGGAGAAAAAACGGTGCGGCGGGGTTGGCGCCGTTGGTACTGAACATGGGATATTACGCGTCAAACGCTTTAGGAAGGACCTCTGGCAGCCGTTACTTGTTGCCGGTAGATTGGACAGTCTATTTTTATTTTCTTCTCGCCCTCGTGCTCGTCTATGAAACAGGCGCGCACTTGCGCAGCGCGTTACCTGCGGAACAACAAGTTTTCACTGCTTCAAACCACATCATGACCAGTGGAAAGAGGCAGCTCTTTGCTGTCGCAGTCCTGCTCTTAGCGATTGGAAGCGCGGTACCTTTGAAAAACATAAGCTACCCGGATTTGTATTCAAATCAAAAAAGCGAAGAAAACATAACAATGCTGTATTCAAGCGCGATTTTTAGCAAGTATCCGGCGCTGGTCAAGGAGTCCGACGCTCTGCTGCAAAAAGCATCCGCGCGAATATTCGCAGGACGCATGTTATATCCACGTTATCGTGATTTCGTGTTGAACGGCAAGGAAGGTCTTATCTTAACCGTGTTACAACCGGAGTTGACGGAAGTGTTTTTCTCTATTGATACAGACGATCTCACGTACCTCGAGCCTGGCGGGGATATCGTCGTTCTGGGATGTCAGCGGGATGGGTTTGTCGAAGGATTTTTGGCTTATCTCCCGGAACAAGATATAAGCCTACGAACTAACAATCTTGAATTCCTCAGCAGCTGCCCTTAGGTAACATGGTTCTTTTTTAGTGCGCAGCGTAACAACTGTAGGAGACTTGGCAGCTGTGCTAAAATACTTTTTAGTTTAGTTCTGAGCAAAATTCAATGGATATTTAATGGGTCAAGAACAATTTTCTGTAAAACATCCCGACGATTATCACTTTCGACTTTTGAGCCGTAAGAACGCACTGCCTTGGCTGTTCGTATTTGTGTTTATGATCATCGGTGCCTTAATTGGCGGCCTCCTGAGCCTGGCGCTGCCGCCTGTATTTGAGGCGAGGGCGCTGGTGAGCACCAACCTTGAATTGGTTCAGGACGCCAACATCACAGAGATAATGCTGGATGCTGAGATAAACCATATTGGGGAGTTAGTGTTTCATCCGGATGTCATCGCGGAGTTAATAGCTAAGGAATCACAGAACGGCAACACCCTTACACTGGAAAAGCTAAAAAAAAGCAGTGCAGTGGAGCGCCAACTGATGAACACGGTCATTAAAGTACGCGATGAGCAGCCTGAAGTGGCAGCGCGTATTGCTTCAGAATGGGCTGAAATTCTCTTTAACAGGCTGAATGTGGCGTATGAACACGCCGTACAGTTATCCGGCGCCAAGCATCAATACAACGCGATCCGCGATTGCCTCAGTGCTCAGCCCAAAGCGCCGAAGTCCTTCTGCGACTCACTTGACGCAGCGTATGTTCGTGAAGAGACAGACCGCTTAGCGCTGATTATCATCGCTGAAAGTCCCAAAACGCTCGGCTTAACAGCGGCTTTGAACGTCAGTCAATATCAACCAGCCGCTGTACCGCAAAAACCTCAAAATTATTCCAGAGGGGCATTAGTTCTGGGCGGCGCTTTGGCTGGACTTGCTCTTGGTCTTGCTTTCGCGGAAGTAAATCCCAAATTGAAACGGAACGATGAAGCTTAACGTGTTTGACAAGCTGAAGGGCAGCATTTGGGCGCTTTTACTGGTCGCGCTGCCTTTCACGAGTTTTCCGCTGTTAGCTCGCCTGGCAGGCGGCACTTCTGTCGCCCCACTTTCAGCTGTGTTCCTATTGGTCTTAATTGTCATTTCTTATTTTCCGGCGTTATTTCGAAAAGGGGCAGTTCCCCGGCATGCGTTGCCCTTATTGCTTTTTTTGCTCAGCGCGCTACTCTCTTCGGCGCTGGCGGTATTCATCCCATTTGATTCTTTTCGCGGCTCGGAAGTTTGGAAGAACGCGCTGGAAGGATTTGGGACCATTTTGCTGGGCATCGCGTTTTATTTAGTCACCATCCATGTGGTAGCGGATGAAGACATACTTCGCAAAAGTCTGCGTTGGCTTTACATAGGTGGAATGATTGCAATTATCGCATCGTTGGCGCAATCCGCTTTTTGGTTCACGCTTGGGAAATATCCCGTTGAACTTAAACAACTGCAGGCGTTCATCTCATCAAGCGGCGTGTTATACAAAGCACGTGTTACCGGCGTAGCATACGAGCCTTCCTGGTTGGCAAACCAGCTGAACACCCTTTACTTACCACTTTGGATCGGTTTCTCTGTCAAACGATTTTCTGCTTTTCAACGCAAGCTCTTTGGCTTTTTGAGCGTTGAGAATATCCTGATGGTTTTGGGCTTAATCGTTCTATTTCTGAGTTTCAGTAGAATCGGATGGCTGACAACACTCGCAGTATTCGCATTTTTGGTCTTCAGGACGGCTAACAAGTTCATGAATCGCGGGCTTGAGAAACGTGCAGAGCATAAAGGGACAAATACCAGTCCATGGAAGCATTTCTTTGCCAAGCTTGGGCTTTGGCTGGGCCTTTTGCTCGTTTTTGCGGCCATAATTTTGCTGCTAGGTGTGTTTCTTTCCCGCGTTGACCCCCGCATGGAGGATCTATTTGACATTGACCGTTACATGGAATTCGGTGTATTGGGCTGGGCCAGCCAACTCAGTTTTGCTGAACGCATGATTTATTGGATTACGGCTTTTAAGGTCTTTTTAAGCCGGCCATTCTTGGGTGTTGGCCTAGGAGGCAGTGGTTTCTTTTTCACCCGCCTGACGCCAGAATTTGGTTACGGACTGCCAGAAGTTGTTGAATACCTGTACCGTGATAACGTCATCCCTAACGCGAAAAATTTGTGGGTGCGTTTGCTGGCGGAAACAGGAATCTTCGGATTTTCACTATTCACCGCTTGGATCAGCACGCATTTTTTTGCGGCGCGCAAACTGGAAAAGTCGGCCAGGAAAACTTGGTCGACTTTCGGTTTGGTAGGGAAACTTTTCGTGATTGCGATAATCATGGAAGGTTTTAGCATGGACAGCTTTGGCCTGCCTTACCTCTGGGTAGCTTTAGGGCTCGTTATTTGCGTCTCACGCATCCAGGCTGGGGCATATGAAAATCAACAAGAAGAACCCACCATTCCAACTGAACCCGATCGCGCTCAGTAGAATCCCAAAAAGCCCTCGCACTAGCGAGGGCTTTTGATTTATTTTTTCTTATTCTTCTGGGGGCAGCAGAACTGACCGATTAAAGCTTTGAAGATCAGGTTTTCCACAGGCGAATAAACAAATGCGAATCTCGGTTATCGTCAGGTCTATCAAATCGCGCAAACGGGTATAGCCGGCGTCGGCTGCGCGAATCAGAGGGCCAGCCATGCCTCCCAGAACCGCGCCAAGCGCCAGGGTCTTTGCGATATCCAATCCGTTTTTAAGACCTCCGGAAGCAAAAACCAAGGCATCCGGCAGCTGACTCTTAATCTCACGCAGACACCGCGCGGTTGGAATCCCCCAGCCTCTAAAACTTGCGGCTAGCTTCGCGCGGTTAGGGTCAGTTTGTCGGTGCATCTCCACCTGGGACCAGGATGTCCCTCCAGCTCCAGCGACGTCAATCGCAGCAACTCCGGCTTCCAGAAGCTGCCGTGCTAATTGCGTGTTAATTCCCCAACCGACTTCCTTGACGATCACCGGAACGGCAAGTTTGCTGCATATCAATTCAATCCGGCTTAACATGCCAGCAAAATTGGTATCACCTTCGGGCTGCAGCGCTTCCTGCAAGGGATTAAGGTGCAGAATGAGCGCATCGGCGCGAATCATTTCAACAGCTCGCTGGCATTCCCGAATACCGTAGCCTTTATTCAGCTGAATCGCGCCGAGATTAGCAAAGAGCAGCGCGTCTGGGGCATAGCCGCGCACGTCGTATGTGCCCACAAGTTCAGGGTTTTCAAGCGCGGCGCGCTGTGATCCAACGCCCATCGCCAGTCCGAATTCCTGGGCGGCTGCCGCTAAAAGCTGGTTGTATCGGGCTGCCTTAGGGCTTCCACCTGTCATCGAGGAAATTAGCAGGGGGGCACGCAATCGTTTCCCAAAAACAGTCAGGCTCAAATCTACGTCTGAAAGGTTAATTTGTGGGAGCGCTTGATGTAAAAAGGAATACGCTTCGAGTCCGTTTGATACGCCCGACGCAATGTCCTCAATCAAGTTAATGTCAAGATGTTGGTCTTTTCGGTGAGAAGTGTTCGCATCCATAGTTTTAATTAGGTGTTATATTTATGACATTATAATATGGCATTCACTAAAACATTAATCCATTGAGGAGAAGGCACACATGGAAGAAACATTCAACGCTGTAAAGGAAGTAATCGTAGAAGTTTTGAAAATCGATGGTGAGAATATCACGCCAGAGACGCGGTTCATCGAGGATCTAAAAGCAGATTCGATGGACCAGTTTTTCCTGATTGACGGCTTTTGCGAGAAGTTTGATATCAACATTTCTGACGAAACAGCCCGCGATATCCGTTCTGTAAAAGACGCGGTTGCGGCCATTGAAGCGTTAAGAAAATAATCACTTGGTACGATAAAGAGGAGCTCTACGCTCCTCTTTTTTGTTATACGCGGATAATTTCAGCAATTTCTTCCGGATAAGAGAACAACTGAACGCCGGCGCGCAGAAGCGCTTCGATTTTGCTGCGCGCGGAACCGGTTTTACCCTCAATAATCGCTCCGGCGTGTCCCATGCGGCGGTTTTCAGGCGCAGTTCTTCCCGCGATGTAAGCATACACCGGTTTGGTGACCTGGTTCAGAATAAACTCAGCAGCCAGTTCTTCTTCATTTCCGCCAATCTCACCAATCAGGATGATTTGATCAGTGTGCGGGTCTGATTCAAACAAGTCCAGACACTCAACAAAACTGGTTCCCACAATCGGGTCCCCGCCAATACCGACGCACGTGGAAACCCCGACCCCAGCTTTTTTCAGCGCCTGGACGACCTCGTAGGTTAGCGTTCCAGAGCGGGAAACCACCCCGACCTTGCCTGGTATCGCAATCGAGCCAGGGATAATGCCGGCCTTTGCTATCCCAGGAGTAAGAATCCCAGGTGAGTTTGGGCCAATCAAGCGGCTGTCGGAATGTTCCAACAGCGCCCGAACCTTGAGCATATCCTTGATGGGAATACCCTCAGAAATACAGACGATAAGCCGTATCTCAGCTTCGATTGATTCCATGATCGCGTCCGCGGCATGAAAGGCTGGCACAAAAATGACGCTGGTGTCTGCTTGCGTCGATTCTTTGGCATCCTGCACGGTATCAAAAACCGGCACCTTATAGTCAAGCACCCATTCTCCCCCATGACCAGGTGATGTGCCTGCGACGACATTTTTAGCATAGGCGTGCATGCGTTCGCTGTGGTATAAGCCTTCGCGTCCCGTGATGCCCTGAACCAAAATACGCGCTTGTTCATTCAGCAGGACTGTCATGCAGCCACCTGCCTTGATTCCCGCACAGCTATTTCGGCCGCGCTCATCAGAGTATCAGCCTGAAGAAGTTGGGGGTATTGTTCCAGAATTTTCCTGCCTTCTTCCGCATTGGTACCCTCCAGACGGACAACAATCGGCAGAGCGCGGCGCATCTCTGGCAGGATTGCTGCCAGCCCTCTCGCGACCTCGTCACAGCGGGTAATTCCTCCAAAGATATTAATCAGCACCGCGTTGACCTTGGGATCTTTCATAATGATGGCAAGCGCGGCAGCGACTTTGTCGGCCGTTGCGCCGCCGCCGATATCCAGGAAATTCGCCGGCTCGCTGCCCGCCTGTTGGATGCAATCCATGGTCGCCATCGCCAGACCCGCTCCGTTGACCATGCAGCCGATATTGCCATTAAGCTGGATGTAATTCAGGCTGAATTTCTTCGCTTCTTGTTCGGTCAGCGTTTCAGCTGCCTGGTCAGAAAGCTCCAAGAAATCCTTTTGACGAAAGAGCGCGTTGTCATCAATGGTCATCTTACCGTCCAAGGCCATCAAGGTTTTCTCTGGCGTAACAACCAACGGGTTTATTTCTACCAAGGTCGCATCCAGTTGGTCGAATAATTTCCACAAGGAAACTGCAATCTGCTGCAGCGGTTTCCAGAGCACGTAATCGATGCCCAGCCTTGAAGCAAGCGCGCGCGCCGCATAATTCTGGAGCCCAATCAAGGGATTGATGGGCGATTTCTCAATGTGTTCTGGTGAGGTCAGGGCGATTTCTTCAATTTCTATGCCGCCGGAGGAGGATAGGATAAGGATAGGTTTTGCCAGGGAGCGGTCATTCACGATTCCAAGGTAAAACTCCTGAGAAAACTCAATTGCCTTTTCAATTAAGAGGCGTTGTACCGGAATTCCGCGGATGGGACTGTTGAAAATCAGATTGGCGGTGGTTTCAATCTCAGTGTCATTCCTGACAAGACGAATCCCGCCCGCTTTTCCACGTCCGCCCGAGAGTACCTGCGCTTTTAAGACCACAGGGTAACCAATTTCTGAGGCTATTTGACGGGCTTCGATGGGAGTGTTTGCCAATCCGGATTTTGGTACAGGGATTCCTTCACGCGAGAAAATCAATTTTGCCTGGTATTCGTGAAGTTTCATTACGCTCCAGTAATCTTTTTTACTAATTTTACCTGATGTCAACAAAAAAGCAGCCCGGCTTTCGCCAGGCTGCTAATTTTGGTTAATGTACTCTAACCTTTCAGGAATTCCTGTAGGGCTTCTTTGCTAATTCTGAAAGCGCTGCCGATTTTGCGAGCTTTAAGATCGCCCGCGGTAATCGCGGCTAATACATCTTCCTCAGAGACTTTCAGGAAAGATGCGGCTTCAGAGGGGGTCATCACATCTGGCATTGCAGGCACGGCGGCTGCTCCCGTGCCGGCAGCCTGCGCGGTCTGAGACATTCCAGCCAGCGAGCTGCTGAGCACATTGCCAATGCCCATGCCAGCGCCGATTCCGGCGGTCAGGCCAGCGCCGCCCGAAGGATTCTGAGCGGCATCCCGCATGGCGTCGGCTGCTTGCAGCTGGGTGTAGGTCTGCATATCCAGCATGCCCATCTGGCGCAGCTCTTCCGCGGATTTATCCGATGGTTTGAGATTCCCAATATAGAACGACTTGAGAAGCAAACCTATCGCGAGGAAATCGTCCTGAGATTTTGCCCGGACTGCCGCACCCAATTCTTCAGTCAGACCAATAAGTTCCAGCACGCTGCTTTTGGCAGTTGTTTCGCCAAGCACATCCTGCAGTTTGGAAAGCAGCATGGTGCGCAAGCGGGTTTCAATATCCGAGGTGCGATAGGCGCCCTGAGCTCCGACCAACTGTGTGACAAACTGCTGAGGATCCTTTACCTGGAAACTGTAGGTGCCAAATCCTTGCAGCAGCGCGATTCCCAGACCAACGCCGGGATTGCGCACGATAATGGGCTGGGGAGTGCCCCATTTGCGATCCGCGAATTCACGCATCGAAACATAATAGACTTCCGCGGTGAAGGGTGTCCGGCCGCCGAATGCCTGACCCAACAGATTGGTCAGAAGAGGAACATTTGCCGTGGTGATCGTGTGCCGACCAGGCCCGAGCACATCCAGCGCGCGCCCATCGCGGAAAAAGACCACATTCTGTGATTCACGGACGATTACCTGCGAGCCAAAGCGTAAGTCAGCAACGCCGGTTTCAGGAAAGCGATGGACAATTTCATCTGCCATCTCGCTTGGGTATTCAACAACATCAAAAATCCTTGTCATTTTTAAGCCTCCAAATCCATTAGTGAATCAATAGTCAGTTGGCCGCAATGCCTTTAAGCACGTCCGACCGTTTATTAAAGGTTTCCACGCAAGACTGGGCGACAGTCGTGAGGTTCTTGATTGCTGCCGGTAGTCCATCTGTGCCAAAAGAAGTTTCCACATTGTCAATCGCGCGGGTGACGGTTTCACTTAGTCCAAGCAGCTGGCTGTCGAACTGGTAAACCTGCGCCAGGTCGTCTTCTTTAATTTTGACAGCGTCAAAAATACCAGCATAACCATAAGACGCGGTCCGGACGCGGTCAATGAATTGGCGCAACTTAATCGCTGCAGCTTCGAGGTCGTCAATATACGCCAGCCCGCCCTGGGAAATCAAATCACGCTGCAAGCCAGATACACGCTGGTATTGGGATTCAAACTCAAGCGCGACCTGTTCCCGCAATAGTTTGTCTGACATTCTGCGATCGCCACGTTCCACATAGCCCTTAAACCCTGGAATCTTCGCGATGAGCTTTTTGAAGAAATCCTGTTCACCGACTACTTTATCGAAAATATCACTCATTTTTGCTCCTTTTAAATCGAATAGTGACCATTCTTTTGTATCATACAGTAAACCTGGATAAAAAACAACAGATTATTTAGCGGTTTAAGACTGTTGAACAATCCAATTATAATTGAAACTATGAAACACTCGGCCTTCGGAGAAACTGATGCGTTCACAATCGCCTAAAGGATGGGGACCAGTGGAGTATATCCTCCTGGTGATCCTGATATTTCTGGTTCTATTTACACTCTTTTCCTTATTCTGGCCAGCCATTCAACTTTTTTACAACGCTAACCTGAAGTAAACCAATGACGGACAAATACGCCATTCTTTCAAGCGTTTATTCCGCGTTTTGGAACAGTATTGATTGGGTATTTCCGCCGAAATGCGCGGGTTGTGGCGCTGAAGCTTATCAAATCTGCCCGGAATGTCTCCAACATATTAGATTTACCAACAGAAATGGCTGTAGATACTGTGGGCGTGCCATGGCAGTCCGCGGAGTCTGTTCCCGCTGCCGCCAGCAGCCACCGGCATACCAGGAAATTCGCAGCCTGGCAGCTTACGAAGGCGTTATCACGCAGATAGTCATCAATTTGAAGTACAAAGCTGACCTCGGCTTAGCCCATGCGGTTGCGTCATTACTTTCCAGGCTGGTGCAGTCCGAGAACTGGCAGGTGGACATGGTGGTACCCGTCCCATTAAGTGAAAAACGCCAAAGAGAGCGGGGATATAACCAGGCCGCGGTGCTTGCTTTTCCGCTTTCGCTTAATCTCCGCCTTCCACTGCAAAGCAAGGCTCTGGCGCGCGTCCGGGACACCCGCTCGCAGGTTAAGCTCAACATCCAGGAAAGGAAAGAAAACGTTCGGGGTGCGTTCATGGCAGATCCGCGAACCGTTCAGGGGAAACGCATTCTACTGGTAGATGACGTATACACAACCGGGGCTACGCTCAGCGCGGCGGCGGACGCGCTGCGAAGCGCGGGAAGTGGGCAGGTTCATGTTATTACCCTGGCAAAAGCATTGGACTCTTCAGAAGCAGTTGAAAAACTGAACTCAAACAAGGTATAATTTATTCATAACCCAGAGGAGGTGCCTATGACACTGAAAATCGATGTTTTCACGAAAGATTTAGACCTCACGGATAAAATTCACGATTACACTACAAAGAAAGTTTCAAGATTGCAGAGGTTTCTGAACGAAATTGGAGACTGTCGGGTGGATTTGGCGTATGCAAAAACTGCCAGAAATGCCGCAGACCGCTTCATTGCTCAGATAACTATCCGGGGAAAGGGGTTTATCCTGCGTTCTGAAGAGCGCGCGGATGGCATTTTTGCCGCTATCGACGCTACTGTGGATAAGATGACGCGTCAGATAGAACGTTTCAAGGGAAAACGTTGGGATCACCGTCCAGAAAGTGATTTGGATATTGCCGAGGAGCCAATCGAAGAACCGTTGGACGACGCCGCGCCACTAATTGTGCGCCGCAAAAGCTTCACCCTCACGCCCATGGACGAAGCAGAAGCGCTTGAACAGCTTCAGTTACTCGGGCATGAGGATTTCTTTGTGTTTTACAATGCCAATACCAATAAGATTAATGTACTTTACAAACGGCGCGACGGAACCTATGGTTTAATCGATCCGATTGTTGGGTAAGCTGAGATATGCATGAGGCAGCCCTGCCCAAGGGCTGCCTTTTTGATTAATTTTCAACAGGAGAAAGTATGGATTGCGAAAAGCCTTTATTTAGAGCAGCGGACTTGTTTTGTGAAACTGACCTGGATTATGACAAAATTCAAAGGGCAACCACGAAGATTTTAGAAGCTATCGGTGAAAAGCCAGACCGGGAAGGTTTGCTAAAAACGCCTTCTCGAGTCGCTAAGGCTTATGGGGAAATCCTCGCCGGTTACCGCATGAACCCCGAAGAATTGGTGAATAACGCGTTATTTACCGTGGAATACGACGAGATGGTCATCGTGAAGGGGATAGAGTATTACAGCATGTGCGAGCATCATATGCTTCCATTCTATGGAATCGTGCACGTGGCCTATATTCCTTCAGGAAAAGTGATTGGCCTTTCAAAAATTCCGCGAATCGTTGAAATGTTTACACGACGCTTGCAAGTTCAGGAAAGAATGACTATCCAAATCGCGGATTTTCTGCAGGAAACCCTCCAACCAAAGGGCGTGGCAGTTGTCGCGGAAGGGAAACATCTTTGCATGATGATGCGCGGGGTTAAAAAACAGGACGCCAGCATGACCACGTCGCATATGCTTGGCGCCTTTAGAGACCAATTATCTACACGGATGGAGTTTCTTAACCGAATTTCAGCGGAGTTTAAGCTTTAGGCGCTGGTCTTTCGACGGAAAATTTCCACCCCAACACGCGCAGTGTTGGATACCTTTTTGGGTTTCTCAACCCGGATGCGCACCGCTTCCAGAGGAGAATTTCCCAGAAGGTAGTCAGCCAAATGCGCTGCCAGCGCCTCGACCGTGTGAAACTGCGTGTTGGAGACTTGCTCACTGACAATCGTAGCGATTGTTGAGTAGTTTATTGTATCGGTGATACTGTCAGAAGCGCCGGCCAATCGGAGATCACGGTACAAAGTGAGATTAATTAACAAAACTTGTGGTTTGTCACGTTCAGGATGTTTTACTCCTATGATACCGGTGGTTAGCAGATCTGTAATGATAATTTTATCCATGGCAACCTCCGCTTTATTTTACTTCGAATAGGGAGGGGCGTGAAGATTGTTTGTTTTTCCATAAACCCGGTTTTCCCGGATCGCATAACAGGTGGGGCATCCAAGCACCTGATGCGGCTGATCACACATCTCGCCGAACAAGGTCACCAGCTAGTTCTACTGGCAGCTGAGGCTGTTGGCGGTCAGGAGGTCTTTTCTCTAGGTGAAAAAATTTTAGTCAAGCCGGTCTTACCTTTTCATCTGCCTTTCCCTCAGCCGTACATGGTGTCCCCAGCAGACCTGGCACGCTTATGCGAGCTTGTTGCTGGGGAGCTGAAAAGCGCCGACAGGTTTTATATTCACGACGGCGAGCTGCTGCTGCCGTTTCTCCAAACCGATGTGCCTACCATTGTTTCGTTTCGGGATAACTTCTATCCGGAATCCATCCTCGGTTCGTTCATAAGCCAGGCAGACGAAATCATCGCGGTGTCTCAATTTTCGGCGGATACAATACGTGCTTCCGCCGGCAGAGTGCTGCCCGATATCTCTACCCGCGTTCATGTCGTGTTGAATGGACTGGACCCAGAAGTTTTCTACCCAGCAGACCCGGAACAAACATACAAGCGTTTTGGGCTTGACCCCCAAAAACACCGGATTATCCTTCACCCACACCGCCCAGAACCAGGCAAAGGCCTCCTGGAAACCATCGAAGTGGTGGACGCCCTGGTTCATGAGCACGCTATCGAAGGAATCCGGGTATTGGTTCCACAATGGTTGGAGGTCATGAATGGCGAAGCGGAAAATGAATTTCATAAAAGCATATCAGCCGAATTGCGCCAACGTGGCTTGATAGAAAACTTTATTTTCCACGCCTGGTTGAGCCAATCGGAAATGGCAGCTTACTATGCAGCGGGAGAGGTGACCTTGTGCCTGGGGAGCATGGTGGAAGCTTTTGGGAATGTTGCCTATGAATCGCTCGTGTGCGGTACGCCCTCCATTGCAGCAAGAGTGGGGGTGCACCGCGGACAGCTTCCGGATGACTTGATCGAGAAAGTTGATTATGGAGATTCCCGGGCTGCAGCGTCTGCGGCGGCAAGAATCCTCAAAGACAATATCAGAGTGCAAGGAGAACGACTTGAAAGGATAAAGGCGGCTTTTTCGCTCAGCAGACAGCTTGAGACTTACACAAGAATAATCAGTCAGGCAGAAAAAAGAGCGCAGCCAATCAGCAAAGCATTGAGCGTGGATGAAAACACACATTTCGCCTTAGCCCCATGGTGTTACCTGAGTGAAAAAGGAATCTTTCAGGATTATCACGCCCGATATTACGATATCCCGTTACTGCGGTCGCTGCTGATGTTCGAAAAGGTTGTTACACCCGCAGCCCGTTCGCAATACGGCATACCATTGGATCTGGCAGTAGCCTGCTACAAACTCGGAATTCTGGTTCCAATCCCGGTTTAAATCCCCTCACCACCGTCCACGCGAACGATTGTGCCAGTCATGAAGTCCTGGCTTAGAATATGGAGGACGTTTTCAGCGATAATCTCGGGGCTGCCAACGCGTTTTAGGGGGATGCGCCTGTCTGCGAGGGCTTGCATGTCGGTATCCTCACGGCCAGCCAACGGAAGCATTACACCTGGAGCAATCGCGTTAACGGTGATGCGCGGCGCGAGTTCCAGCGCGAACATCAGGGTCATTTCATTGATGGCGGCTTTTGTCAGGCGGTAAGCAAAATGATCCGCTTGGTGGCGGAACACTTTTGCGTCTGAAATGTTTACAACTTTTCCCTGACCATCCTCCGGGATTTGCGCGGCGAATTCCCGGATAAGTAAAACAGGCGCAAACAAATTCAGACGGAACTGCTTTTCCAAGGTTTCCGAAGTTGTGTCCATGCCTTTGCCGGGCAGGTAAATCGCCGCGTTGTTGATGAGGATATCAACATGTCCAAAATCGGCGGAGCAAACCTGAAAAAACGCGCGCAGTTCATCCGGTTTGCTCAGGTCCGCCTGGTAGGTAATCGCTTTAATTCCAAGGGATTGGGCATAAGTTCTGATTTCTACCGCGCCTTCGGACGAAGAATTGTAATGCAGCGCGAGTTGGCAGCCATTTTCAGCCAGCGCCTTCGAAATCGCTTTACCAAGGCGCACACCGCTGCCGGTAATTAAAGCTGTTTTTCCTGCTAGTTCCACACTACGCTCCTTCTTTCCACTAAGGCCAATAAAAAAATCGCCAGTTGCTGGTTATTGAATCTCTCAATCCCAGGGTAAACCGCGAATTTGCATGTCCGTCGGAGCTTCGATGACAAAGTGAAACTGGACAAGCTTCTTCGATTTCGGTGGCAGAGTAAGTTTCCATGTCATCCGATTGAGATCATCCTTTTGATCCGGGTTAGGCTCTGTTTTTTCCAGTCGTACCTTAATATCTTCGTGCTGCGAGACAGGTAACTGATCTTGCAAGACAATTGCAACTGTTTCTGGCGTCGGGTTGTTGATGCTGATCTGGTATCCGTAGCTCTTAACGCGCTTATCCTGCAAGAATTTCCCCGCCGCGGATTGCTTAATTATTTCCCTTTTCACTTCAATTCGCTCATCCGCGCCAAAATTGAGAAGGTACTCCGCACCCTGGGGAATATATGGAATCGTTACCGCACCGATAAAGGCTTCATCCGCGTAGAGCGACGCGCTGCCTGCGAGAAACACTAAATCACTCGTGTTAGTCAGTTTAACCCTGCGGTAGACCTCTTCAGATAGCCGTGGGATTGTTAAGCGATCCTCTTCCACGTCAAGAGTGATGTTTGAAATCGTAAACCGCGAAGGAGAAGGCTGGCTGGGCAGACTCACCTTTTGGGTGAGCGTGAAACGAGTGGTCATACCTAGGTTGTCAATTTCCGCCTCATCATAACTAGCTTGCATGGGAGCAAGCGCGGTTGGCATTGCCTCGTATGCATCCAGGTTTTCACTTTTCATCATCCGATCCTGGCGGGCTCTGGGGAGCGGGCTGGGAACCGGAGGAGTAAATTTCTGAAGATACCAGGGTTGTAATTCAGGTAGGTCAGAGTAACCGCGCGGAACCGCCGTGCTCAATTCCAGGTCGATATCCTGCCAGTTTTCACCGCTTTGCTGAGAAACGCTGGCAGTGTAAAGGATTTCCAGTTTTCCATCCAGAAGTGAAAAATCATAAGCGGGCACCCAAAAGCAGTCAGGTTGCAGGTAACTGAGCTCTACGCTCAGAGTCCCGGCCTCGGCCATAATCACCGGCAAGTCAATTTGGTAAGCCGCAGTTTCTTGCTGAGATTTCAACTGCTCCAATTCTTTTTTTCTGGCAGCGAATTGATTTTGCAGGTCGATTAAGCCCAGTTGGAATTTTGACCTTTCGGTGAGCGCTTTTTCCCGCTCAGTCGCAATTGCCTCAATTGTTTCGAAATGCTGGTTTATTGTAAGCTTTTGGTTGGTAAGGCCAAACGCGAAGCTGCGCGTTTCTTTAAAAAGGTTGTCCAAATGGTCTATCCTGGCATTTACCGCCGCAATGCGCGATTGCTGTGCCAGAACTAATTGATTAAGCTGGTCCACTTCTGCCATTAGTTTTTGAATCTCGAGATTGGTGACTTTCTCAAGAAATACCGGTTTTGAAGAATACCCTTCAAGCTTTGCGCCGGGCACACCATGGGCGTGTATTTTTACGGAATCAATGACTAAATCGACCGGCAATCCACCGATTTCCAAGAGCGTTCTCCCTTCATTGAGGTCCACCTTCGTGCAGCGGGTAACCCGGGCAGAGTCGCGATAAATAGTGGCTTTTTGGACTTGCGTAACGATATTCATTATTCCTTCCCTTCACCAAGCGTATTTCAATCTATTGTATAATTTCCTCTTGGAGTTGACAAGAACCGCGTGGAGGCCTTATGACGAAAGCGCTTGCGGTTGATCCCGGAGAAGTGCGCATAGGGATCGCAATAAGCGATGAAACTGGTACGCTTGCCAGGCCTCTCACCATTCTTAAGCATTGTTCGAGGCCAGAAGATGCGCAAAACATCGCAAATTTGGCGCAAGAACATGGGGTCCAGACAATTGTGGTCGGGGTCGCCCTGGACAGCGAAGGCGGCACAGGGCCCAAAGCGCGCTCTGCGATGCGCCTGATTGAAGCCATCCGAGTGGTTCATCCAGGCCGGGTTCTTCCGTGGGATGAGAGTCAATCTTCTCGAAAAGCTGCGGAAATCCGCCTTGCTGCTGGAATCAAGCGGAAAAAGCGCGGAAAGCCACTGGATGATTTAGCCGCAGCGGTTATTTTGCAGGATTACCTTGACAGACAGATTTCACATTGCGAAAAGTCATGACCAATCGTAATCACAGTTCACGTTTTACCTTTTTTCTTATCTTACTAATCCTGATTTCAGGCGCTGCGCTTGCGTACGGACTGGTATACGCGCCTGCCAAAGCGAAAGCGCTTTTCGGTCCAGCCGATCCCCGGCTCAACCTGCTTCAACGAAGCAGGTCAGCGCTTGCCCTGCTGGCGGCGCGTGAAGAGCTGATAGTTAAAATGGCAAATTCTGGCAAGAACGGCAAATTCACGATCAATCCGGATGAATCCGTCCGGAGAATTTGTTCGCGATTGGAAGAAGAAACATATGTCACATCAGGGGAAGCGGTTTGCAGCTTTCTGACCTACTCTGGGCGTGACCGCATGGTCCAAGCTGGCACTTTTAGTCTGTCTGAGACACTGCCGGCGCTTGAGATTGCACAAAGAATTTCTGACCCTGCCGCCAGGGATATTGCTTTTCGGATTTTTCCGGGCTGGCGTTTGGAGGAAATCGCGGCTGCCGTGGAAGCCTCTGGCTTCGCTTTCAGCGGTCAGGAATTCCTGGCTTTTGCGCTTAATCCGATAACAGAAACGCGCGACAGGCTCAATATCCCTGAGGGTTCCTCATTGGAAGGTTATTTCCTTCCAAACTTATACAGTTTTGAGCCAACCATAAGCCTGGAGAGTATGACCACGCTAATCCTTGAAAATTTCATCACAGCTGCGTTAACTCCTGAACTGCAGGAAGGCTTGGCTCGCCAAAGTATCAGCTTGCATGAGGTTGTTACCCTCGCATCAATCATAGAGCGGGAAACGCAAGCAGATGAAGAAAAAGCGCGCATCGCGTCGGTGTTTTACAACCGCCTTGCTGCGGGAATGCGCCTGGAAACAGACCCAACTGTGCAGTACGCGCTTGGTTATGATTCCACAAAAAGCAACTGGTGGAAAAGCCCTCTGACGTTGGATGACTTAAGCGTCAACTCGCCTTACAACACTTATCGATATGAAGGTTTACCGCCTGGTCCAATCTCAAGCCCTGCTCTAGGAACTATTCTCGCTGCGGCTCAGCCTGAACAAACCGGCTATTACTTTTTTCGTTCACGCTGCGACGGCAGCGGTACGCATGTCTTTTCTGTAACCTATGAGGAACATCTGAATAATGCTTGTCCGTAAATGACTGGAGGAAAAATGATTACATTAGGCATCGATATTGGCGGTTCAGCCACGAAAGGAGCGCTGGTCGATACAGAAACAGGAAAAATGGTTTCAGAACGCGTTAGGTATGAAACCGAAGCGCTGGTGAAACCGCGCGAAGTGGCTGCTATAGTGGAAAAAATCCGCAAAAAACTTGGTTATCACGGCATTATCGGGGCAGGATACCCTGGCGTAGTAAAAAAAGGCGTGGCGATGACTGCCGCGAACCTGCACAAAAACTGGATTGGGACAGATGTGGCCGCATTAATTTTTAACCAAACCGGGCAAATTACCACCGTGCTAAACGATGCCGACGCTGCTGGTCTGGCGGAAATGCGCTTCGGCGTGGAAGAAGCGCGGGAATATAAAACTGTGCTTTTCATCACTGTTGGTACAGGCATCGGTTCAGCTTTGTTTGTGGACGGCCACCTAATCCCCAACACGGAGTTGGGTCACCTAAAGATCCGCGGAAAAGACGCGGAGCATCGCGCGTCCGATGCTGTACGGCAGAGAGATGACCTTAGCTGGAAAAAGTGGGGCAAGTGCTTCACCGAGGTGCTGCAGACCTATGAATTCTTGTTTAACCCGGATCTGTTCATATTAGGAGGCGGGATAAGCTCTAAATATGAAAGTTATGCCGAGTTCCTAAAGGTCAAAACAAAAATTTTGCCTGCAAAGTTGGAAAACACAGCCGGCATTATTGGCGCTGGCATGGCAGCTCAGGAAGCGTCTCAGTAACAGATTAGGAAAGCAGCGCTTCGTAGCCTGGCCCGTTTTCAAAAAAATCGCGGTTAACCTGAATAAATTCCGTCAGGTCAACAATCTCGCCAGGTATTAGCGCGCGGGTTGCCGGAATGTGGACCGGCTCGCCTTCGTATGTGAATGTGTCTAAGGGCTGTTCGTAACCTGGTGTACCAACCGGCGCGCTGAGTACTTCTCCACCAGAGGCAAGGTAGGCATTTGGGACATCGTGGAGCGTGAAGATCGCGCCGTAGGGGCATTCGGGTATGCAAGCGCCGCAATCGATGCAGGTATTCGGATCAATGTAGTAAAGCGGATATTGTTCCTCAGGTTTCCCCGGGACGATACAAGCTACAGGGCAGGCAACCACGCAGCCGCCATCGCGCAAACATAAATTGGTAATAACAAATGCCATTTCTCACTCCAGCGGTAAAATCATCGCATTAGTTTAACACAGTTTTAGAAGGTTACCAGTTGGCTCAATCAAAGCGCGTCTCATCTTACTTATTGCTTTTTATCAGCATCCTGGCTGTTTCCACGGCCGCGATACTCATCAGGCTGGTAAATGACCAGACCTCAGCGTTGGTAATAGCCGCGTACCGGCTGGGCTTGTCTACGCTTCTAAGTGGAATTTTGTATCTCACAAGCTCCACCCATCACCAAACCGTCACCAGAAAGAACTTCTTATGGATGGCACTCTCGGGAGCTTTTCTGGCTGCGCATTTTGTAGTCTGGATTAGTTCCTTGGAATTTATCAGCGTCAGCAGCTCTGTTATCCTGGTTACAACCACGCCCCTGTGGGTTGCGCTGCTTTCGCCAATATTTCTAAAAGAAAAGGTGCAAAGCAGTTTTTACGCAGGTATGGCAGCGGCTATTCTAGGAGGGCTCATCATCGCAGTGGGCGGTTCCTGCACTTTTTCCACTTCCGGCCTGTCGTGTACAGACAAATTCTTGGGCAGCAATCCCGAAACTATTAAGGGCATGTTTCTTGCGCTGCTGGGTGCCTGGATGGCTTCAGGGTATATGCTGATTGGCAGAAAAAT